>NZ_JBEZLV010000015.1:0-24140 GCF_040652335.1 Streptomyces sp. NPDC048270
GCCGTCGCCGGGATCGTCGCGGGCCGCAAAGTCGCCGACGGCGTACGGATGCTGGTCGTCCCCGGCTCCGTCCGGGTCGCCCTGCAAGCCGTCGAAGAAGGCCTGGACAAAATCTTCAAGGAAGCCGGCGCCGAATGGCGGCACGCGGGCTGCTCGATGTGCCTGGGCATGAACCCCGACCAACTGGCCCCCGGCGAGCGCTCCGCGTCCACCTCCAACCGCAACTTCGAAGGCCGCCAGGGCAAGGGCGGACGCACCCACCTGGTCTCCCCCCAGGTCGCCGCCGCCACCGCCGTACTGGGCCACCTGGCCTCCCCCGCCGACCTGACCACCGCCGACGCCACCGCCGGAGTCTGAACACCATGGAAGCCTTCACCACCCACACCGGCCGAGCCGTCCCGCTGCGCCGCAGCAACGTCGACACCGACCAGATCATCCCCGCCCACTGGCTCAAGAAGATCACCCGCGACGGATTCGAAGACGGCCTCTTCGAGGCCTGGCGCAAGGACCCCCAGTTCGTCACCAACCGCCCCGAGCGCGCCGGCGCGACCGTCCTGCTCGCCGGCCCCGACTTCGGCACCGGCTCCTCCCGCGAACACGCCGTATGGGCCCTGCAGAACTACGGCTTCAAAACCGTCATCTCCTCCCGCTTCGCCGACATCTTCCGCGGGAACTCGCTGAAGAACGGCCTGCTGACCGTCGTTCTGCCCCAGGACACCGTCGAACGACTGTGGGAACTGACCGAAGCCGACCCCACCGCCGAGATCACCGTCGACCTCGTCGACCGCCAGGTACGAGCCCAGGGCATCAAGGCCGAGTTCGAACTCGACGACAACGCCCGCTGGAGGCTCCTGGAAGGCCTGGACGACATCTCCCTCACCCTTCAGAACGAAGCCGACATCGCCACCTACGAAAGTGCCCGCCCCGCCTACAAGCCGCGCACGATTCAGGCCTGATTCCAGCCTGATCAGGGCTTATTCGCCTTCGGGTGATCACGTCCACGACACTGTGCCCCCCACCGTCCGGTGGGGGGCACAGCTGTGTGTTGAGGCCCCGTGAGGCGACAACTCGCCCCAGATGGCACAATCTGTGCATGGAACGCGACAGTCAACTTGAGCTCTACGAACGCGTCGCGGACCGACTGAAAGAAGCACACACACGGGTGCGCTCACTGCAAGTCCCGGAGGGCGTAAGGATGGCGCTGTCCCGGAAGCTGTTGGTCGTCACGGCCGCGGCGAAGCACGATCTCGCCGATGCGGCAAGGCGCCTGGACAGGTTGATGAAGGACCTTGACGAGGGTCGATTCCCTGAAGGCGACTGATGCGAAGGAACTCCGTAACGTCCTCCGGCGTTGCGGCACTAGGGTGATTAGCCCGTTTCGTGTTTGATTTGCGGTATATATCCGCCTAACGTGCGAAATAAGCTTGAACACATTCGTTCTGGCGAAGTCTCCGAAGGGGAAGACGTTGAACAAGGCGCAGCTCGTAGAAGCGATTGCCGACAAGCTGGGCGGCCGCCAGCAGGCCGCGGACGCTGTCGACGCGGTACTGGACGCGATCGTCCGCGCTACCGTCGCGGGCGACCGGGTCTCGGTCACGGGCTTCGGCTCGTTCGAGAAGGTCGACCGTCCGGCCCGTTACGCCCGCAACCCGCAGACCGGAGAGCGCGTCCGGGTCAAGAAGACCTCGGTGCCCCGCTTCCGTGCGGGCCAGGGGTTCAAGGACCTGGTCAGCGGCACCAAGAAGCTGCCCAAGGGCGGCGAGGTCTCGGTGAAGAAGGCGCCCAAGGGCAGCCTCACCGGCGGCGCCTCCGCGACGGTCAAGAAGGCCGCCGCGAAGAAGGCCACCACCGCCAAGAAGGCGGCGGCAAAGACCACGGTCGCAAAGAAGACCACGGCCAAGAAGGCCACCGGCACGGCCAAGAAGACGGCGGTGAAGAGCACCGCCACGACCAAGAAGGCCACGTCCGCGGCCAAGAAGGCGACGACGGCCAAGAAGGCGACGCCGGCGGCGAAGAAGACCACCTCCACCGCCAAGAAGACCGCTCCGGCAGCCAAGAAGGCCACCGCGAAGACGACCGCGCCCGCCAAGAAGACGGCGACGCGCAAGGCCACCGCGAAGAAGACCACCGCCCGCAAGAAGTAGGGGCGCGAGTCACACACGCCGGGCCGGTTTCCCCTCCGTGGGGAAACCGGCCCGCGGTGCGTCCTCTCAGAAGGTCTGCAGCGTGACGAGGGTGATCCGCAGCGCCGCGCCCTCGCCGTCCGTCTCGATCCGCACCCGCTGCCCGGGCCGCAGCAGCCGCAGGCCGCCCGCGTCGAAGGCCGGGGCCTCGAAGGGCACCGGGGTGCCGTCGTCCAGCAGCACACTGCCGCTGCGGGTCTGGGAGTCGTACGTGTACGCGGTCGCCTGCATACGGGCACTGTATCGGGCGGTGTGGGGGCCCACGCCGAGGGCGAGCGCCGTCCTCAGGTCCTGTGCCGTGTCCACGTCCCGGCGCACGCTGTCCACGCCCGACAGGGCGATTTCCACCGCTCCCGAAGCCGAATGCCGGGCCCGCGAGCGCCCACCGAACGCGGGTGCCAATTCCACGTCCGGAGCAGCGGAAAGCAAGGTCGTCCCGATTCCGGCCGCATCCGCCAGAAATGCCCGGGGAAATACCGCGGCCCTTTCGAGCACGCGTAGCAATTCGGGCGGGCGCAGGGCCGGGAGGTCGGCGTTCATCGCGGCCACCGCAGCCCCCGGCCGGCCGGCCCGTATCGCCCGCACCCCGTGGGCCAGGGCCGCGTTGAGCCCGGCCCCCGGGCCGTCCGCGACGATCCGCGCCCCCAGCCGGGACAGTTCCCACGAGGCCGTGGAGTCGTCCGTGACGACCACCACATCCGCGACCGCCGCGCAGGCCAGCGCCCCCGCCACGGTGTCCTGGGCGAAGGCGAGCGCGAGCCCCGGGCGGGAGGCTCCCACCGCGGCCGCGAGGCGGCTCTTGGCCGCCGCCAGAGGCTTCAGCGGGACCACCAGGCTCCAGACGGCGTTCGTGACCCACCCCTTCCCTCCGGTGCGCTGCGGTCCATGCCCCGCCCATGGTCAGGTCATGGCCGGGTCATGTACCGGCCCATTGTCACCTCCGCCGGGCGGCCCGGGGATCCGCTCGTGCGAGCGGGGCGTACGGTGTTCTCGACAGAGACCGGGCCCGGGGCGACACTTGTCCGGCCGACGAGTGCCCGAGCTCCCCCGGCTACCGCCGGGAGGTACCCGCACCGGTCAAAGAGGAAGGTGTCCGAGTGTCCCGCCGCAGAATCGGCTTCTGGTACCGCCTGGCGGCGGTCATCGCAAAACCGCCGCTGGTAGTGCTCTTCAAGCGGGACTGGCGGGGAATGGAGCACATTCCGGCCGAGGGCGGCTTTATCACCGCCGTCAATCACAACTCGTATCTGGACCCGCTCTCCTACGCGCACTTCCAGTACAACACCGGCCGGGTCCCCCGATTGCTCGCCAAGGCGGCCCTCTTCAAGGTCCCGATTGTCGGAGCGATCCTGCACGGATCGGGACAGATCCCGGTCTACCGGGAGAGCACCAACGCCCTGGACGCATTCCGGGCCGCGGTGGACGCGATCGAGCGCGGCGAATGCGTGGCCTTTTACCCGGAAGGCACCCTCACCCGCGATCCCGACATGTGGCCGATGGCCGGCAAGACCGGCGCCGCCCGGGTCGCCCTGATCACCAGGGCACCCGTCATCCCGGTGGCCCAGTGGGGCGCGAACCTCGCGATGCCGCCCTACGCCCGGGAGGACAAGGTCCGGCTCTTCCCGCGCAAGACCCTCCAGGTGCTCGCGGGACCGCCCGTCGACCTCTCCGCCTTCTACGACCGGGAACCCACCCCGGACGTGCTCAAGGAGGCCACCGAGGTCATCATGGCGGCCATCACCGCGCTGCTGGAGGACGTGCGCGGCGAGGCCGCGCCCGAGCAGCCGTACGACCATCGCAAGGCCAGGGCGGAACAGCGGCGCAAGGCCGCGGGGGAGGGCAAGAAGTGACACGTCCCGTGAAGGCAGCCGTCTACGGAACCGGCTCCTGGGGCACGGCCTTCGGCATGGTGCTCGCCGACGCCGGCTGCGAGGTGACCCTCTGGGGCCGCCGCCGGGAGCTGGCCGACGCCGTCAACACCGGCCGGAGCAACCCGGACTACCTGCCGGGGATCGAACTCCCCGAGAACCTCCGCGCCACCACCGACCCGGCCGAGGCCGCCCGCGGCGCCGACTTCACCGTCCTCGCCGTCCCCTCCCAGACGCTGCGCGGCAACCTCGCCGCGTGGGCGCCCCTGCTCGCCCCCGACACCGTGCTCGTCTCCCTGATGAAGGGCATCGAACTCGGCACCGCCAAGCGGATGAGCGAGGTCATCGAGGAGGTGGGCAAGGTCCCCGCCGAGCGCGTCGCCGTGGTCACCGGCCCCAACCTGGCCCGCGAGATCGCCGCCCGCCAGCCCGCCGCCTCCGTCGTCGCCTGCGTGGACGAGGCCGTGGCCCAGCGCCTCCAGGCCGCCTGCCACACCCCGTACTTCCGCCCGTACACCAACACCGACGTCGTCGGCTGCGAGCTCGGCGGCGCCGTCAAGAACGTCATCGGCCTCGCCGTCGGCATCGCGGACGGCATGGGCCTGGGCGACAACACCAAGGGCTCGCTCATCACCCGAGGCCTCGCCGAAACGACCCGTCTGGGCCTGGCGATGGGCGCCGACCCGCTCACCTTCTCCGGCCTCGCCGGCCTCGGCGACCTCGTCGCCACCTGCTCCTCCCCGCTCTCCCGGAACCACACCTTCGGCACCAACCTCGGCCGGGGGATGACCCTGGAGGAGACCATCGCGGTCACCAGGCAGACCGCCGAGGGCGTCAAGTCCTGCCAGTCCGTGGCCGATCTGGCCCACCGGTACGGCGTCGACATGCCGATCACCGAGACGGTCGTCGACATCGTCCACCACGGCAAGCCGACCCTGGTCGCGCTCAAGGAACTGATGGGACGCAGCGCCAAACCGGAACGCCGCTGACTCCATTCCGGACGTGCGAGCGGGTACTCTCGTGGCGATATGAGCAGCGAGAACCTCCCCCAGACCCCTGAGCAGCAGGGCCGCAAGCCCCGCGTGGCCGTCGTGTTCGGCGGCCGCAGCTCGGAACACGCCATCTCGGTCGTCACGGCGGGCGCGGTGCTGCGCTCCATCGACCGCTCCAAGTACGAGGTGCTGCCCATCGGCATCACCACGGACGGCCGGTGGGCGCTGACCGCCGACGAGCCCTCGCGGATGGCCATCGCCGACCGCAAGCTGCCGAGCGTCTCGGACCTCGCCGACTCCGAGGACGGCGCCGTCGTGCTCTCGGTCGACCCCGCCAGCCGCGAGGTCGTCTACACCGAGCCCGGTGCCGTCCCCAAGGCCCTGGGCGAGGTGGACGTGGTCTTCCCCGTCCTGCACGGCCCGTACGGCGAGGACGGCACCCTCCAGGGCCTCCTGGAGCTCTCCGGGGTCCCGTACGTCGGCTCGGGCGTCCTCGCCTCGGCCGTCGGCCAGGACAAGGACTACATGAAGCGGGTGTTCACCTCCTTCGGGCTGCGCGTCGGCCCGTACGTGACCATCCGCCCCCGCGAGTGGGCCGCCGACCGCGACGCCGCCCGCGGCCGCATCCTGGACTTCGCCGCCGAGCACGGCTGGCCGCTGTTCATCAAGCCCGCCCGCGCGGGCTCCTCGATCGGCATCACCAAGGTCGACGACGCCTCCGGCCTCGACGCCGCGATCCGCGAGGCCCAGCTCCACGACCCGAAGATCATCGTGGAGGCGCTGCTGCGCGGCCGCGAGATCGAGTGCGGCGTGCTCGAGTTCGAGGACGGCCCGCGCGCCAGCGCGCCGGCCGAGATCCCGCCGGTCTCCAGCCACGACTTCTACGACTTCGAGGCGAAGTACATCGACTCCGCCTCCGGGATCGTGCCCGCCCCGCTCACCCCGGAGCAGACCGCCGAGGTGCAGCGGCTCGCGATCGAGGCCTTCGAGGCCGCGTCCTGCGAGGGCCTGGTGCGCGCCGACTTCTTCCTCACCGAGGACGGCACCTTCGTGATCAACGAGATCAACACGATGCCGGGCTTCACGCCGATCTCCATGTACCCGCGGATGTGGCAGGAGTCGGGCATCGAGTACCGGGAACTCGTCGACCTCCTGATCCAGGCCGCCCTGCGCCGCTCCACCGGGCTGCGCTAGCGGCACGGGACCCCGTACCGCAGACCGCCCGCCGGCCGGCCCTCACGGGGCCGGCCGGCGGGCGGTCGGTATGAGGGGCCGGCGGCCCCCGGCCTCAGTAGGAGGAGAAGCCCACGGGCACGGTCGCGGCCACGGCCGTGGACAGCCCCACGAGCATGCCCGCGTCCGTGGCATGCTCCTTGTCGACCACGACCTCCGTGTACGCCTGCCGCATGCCGGTGGTGAACCGGAAGCCGCCGTCGTCGAGCTTCTCCAGCAGCCAGGCGACGCCGTTCACGTCGACGCCCTCCTGCTCCGGATCGGCCATCGCGTGGGGCCTGGGGATACCGCACCGCAGTACGATCGCCGAGCCGCCCCACGCGGCGGTCAGCGCGGACTCCGGTTCGGCCCTGGTCCGCGCCAGGCCGGCCACCGTCTCCGGGAGCTCCTCGTGCAGCGCCGCACAGAACCCCGCGACCTTGGCCGGCGGTGTGGGCGGCGGGTCCACCCGGGCTTCGGAACCGCCCGGAGAGCACGCCGCGGCGGCCACGAGGGCCAGCGCGGCGGGCACGGCCGACACGATGCGGACACGGAGGGGCCGGCGGTGGAGGGACATCACCGGCCAAGAGTAGACGGGGGCTACAGATGGACCACCGGGCAGGTCAGGGTGCGGGTGATCCCCTCCACCTGCTGGACCTTGGCCACGACCATGCGGCCGAGCTCGTCCACGGTGTCGGCCTGGGCGCGCACGATCACGTCGTACGGACCCGTCACGTCCTCGGCCTGGATCACCCCCGGGATCTGGCCGATGGACTCGGCGACGAACGACGCCTTGCCCACCTCGGTCTGGATAAGGATGTACGCCTGTACCACGGAACCTCCAGGGCGGCCACGAGGATCATTTCCCCTAACCTTCGGGTGGGCCCCACACGATCGAAAGGGCCGGGGGAAGAAGGGACGCCACGGTACCGCGTCGCCGCGCGCCACGGGGAGACCCGCGAGCCCGGCGCCACGCACGGCGGGGCGTACGGAGAGCTGAAGTTGACGTATCTGTTGACGGTACCCAGAGCTGTGAGGGCTCGCGACCGCAAGCGGACTGGGCAAGAAGGGGCACAGCGATGAAGGGCACTGTGGGCGAGCTGGGGGAGTTCGGGCTCATTCGTGAGCTCACCTCGCGGCTCACCACCACCCCGGCGGTCCGCCTCGGACCGGGCGACGACGCCGCGGTGGTGTCGGCGCCGGACCGGCGGGTCGTGGCGAGCACCGACATCCTGCTGGAAGGCAGGCACTTCCGGCGCGACTGGTCCACGGCCTACGACGTCGGGCGCAAGGCCGCCGCGCAGAACCTCGCCGACATCGCCGCGATGGGCGCGGTGCCGACCGCGCTGCTCCTCGGCCTCGTCGTACCGGCCGAACTCCCGGTCACCTGGCCCACCGAGCTGATGGACGGCATCCGCGACGAGTGCCAGGTCGCGGGCGCGGCCGTGGTCGGCGGGGACGTCGTGCGCGGCGACACCATCACCGTAGCCATCACCGCCCTCGGCGACCTGCGCAACCACGAGCCCGTGCTGCGCTCCGGGGCCCAGCCCGGCGACGTCGTGGCGGTCACGGGCTGGCTCGGCTGGTCCGCCGCCGGATTCGCGGTCCTCTCGCGCGGCTTCCGCTCCCCGCGGGCCTTCGTCGAGGCGCACCGGCGCCCCGAGCCGCCGTACCACGCGGGTCCCGCGGCCGCCGGGCTCGGCGCCACCGCCATGACGGACGTCAGCGACGGGCTGATCGCCGACCTCGGGCACATCGCCGAGGCCAGCAAGGTGCGGATCGACCTGCGCTCGGGGTCCGTCGACATCCCCACGCAGATGCACGACATCGGCCAGGCCGTCGGCGTGGACCCGCTGCAGTGGGTGCTCACCGGGGGAGAGGACCACGCCATCGTGGCCACCTTCCCGCCCGACGTGAAGCTGCCGGCCCGCTGGAAGGTCATCGGCGAGGTGCTGAACCGCTCCGCGCTGCCCCAGGTCACCGTGGACGGGGCGCCGTGGACCAGCACCGGCGGCTGGGACCACTTCGGGGCCGACCCGGCCCCCGAGGACAGCGCCCTGTGAGCACCGCCCCGCCGCTGTGCCTGACCGTCGCCGGATCCGACTCCGGCGGCGGCGCGGGCATCCAGGCCGACCTCAAGACCATGCTGGCGCTCGGCGTGCACGGCATGAGCGTGGTGACCGCGGTGACCGCGCAGAACTCGCTCGGGGTCCGGGGAGCCTGGGAGCTGCCCGCCGAGGCCGTCACGGCCCAGTACCGGGCCGTCGTGGACGACATCGGCGTCCAGGCCGTCAAGACCGGGATGCTCTCCTCCGCCGTGCTCGTGGAGACCGTGGCCGCCCTGCTGGCCGACACCCCCGCCCCCGCCGTCGTGGACCCGGTGGGGGTCTCCAAGCACGGCGACGCGCTGCTGGCCGCCTCGGCGCTGGACGCCGTGCGCAAGGAGCTGCTGCCGCGAGCCACCGTGGCCACGCCCAACCTCGACGAGGTGGCGCAGCTCACGGGCGTGCTGGTGGAGAGCGAGGACGACATGCGGCGGGCCGCCGGCGCGATCCTCGGCTACGGGCCGCGGTGGGCGCTGATCAAGGGCGGGCACCTGGCGGCGCACGGGGACGAGGCCGTGGACCTGCTGACCGACGGGGCCGAGGAGCGCTGGCTGCGGGCTCCCCGCCACGACAACCGGCACACCCACGGCACGGGCTGCACGCTCGCCAGCGCGATCGCGGCGGGCCTGGCCCGGGGACTGGCCGTCCCGGAGGCCGTCACGGCCGCCAAGGAGTACGTCACGGGCGCCATCGCCGCGGGCTTCCCGCTCGGCGGCGGCATCGGCCCGGTGGACCACGCCTGGCGGTGGCGCTGAGCCGGCCGCCGGACCCTACCGCCGGAGCGCCGCCGTCCGCCCGGCCCCACCGGGGCCGGGAAAGGCAAAAGACCGGTTCACCAGAGGTGAACCGGTCTTCCTGGCAACCGGAAGGGCTGCGCTACGACGGGAGGCGTCAGCGCGAGACCTTGCCGGCCTTGATGCACGAGGTGCAGGCGTTGAGGCGCTTCGGCGTCCCATTGACCACGGCACGGACGCGCTGGATGTTCGGGTTCCAGCGACGCGAGGTGCGGCGGTGCGAGTGGGAGATGTTGTTGCCGAAGCTCGGCCCCTTGGCGCAAACGTCGCAGTTGGCAGCCACAGGTCACTCCAAAGACTTCAGATGCAATTACAGTGAACCCGGCGCACCGGAATCAGAGGTCTGAAGTGGCTTGCCGGGGGAATGGCCCGACTCTCATCGGGCAACCGGAGCAGCATACAACGACTGCGTCGGTCCAAGAAAACTACCATGACCGCCGCTGCCCCCGCCCCGTGGTCCGGACGCCCCGGCAGTCCTTGGTTACCCTGCGGTGAACCCTGGCCCGCACGAGGAGGAACGCCCGGTGCCGCACGAGCCGCAGCCGCAGTCCCCCGACGAGCTCGACGCCGAAGCGGTGCGCACGTGGAGCTCGCTGGCCCTGGCCGCACTGGGCCGGGCCCGCGAGGACATCGACGCGATCAACGTCTACCCGGTGGCCGACGCGGACACCGGGACCAACCTCTACCTCACCGCCGAGTCGGCCGACCGCGCGCTGGACGAGGCCTTCGGGAAGGCGTCCGGGAGCGCCCCGGACGTGACCGACGCCACGCCGCGGACCTCCCTGGCCCAGGCCGTACGGGCCTACGCGTACGGGGCGCTCGTCGGAGCCCGCGGGAACTCCGGGACCATCCTGGCGCAGCTGCTGCGCGGAGTGGCCGACGTACTCGGCGGCGAACCAGGCGAACCCGGCGAGCGGGAGCCCGGCCGGCTGCTGGCCCTGGCGCTGACCCGGGCCGCGGAGGAGGCGTACGGGGCGGTCGCGCACCCCGTGGAGGGCACCATGCTCACCGTCGCGGCGGCCGCCGCGCGGGCCGGCGAGGCGGCCGGGAGCGCCGCCGGAACCGCCGCCGACGTGGCCCGCGCCGCCTACGACGGAGCCCGGGCCGCCCTGGCCGAGACCCCGGGGCAGCTGGCCGCGCTGGGCCGGGCCGGGGTGGTCGACGCCGGCGGCTGCGGGCTGGTCGCCGTGCTCGGCGCCCTGTGGCAGGCCCTCTCCGGCCAGGCGCCGGCCCCCGAGCCGGTGCGCGGCCGGGCCGTGCCCGTACCGCAGACCCCCGAGCCCTGCGCGCAGGAGGACGAGGGGCCGGCGTACGAGGTGGTCTACCTGCTGGAGGCCACCGAGGCGGCGGTCGGGGAGCTGCGCGAACGGCTCGACGGACTCGGCGACTCCCTGGTCGTGGTCGGCGGCGAAGGGCTGTGGAACGTCCACGTCCACGTCGACGACCCGGGCGCGGCCGTGGAGGCCGGGGTCGTCGCGGGGCGGCCGTACCGGATACGCATCACGCACTTCGGCGACGAGCGGCGCCGGGCCCGGGGCGCCCGCGCCCAGCGGGCCGTGGTCGCCGTCGTCCCCGGCGAGGGGCTGGCGGGCCTGTGCGGAGAGGCGGGCGCCACGGCCGTGCTCGTGCGCCCAGGCCAGGCCCCGGCCGTCGCCGACCTGGTCGACGCCATCCGCCGCGCGCACGCCCGCGAGGTGGTGCTGCTGCCCGGCGGCGCCGAACTGCGCGCGATCGCGGCCGCGGCGGCCGAACGGGCCCGCGCCGACGGCGTGCGCGTGGCGGTCGTCCCCACCCGGTCCGCGGTCCAGGGCCTGGCCGCCCTCGCCGTGCACGACCCGGAGGGCAGCTTCGACGAGGACGTGGTCGCCATGACCGCGGCGGCCGGCGCCACCCGGTACGGGGAGCTCGCCGTCGCCGAACGGCAGTCCTTCACCTCGGCCGGCATCTGCCAGGCCGGCGACGTGCTCGGCCTCATCGACGGCGACGTCGCCGTCATCGGCCCGAGCCTGGCCGAGACCGCCGTGGCCGTCCTGGAGCGGATGCTGGGCTCCGGCGGCGAACTCGTCACCCTGGTCCTGGGGCCAGAGGTGCCGGACACCCTCGCCGAGCACCTGGAGGCCCACGTCCAGCACGGGCACCTGGCCGTGGACACGGTCACCTACCACGGCGGGCGGTACTCGGCGCCGCTCCTCATCGGGGTGGAATAGCGGGCTTGTCGGCGGCATGGTGTGCAATGGAACACGTGCCCGCGCTCGACGAAGACCTCAAGAAGACGCTCGGCCCCGCCACCGCCAAGGTGCTGGCCGAGCAGCTCGGCCTGCACACGGCCCTGGACCTGCTCCACCACTACCCGCGGCGGTACGCCGAGCGCGGCGAGCTGACCTCGCTGGCCGAGCTCGCCGACCAGATCGACGAGCACGTGACCGTCGTCGCGCAGGTCGCCGACGCCCGCGTCCTGACCTTCAACGGCGGCCGCGGCAAACGCCTCGAGGTGACCATCACCGACGGCAACGGCCGGCTCCAGCTGGTCTTCTTCGGCGCGGGCGTGCACAAACCGCACAAGGACCTGCTGCCCGGCACCCGCGCGATGTTCGCGGGCAAGGTCTCGAAGTTCAACCACAAGCTCCAGCTGGCGCACCCCGCCTACGAGCCGCTCGGCGCGGACGCCTCCGACCGGGACGCGGCCACCGCCTTCGCGAACCAGCTCATCCCGATCTACCCGGCCTGCGCGAAGCTGGAGTCCTGGAAGATCGCCAAGTGCGTGGACGCGGTGCTGCCCGCCGCCCGGGAGGCCGTGGACCCGCTGCCGCCCGCCCTGCGCGAGGGCCGCGGCCTGGTCCCGCTGACCGAGGCCCTGCTGAAGATCCACCGGCCGGCCGCCAAGGCCGACATCGACGACGCCCGCCAGCGGCTGAAGTGGGACGAGGCCTTCGTCCTCCAGGTCGCCCTGGCCCGCCGCCGCCACGCCGACTCCCAGCTGCCGGCCGTGCCCCGGCGACCCGTCCCGGGCGGCCTGCTCGACTCCTTCGACGCCAAGCTCCCCTTCACGCTCACCGAGGGCCAGCAGGCCGTCTCCAAAGAGATCTTCGACGACCTGGCCACCGAACACCCCATGCACCGCCTCCTCCAGGGCGAGGTCGGCTCCGGGAAGACGATGGTCGCGCTGCGGGCCATGCTCGCCGTCGTGGACTGCGGCGGGCAGGCCGCGATGCTCGCGCCCACCGAGGTGCTCGCCCAGCAGCACCACCGCTCCATCACCGAGATGATGGGCGAGCTGGCGGAGGGCGGCATGCTCGGCGGATCCGACCAGGGCACCAAGGTGGTGCTGCTCACCGGGTCCATGGGGATGCCGGCGCGCCGCCAGGCCCTGCTCGACCTGGTCACCGGCGAGGCCGGCATCGTGATCGGCACCCACGCCCTGATCGAGGACAAGGTCCAGTTCCACGACCTCGGCCTGGTGGTCGTCGACGAACAGCACCGCTTCGGCGTGGAGCAGCGCGACGCGCTCCGGTCGAAGGGGAAGCAGCCCCCGCACCTGCTGGTCATGACGGCGACCCCGATCCCGCGCACCGTCGCCATGACCGTCTTCGGCGACCTGGAGACCTCCGTCCTCGACCAGCTGCCCGCCGGGCGCTCGCCTATCGCCACCCACGTGGTGCCCGCCAAGGACAAGCCGCACTTCCTCGCCCGGGCCTGGGAGCGGGTCCGCGAGGAGGTCGAGAAGGGCCACCAGGCGTATGTGGTCTGCCCCCGGATCGGCGACGAGGAGGAGCCCAGGAAGAAGGCCTCGGCCAAGGCTTCCCCGGAGGACGACGCCGAGCGGCGGCCGCCGCTCGCCGTCCTGGACATCGCCGAGCAGCTCGCCCGCGGCCCGCTGGCCGGGCTGAGCGTCGAGGTGCTGCACGGCCGGATGGACCCGGCCGACAAGGACGACGTGATGCGCCGCTTCGCCGCGGACGAGGTCAAGGTGCTGGTCGCCACCACGGTCATCGAGGTCGGGGTGAACGTGCCGAACTCCACCGTCATGGTGATCATGGACGCGGACCGGTTCGGCGTCTCCCAGCTCCACCAGCTGCGCGGCCGCGTCGGCCGCGGCTCCGCCCCCGGCCTGTGCCTGCTGGTCAGCGAGATGCACGAGGCGAGCCCGGCCCGGGCCCGGCTCGCCGCCGTCGCCGCCACCCTCGACGGCTTCGAGCTCTCCCGCATCGACCTCGAGCAGCGCCGCGAGGGCGACGTCCTGGGCCAGGCCCAGTCGGGCGTGCGCTCCAGCCTGCGGATGCTGGCCGTCATCGAGGACGAGGAGGTCATCGCCCAGGCCCGGGAGGAGGCCACCCGCGTGGTCGCGGAGGACCCCGAACTGGAGCGGCTGCCGGGCCTGCGGACCGCGCTGGACGCCCTGCTGGACACCGAGCGGGAGCAGTACCTCGAGAAGGGCTGACAATAGGGGGGCCCACTCCGTCCGCAGACCGAAGGACCCTATCGATGACCCGCGTGATCGCCGGCAGCGCCGGCGGGCGACGGCTGGCCGTGCCCCCGGGCACCGGTACCCGGCCGACCTCCGACCGGATGCGCGAAGGCCTCTTCTCCACGTGGGAGTCGCTGCACGGCGTCGGAGGGGCCCGGGTGCTGGACCTCTACGCGGGCTCCGGAGCCGTCGGCCTGGAGGCCCTCTCCCGCGGCGCGGACCACGCCCTGCTGGTCGAGACCGACCCCAAGGCCGCCAAGTCCATCCGGGACAACATCAAGGCCGTGGGCCTGCCCGGCGCCGAATTCCGGTCGGGCAGGGCCGAGCAGGTCGTCGCGGGGACGGCGGGCGGGGACCCGTACGACATCGTCTTCCTGGACCCCCCGTACGCCGTCACCCACGACGATCTCCGGGAGATCCTGCTCACACTCCGGTCCAATGGCTGGCTCACGCAGGACGCGCTCGTCACCGTGGAACGCAGCACGAGGAGCGGCGCCTTCCCGTGGCCCGAGGGCTTCGAGCCGCTCCGGTCCCGGAAGTACGGCGAGGGCACCCTTTGGTACGGTCGCGCCGCCTTCACCAGCGAAGACTCATGAACGAGGGAGTTCAGTTGCGCCGCGCCGTCTGTCCGGGATCCTTCGACCCCATCACCAACGGACACCTCGACATCATCGGACGTGCCTCCAGGCTGTACGACGTCGTGCACGTCGCCGTGATGATCAACCAGTCGAAGCAGGGCCTGTTCACCGTCGAGGAGCGGATCGAGCTGATCCGCGAGGCGACGGCCGACTACGGGAACGTGCAGGTCGAGTCCTTCCACGGGCTGCTCGTCGACTTCTGCAAGCAGCGGGACATCCCGGCCATCGTCAAGGGCCTGCGCGCCGTCAGCGACTTCGACTACGAGCTCCAGATGGCCCAGATGAACATAGGGCTGTCGGGCGTCGAGACGCTCTTCGTACCGACCAACCCCACCTACAGCTTCCTGTCGTCCTCCCTGGTCAAGGAGGTCGCGGCGTGGGGCGGCGACGTCGCCCACCTGCTGCCGGCGCACGTGCACACGGCGCTGATGGAGCGGCTGGGCAGCCGCTGACCGACTGACGGCCCGTCAGTCAGTGTCGGGGGGCGGCCCGCTGGCCTTACAGTCGTGCCGTCGACTCGGGAACCGCCCGAGGCCGAGAGAGTGCGAGCCCCCATGGACGTGCAGAAGAAGCTCGACGAGATCGTCGCGGCCGTCGGCGGTGCCCGGTCCATGCCCATGTCGGCCTCCTGCGTGATCAACCGCGCCGAGCTGCTCGCCCGGCTCGAAGAGGTCCGCCAGGCGCTCCCCGGCTCGCTCGCGCAGGCGCAGGAGCTCATCGGCGGCCGGGAGCAGCTGGTCGAGGACGCCCGCCGCGAGGCGGAACGGATCATCGAGTCCGCCCACAGCCAGCGCGGTTCGCTGATCTCCGACACCGAGGTCGCGCGGCGCTCGCAGGCCGAGGCGGACCGGATCCTGGAGGAGGCCCGCCGGGAGGCCGAGGAGATCCGGGCCGAGGCCGACGACTACGTCGACAGCAAGCTCGCCAACTTCGAGGTCGTGCTCACCAAGACCATCGGCTCGGTGGACCGGGGCCGCGAGAAGCTGCTGGGCCGCGGCCCGGGCCTCGACGAGCACGGCTACCCGGACGAAGAGGCGCCCGAGCGCAGCCACGACCCCGAGACGCAGCGCCGGCAGGCGGACGCGTACGTGGACACCAAGCTGGCGACCTTCGAGGCGGTGCTCTCCAAGACCCTGGAGGCCGTCGGCCGCGGCCGGCAGAAGCTGCTGGGCCGGGTGCCCACGGACGACCTCGGCGCGCACGTGGCCGCCCAGGACGCGGCGGGCGTGCAGCAGTCCCGCTCGGCGAGCGACGCCGACTTCCTCGCGGGCCTGGCCGAGCCCCAGCCGGTGCACGCGCCGATCCCGGCGCAGCCCGAGCCGGTGTACGACACGTACGGCTACCAGCAGCAGCCCCAGCAGCAGGACGGCTACGCCTACCAGGGCCACCAGGACCCCTACGCCGGCGCCGGGACCGACGGAGCCGGGTACGCCGCGCACTACGGAGGGCAGCAGCCCGACCCGTACGCGGGGTACCAGCAGCAGCCCGACCCGTATGCCGCGTACCAGGAGCCCCAGGCGCAGCAGCCCTCGCTTGACGAGACCAGTCTCTTCGACACGAGCATGATCAACCTGGACCAGCTGCGCCAGTACGAGCAGGGGCGCTAGGTCCGGATTGGGCGCAGAGCGCGGCGCCGGGTATCCTGGCTCTTCGGTCGCGCGTATGCACCGCGATCCATGCTGCCCATGTGCGGGCGGAACTTTGATCTTCAGCGATCTGTGAAAGCAGGAACGGCCCTGAATACCCGCCTCGACCACCGCAACCCCCTCGTGTTCGACACGCACGAGCTGGGTCGGCGTCCTGGTGCCATGCAGCGGCTGTCCCGTGAGATCGCGGCACCGGCGGACCTCGGTCTCGCCGGGGTCATCGGAGTGCCGGAAGGCGCCCCGCTGAAGCTCAAGCTCCGCCTCGAGGCGGTCATGGAAGGGGTGCTTGTCACAGGCACCGTCCGTGCATCGGCGACCGGGGAGTGCGTAAGGTGTCTGGAGTCCGTCGAGCGCGAGCTCAAGGCGGACTTGCAGGAGATGTTCTCGTACCCTGACGCCGACGACCGGACCCGCTCCAAGGCGGAGCCGGCCGACGACGCCGAGGACGACGAGGACACGCTCTTCCTCGAGGACGGCTTGTTCGACCTCGAACCCGTGCTGCGCGACGTGGTGGTGCTCGCACTGCCGCTGCAGCCGGTGTGCCGGGAGGACTGTCTCGGACTGTGCCCCGATTGCGGGCTCAGCCTGAACGATGACCCGGACCACCACCATGACGCCGTCGACATCCGTTGGGCGGCACTGCAGGGACTCGTCGTGACCGATCAGGACGACGAGAAGGACAACATGAGCGGCACTGCCTCTGACGGAGTTCAGGGCGCCGCCGAGAAGCAGGAGAAGTAGCCGTGGCTGTTCCGAAGCGGAAGATGTCGCGCAGCAACACGCGCCACCGCCGGTCGCAGTGGAAGGCTGCGGTCCCCACCCTGGTTTCGTGTGAGCGTTGCCAGGAGCCGAAGCTCCAGCACATTGCGTGCCCGAGCTGCGGCACCTACAACAAGCGCCAGGTCCTCGAGGTCTGAGCGGCTGGTGAGAGGCGCAATGTCTGAGCTGTCCAACGCTGAGAAGCAGGCAGACAGTAGCAACGCGGCCTCGTCCCACAAGCTTCTGGAAGGGCGGCTCGGGTATCGACTCGAGTCCGCCCTTCTGGTGCGTGCACTGACCCACCGCTCGTACGCGTACGAGAACGGCGGTCTGCCCACCAACGAGCGGCTGGAGTTCCTCGGGGACTCCGTGCTCGGCCTGGTGGTCACGGACACGCTGTACACGACCCACCCGGATCTCCCCGAAGGCCAGCTGGCCAAGCTTCGGGCCGCGGTGGTCAACTCGCGTGCACTTGCGGAGGTCGGGCGTGGCCTCGAACTCGGCTCCTTCATCCGGCTCGGCCGGGGCGAAGAGGGCACGGGCGGCCGGGACAAGGCCTCCATCCTCGCCGACACCCTTGAAGCGGTGATCGGCGCGGTCTACCTCGACCAGGGCCTCGAGGCGGCCTCGGAGCTGGTTCACCGGCTCTTCGACCCGCTCATCGAGAAGTCCTCGAACCTCGGAGCCGGCCTGGACTGGAAGACCAGTCTCCAGGAGCTCACGGCGGCCGAAGGTCTTGGCGTACCGGAATACCTGGTCACCGAGACCGGCCCGGACCACGAGAAGACCTTCACTGCTGCTGCCCGCGTCGGTGGTGTCTCGTACGGCACCGGCACCGGCCGCAGCAAGAAGGAAGCGGAACAGCAGGCGGCGGAATCCGCCTGGCGCGGTATCCGTACCGCGGCGGACGAGCGGAACGCGGCTGCCGCCGCGGCCGACGCGGTCGCCGAAGCCGGTGCCGCGGCCGAGGAGGGCGGGGCGCCGACGCCCGCCGACCCGACGCCGAGCGCCTGACCCTTCCTTCGGGGTTTCCCCGCCCCGTCCCCTGCCCCGGCAGGGGGCGGGGCGGGCCCGTTTCCGGGCCTCCGAGGCGGGGGCGATAGGCTCGGTGGCAGCGACCGAACCGCACCGCCACCGGAGGAGAACCGTGCCCGAGCTGCCCGAGGTCGAAGTCGTGCGGCGGGGCCTCGCGCGCTGGGTGGCCGGGCGGACCGTCGAGGCCGTCGAGGTCCTGCACCCGCGGGCCGTACGGCGCCATCCGGGCGGCGGGGCCGACTTCGCGGCGCGGCTGCGCGGGGAGACCATCGGGGTGCCCCAGCGGCGCGGGAAGTACCTGTGGCTGCCCCTGGCCGGGCGGGACCTGTCCGTCCTCGGGCACCTGGGGATGAGCGGCCAGCTGCTCGTGCAGCCCGAGGACGCCCCCGACGAGAAGCACCTGCGGATCCGGGTGCGGTTCGGCGACGACGCCGGAACCGAGCTGCGCTTCGTCGACCAGCGGACCTTCGGCGGGCTCTCCCTGCACGAGGTCGCCGCCGACAGCGCCGAAGGACTGCCCGACGTCATCGCCCACATCGCGCGCGACCCCCTCGACCCGCTGTTCGACGAGGGCGCCTACCACCTGGCGCTGCGCGGCCGGCGGACCACCGTCAAGCGGGCGCTGCTGGACCAGTCCCTGATCAGCGGGGTCGGCAACATCTACGCGGACGAGGCGCTGTGGCGCGCCAAGCTGCACTACGAGCGCCCCACGGCCGGCCTCACCCGCCCCCGGAGCACGGAACTCCTGGGCCACGTCCGGGACGTCATGAACGCGGCCCTCGCGGTCGGCGGCACCAGCTTCGACAGCCTCTACGTCAACGTGAACGGCGAGTCGGGCTACTTCGACCGCTCGCTCGACGCCTACGGGCGCGAGGACGAGCCCTGCCGCCGCTGCGGCACCCCGATGCGGCGCCGGCCCTGGATGAACAGGTCGAGCTACTTCTGCCCGCGCTGTCAGCGGGCCCCGCGCGTTCCCTCGTAGGACCGCCGGGCCGCCAGCACGTCCGGCATGCTGCCCTCCAGGAAGTGGATGAGCGCGAGCAGCCGGTCCGCCACCTCGACGCCGAGCGGGGTCAGTTCGTAGTCGACGCGCGGCGGGTTCACCGGCTGCGCCTCGCGGTGGACGATACCGTCGCGCTCGAGGGCGTGCAGGGTCTGGGAGAGCATCTTCTCGCTGACGCCGTCCACCCGGCGGCGCAGCTCGTTGAAGCGGCACGGGCCCTCGCGCAGGGCGCCCACCGTGAGACTGCCCCAGCGTCCGGTGACGTGCTCCAGGGTTTCCCGGGACGGGCACGCGCGCGCGAAGACGTCGAACGGGAGTTCGGATTCGGTGCCCTCGGCGCCAACGGTTGCAGTGTCCATGAAGAAAGCGTACCCCCGGGCAGCGCTAACCCACGGGTTGCGCTTTCCAAAAGTTAGTGCTTTTCTTTTTCTCGTCGCAGCCCTCCCCGCCGCACCGCCTTCCCGGGCGGCGGGACGTTCCGAGGAGAGATCGCCTTGTCCGGTACCACGCACACCCCCGTCGTCTCGATCGCCTACCACTCCGGCTACGGGCACACCGCCGTCGTCGCCGAGGCGGTCCGCGACGGCGCCGCCGAGGCGGGCGCGACCGTCCACCTCATCAAGGTCGACGAGATCGACGACGCGCAGTGGGCGCTGCTCGACGCCTCCGACGCGATCGTCTTCGGCTCCCCGACCTACATGGGCACCGCTTCCGGTGCCTTCCACGTATTCGCCGAGGCCACGTCCAAGCGCTGGTTCGGCGACGTGTGGCAGGACAAGGTGGCGGCCGGGTTCACCAACTCGGCCTCCAAGAGCGGCGACAAGCTGCACACCCTGCAGTTCTTCCAGATCCTGGCCGCGCAGCACGGCATGAGCTGGGTCAACCTGGGCCTGAAGCCGGGCTGGAACTCCAGCACCGGCTCGGAGAACGACCTCAACCGCCTCGGCGTCTTCGCCGGCGCCGCCGCCCAGACCAACTCCGACGAGGGCGCGGACGCGGTCCACAAGGCCGACATCGCGACCGCCGAGCACCTGGGCCGGCGCGTGGCGGAGCACACCCGCGTCGTCGTCGCGGGGCGCGCGGCGCTGGCCGCGGTCTGAGGAGGCCGAGGGCTCGGGGGCCTTGGGGTCCTGGGGCCCAGGACCGGGGAGACTGACGGGCGGGTACGCCTAGAAGCCGAAGTCCTGGGTCCACCAGGGGCCGCCGGCGGCGAAGTGGGCGCCGACGCCCAGGGTGCGGAACTCGCAGTTGAGGATGTTCGCCTTGTGGCCCGGGCTGTTCATCCAGGCCTTCATCACGGCCGCGGCGTCACCCTGGCCGCGGGCGATGTTCTCGCCGCCCAGGCCCGAGATGCCGGCCTTGGCGGCGCGGCCCCAGGGGCTGTTGCCGTCGGGGTCGGTGTGGCCGAAGAAGCCGCGGGCGGCCATGTCCTTGCTGAACGCGCGCGCCAGCCCCGCGAGCGGCGGGTTCGCCCGGACCGGGCCGCAGCCGGCCTGCGCGCGCTCCTGGTTCACCAGGGTCACCACGGCGGCTTCCTCGGCGGAGTGCCCGTCAAGGGGCGGACGGGACGCCGGCGCCTCGGTGGACGGCTTCGGGGGCACGGGCACGACCGGCTTCGCCGGGGCCTTGGTGCTCGGCGCGGCCGGCGGCGGGGTGCTCGGCGCGGGCGGAGCCGAGGAGGAGGCGGGGGCCGAAGGCGAAGCGGAGGCGGACGGGGAGGCCGACGCGGACGGGCTCGGCGAGGCGGAGGGCGGCGGCGAGGCCGACGGGCTCGGCGAGGCGGAGCCGGTGGGGACGCGGCCGGAGAGGTTGGCGAGGCCCCCCTGCTGGTCCACGGCGCTGCCGTCGGGGCTCGGCGAGGCCTGCGCACGGGCCTTCGCCGCGTCGTCGGAACCCGAACCGGAGACCCCCACATAGGGGAAGGAGCCGCCGACCGGCACCATGCCGGTCGTGACGGCCGCCGTACCGAGCGCCACGGCCACCGAAACGCCCAGGAGGCCGGTGCGCAGGGCGGTGCCGCGCTTGCCGCCGCGGCGCGGTGCGGCGTGGAGTCCGTGGCGTCCCATCGGCGTCGTGCCTTTCCTTACCAGACCAAGATCGTCCTTTACTCACCCAAACGGGTGAGTTCATTGGTGCGCGACTGTACGCCATGGGGCCAGGGGGCGATGTGCCCCGAAAGTCTTTGCCCGGTTAGCGTTCACGCATGAATGAAGATGTCCGCCTGATCGCCTGGGTGCGCGGCCGTGTGCAGGGAGTGGGCTTCCGATGGTTCACCAGGGAGAACGCCCTGGAGATCGGTGGAGTCGTCGGCTTCGCGCTCAATCTCGACGACGGGCGAGTGCAGGTGGTGGCGGAAGGTCAACGTGAGAATTGCCACCGGCTGCTCGACTGGCTGCGCTCGGCCGACACGCCCGGCCGGGTGGACGGGGTTACAGAGATCTGGGGCACACCGCGCGGTGGCTACGACGGGTTCGCGATCCGCTGACGTTTCGGCTGATCATGTACTGATCACACCCTGAGCCCGTCCGTACACGGTCGGATCTGCGCATTCTCCGTCGACGCGTTGCCGACGCGGCCGATTCGTGGAAGGCTCGGAGATGAGGATGATCTCCACGCCCCTTGCGGGGCCCGGGCTGCCCGCCGATACGGGGCGTGATCGTGTTGACCGTCAAACTTTTTGGTGAGACGCTGGAAGCCCCGCGCACCTGAGCTGTTTGGCAGTGTTGGCAGTAGTAAGCGCAGTGACTGACAGTCGCTGCCGGACATCCGCGGGTGCGATTCCCTCACGACCCACACCGCTTCGGTCGGTCACTCAGTGTGGAGGACCATCCATCATGGCAAAGGCGCTTCTCGGTTACGTCGGCGGTTCCGACCCGCGACTCCTCGCCGAGATGCGACGGCTTCAGCAGCGCGTCCAGGACCTCGAGTCCGAGCTCGTACGGATTCAGTCCGAAAATGACGCGCTGAACGCGGCCGCCGCTCAGCACGACGGAGACTCGCTGCTCGACAGCATCGAGATCGACGTACCCCAGGCGGAGCCTGCGCTCACCTGATCCGCGTTCACATCGTCGCTCGACACCCAGCCCCGCATGATCTGCAAGGGACGCTCCGGCGTCCCTTCTTTCTTTGGACGCCGCGCCCCACGGCATGCTGCCGGGCGCGGTGCTCACTCCTTTAACGTCGGTAGTGCCCTGCACCTTCATGGGTGAAACCGAACGCGAAAGGTAGAGTCCGGCGGCGTGCACCTCAAGTCCCTGACCCTGCGCGGATTCAAATCCTTTGCTTCCGCGACCACCTTGCGCTTCGAACCCGGCATCACCTGTGTCGTGGGTCCGAACGGCTCCGGCAAGTCCAACGTCGTGGACGCGCTGTCCTGGGTCATGGGCGAACAGGGGGCCAAATCCCTGCGCGGCGGGAAGATGGAAGACGTCATCTTCGCCGGGACCACCGGACGCCCGCCGCTCGGCCGCGCCGAGGTCTCTCTCACGATCGACAACTCCGACGGCGCGCTGCCCATCGACTACGCCGAAGTCACCATCACCCGGATCATGTTCCGCGGCGGCAGCAGCGAGTACCAGATCAACGGCGACACCTGCCGCCTGCTGGACATCCAGGAGCTGCTCTCCGACTCCGGCATCGGCCGCGAGATGCACGTCATCGTCGGACAGGGCCAGCTGGACTCCGTCCTGCACGCCGATCCCATGGGGCGCCGCGCCTTCATCGAGGAGGCGGCCGGGGTGCTGAAGCACCGCAAGCGCAAGGAGAAGGCGCTGCGGAAGCTGGACGCGATGCAGGCCAACCTCGCCCGCGTACAGGACCTCAACGACGAGCTGCGGCGCCAGCTGAAGCCCCTGGGCCGGCAGGCCGCGGTGGCCCGGCGGGCGGCCGTCATCCAGGCGGACCTGCGCGACGCGCGGCTGCGGCTGCTCGCCGACGACCTGGTCGCCCTGCGGCGCGCGCTCGACGCGGAGATCGCGGACGAGGCGGCGCTGAAGGAGCGCAAGGAGGCCGCGGAGGCCCGGCTCGCGGAGGCGCTGCGGCGCGAGGCCGAACTGGAGGGGGCCGTACGGGAGCTCGCGCCGCGGCTCCAGAGGGCGCAGCAGACCTGGTACGAGCTCTCGCAGCTCGCCGAGCGGGTCCGGGGGACGGCGTCCCTCGCGGACGCGCGGGTCAAGAGCGCGACGGCCCCGGCGGAGGAGGAGCGGCGGGGGCGCGACCCCGAGGACCTGGAGAAGGAGGCCGCGCGGATCCGCGAGCAGGAGGCGGAGCTGACGGCTGCCCTGGAGGCCGCCTCGTACGCGCTGGAGGACACGTCGGCGCACCGGGCGGAGCTGGAGCGGGAGCTGGCCGAGGAGGAGCGGCGGCTGCGGGACGCGGCGCGGGCCATCGCGGACCGGCGCGAGGCGCTGGCGCGGCTGACGGGCCGGCTCGGCGCCGCCCGCTCCCGGGCCGGCGCCGCGCAGGCCGAGATCGACCGGCTCGTCGCGGCGCGCGACGAGGCCGAGGCCCGGGCGGTGGCCGCGCAGGAGGAGTACGAGGCCCTGGCCGAGGAGGTCGGCGGCCTCGACGAGGCCGCGGAGGAGGACGACCACGAAACCGCCCGGGCCGCCCTGGCGGAGGCGGAAGCCGCACTGGCGGCGGCCCGGGACGCGGTGACGGCGGCCGAGCGCTCGCGCGCGGCGGTGTCGGCGCGACGGGACGCGCTGGCGCTCGGGTTGCGGCGCAAGGACGGCACCGGGGCGCTGCTCGCGGCGCGGGAGCGGCTGGCGGGGCTGCTGGGACCGGCGGCGGAGCGGCTGTCGGTGGCCCCCGGGTACGAAGCCGCCGTGGCCGCTGCGCTGGGCTCGGCGGCGGACGCGCTGGCCGTGTCCTCCCCGGCCTCCGCGGCCGAGGCGATCCGCCACCTCCGCGCGACGGACGCGGGCCGCGCCACCCTCCTGATCACCCCGCCGCCCCCGACCCTCCCGCCCCAGGCCTCCGGCGCGGGTGTCGAGCCGGGCGAGGCCTCGGCCCCCGGGCCGGGTGCCGTGCCGGGCAGCGCCTCGGCCGCCGGCCGGGTTGCGCTGCCGGGTGACGCTTCGACTTCTGGCCCGGCTGCTCTCCCGGGCCAGGCTCCGGCTTTCGGGCCCGGGCCGCTCTCGGGTCAGGCTGCGGCCTCCGGCCACGGGCAGGGCCTCGGTTCCGGCCTGAGGCCTGGGCCGGCCCGGTCAACGGCTCCCGATCCAGCTGCCCTGCCGGGCAGCGCCTCGGCCCCCGGGCCGGGTGCCGTGCCGGGCCAGGCTCCGGCCTCCGGTGCGGGTGCCCTGTCGGGGCGGAGCCCGGAACTCGTGGTGGCTGCGGACGTCGACACGTCCGGCCGGGCTTCCACCGAGGCCGGGGGAGTCTTCCCCCACCCCGCCCCTTCCCGAGACCGGGCTCTGCCCGGACCCGCGCCTCAAAC
>NZ_JBEZLV010000015.1:24239-162254 GCF_040652335.1 Streptomyces sp. NPDC048270
CGCCGGCGGGGCTGGAAACGCCGGCGGGGCTGGAAACGCCGGCGGGGCTGGAAACGCCGGCGGGGCTGGAAACGCCGGCGGGGCTGGAAACGCCGGCGGGGCTGGAAACGCCGCCGCACGGCACCCCGGCAGGCCGGAACGGCCGCGACGCGCGGGGCGCAGATCAGGCCACGCCCGGGGCCGCCCAGGGACAGAGCCTGGCGGACACCGGGGCACGGGGTCGGGGGCAGAGCCCCACCACCGGTCCCGCGGGCGTTGCCGGCGGGGCGTGTGCGGTGGGTGTGGTCGGGGGCGGTGGGGTGGCCGCCTCTGAGTTGGTCGGGGGGGACCCCGAGGCGCGGCGGGCCGTGGCCTGGGTGTTGCGGGGGCACTTCGTGGTCGGGACGCTCGACGAGGCCGAGGCGTTCGTCGCGGCGCGGCCCGACGCCGTGGCGGTGACCGTCGAGGGCGACGTACTCGGGGCGCACCTCGCGCACGGCGGCTCCGCGGGGGCGCCCAGCCTGATCGAGGTGCAGGCGGCGGTCGACGAGGCGGCGGGCGAGCTGTCCCGGCTCGACGCGCGGTGCCTCGAGCTGGCCGCGGCCCAGTCGGCCGCCCAGGCGCGGCGGCAGGACGCGGCCGCCCTGGTCGAGGAGCTCGCCGAGCGCCGCCGGGCCGGGGAGCGGGCCCGGGCCGGGGTCGCGCAGCAGCTCGGCCGCCTCGCCGGACAGGCGAAGGGCGCGGTCGGCGAGGCCGAGCGCAGCGCCACCGCGGCGGCCAAGGCCCAGGACTCCCTGGAGCAGGCGCTGCTGGACGTGGAGGAGTGCGCCGAGCAGCTCGCGACGGCCGAGGAGATGCCCGCACAGGAGGAGCCGGACACGTCCAGACGGGACCGGCTGGCCGCCGACGGGGCCAATGCCCGGCAAACGGAGATGGAGGCCCGGCTCCAGCTCAGGACCCACGAGGAGCGGGTCAAGGCGCTGGCCGGAAGGGCGGATTCGCTCGACCGGGCGGCCCGCGCCGAGCGGGAGGCCCGCGCCCGCGCCGAGCGCCGCCGGGCCCGCCTGCGGCACGAGGCGGAGGTCGCCCGGGCCGTCGCCGACGGCGCCCGCCAGCTGCTCGCGCACGTGGAGGTCTCGCTGGGCCGCGCCGACGGGGAACGCGCCGGCGCCGAGCACGCCAAGGGCCTGCGCGAGCGGGAGCTCGCGGACGCCAGGAACAGCGGCCGGGACCTGAAGGGCGAACTCGACGAGCTCACCGACTCGGTGCACCGCGGCGAGGTGCTCGGCGCCGAGAAGCGGCTGCGCATCGAAGCGGTGGAGGCCAAGGCGCTGGAGGAGTTCGGCATGGAGGCGGCCGGCCTCGTCGCCGAGTACGGGCCCGACCAGCCCGTACCGCCGTCGCCGCCCGCCGAGGGCGAGGCGCTGCCCGAGGACCCGGAGCACCCCCGCAACCTGCCCGGCCCCTTCGTCCGCGCCCAGCAGGAGAAGCGGCTCAGGGCGGCCGAGCGCGCCTACCAGCAGCTCGGCAAGGTCAACCCGCTCGCGCTGGAGGAGTTCGCGGCGCTGGAGGAGCGCCACCAGTTCCTCAGCGAGCAGCTGGAGGACCTGCGCAAGACCCGCGCCGACCTCCTTCAGGTGGTGAAGGAGGTCGACGAGCGCGTCGAGCAGGTCTTCACCGAGGCGTACCGGGACACGGCCCGGGAGTTCGAGGGGGTCTTCTCGCGGCTGTTCCCCGGCGGCGAGGGCCGGCTGGTCCTCACCGACCCCGACAACATGCTGACCACTGGCGTCGACGTCGAGGCCCGCCCGCCGGGCAAGAAGGTCAAGCGGCTGTCGCTGCTGTCGGGCGGCGAGCGCTCGCTGACCGCCGTGGCCCTGCTGGTGTCCATCTTCAAGGCGCGCCCCAGCCCGTTCTACGTGATGGACGAGGTCGAGGCCGCACTCGACGACACCAACCTGCAGCGGCTGATCCGGATCATGGAGGAGCTCCAGGAGAGCTCCCAGCTGATCGTGATCACCCATCAGAAGCGGACGATGGAGGTCGCCGACGCCCTCTACGGCGTCTCGATGCAGGGCGACGGCGTCTCCAAGGTGATCAGTCAGCGGCTCCGCTGACTTCCCTGGCTCCACGTTAAGTTCACAAAGTGAACACTAAATCGCGCCTTCAGTTGGCATCCATCCGTCCTTGATGCATTTTTCACGAGGCCTTGACTTCAGAAAGTGAAGTCATAAGCTCTGCTGTGCCGTGTCCGACGTTCAGGTGGTGGTGAGCCGCATGCTGTGCGCCACTAGAGGAACACGCGCATAGACACACACCCCCACACCGCCCGCCGTCGGCGCCGGGCCCAGGAGCGCACCTTGACCAGCACAGCGAACGCACCCGCGTCGGGCGGTGGCCGGCCGGCGCAGCCCGATCACCTCGGGCACGTCATCTTCATCACCGCCGCAGCGGCCATGGGCGGCTTCCTCTTCGGCTACGACAGCTCCGTCATCAACGGCGCCGTCGAGGCGATCCGCGACCGCTTCGACGTAGGCTCCGGCACCCTCGCCCAGGTGATCGCCGCCGCGCTGATCGGCTGCGCCCTCGGTGCCGCCACCGCCGGCCGCATCGCCGACCGGATCGGCCGCATCCGCTGCATGCAGATCGCCGCGGTCCTGTTCACCGCC
Source organism: Streptomyces sp. NPDC048270 (assembly GCF_040652335.1). NCBI lineage: Bacteria > Bacillati > Actinomycetota > Actinomycetes > Kitasatosporales > Streptomycetaceae > Streptomyces > Streptomyces sp. NPDC048270. Next base: position 26,888 of record NZ_JBEZLV010000015.1, read on the forward strand.
AGCGCCATCGGCTCGGCGCTCCCGTTCGCCCTCTGGGACCTCGCCGTCTGGCGGGTCGTCGGCGGCTTCGCCATCGGCATGGCCTCGGTCATCGGCCCGGCCTACATCGCCGAGGTCTCCCCGCCCGCCTACCGCGGCCGCCTCGCCTCCTTCCAGCAGGCCGCGATCGTGATCGGCATCGCCATCTCCCAGCTCGTCAACTGGGGCATCCTGAACCTCGCCGACGGCGACCAGCGCGGGAAGATCGGCGGCCTGGAAGCCTGGCAGTGGATGCTCGGCGTGATGGTCGTCCCGGCCGTCCTCTACGGCCTGCTGTCCTTCGCCATCCCCGAATCCCCGCGCTTCCTGGTCTCGGTCGGCCGCATGGAGAAGGCCAAGACGGTGCTGCGCGAGGTCGAGGGGTCGGGCATCGACGCCGACGCCCGGGTCCGCGAGATCGACCGCGCCATCCATTCGGAGCAGAAGTCGACGTTCAAGGACCTCCTCGGCGGCCGCTTCGGCTTCCTGCCGATCGTCTGGATCGGCATCGGCCTCTCCGTCTTCCAGCAGCTGGTCGGCATCAACGTGATCTTCTACTACAGCTCCTCGCTGTGGCAGTCGGTCGGCATCGACCCGAGCGCCTCGTTCCTCTACTCCTTCGAGACCTCGGTCGTGAACATCATCGGTACGGTGATCGCGATGGTCTTCGTGGACCGGATCGGCCGCAAGCCGCTGGCCCTCATCGGCTCCGCCGGCATGGCGATCTCCCTCGCGCTCGCCGCCTGGGCCTTCTCCTACAAGTCCGGCGCCGGCGGCGACATCGCCCTGCCGCACGCGCAGGGCATCGTGGCCCTGATCGCCGCCAACTGCTTCGTGCTCTTCTTCGCCCTGTCCTGGGGCGTGGTGGTCTGGGTGCTCCTCGGCGAGATGTTCCCGGGCCGCATCCGCGCCGCCGCCCTCGGCGTCGCCGCGGCCGCCCAGTGGATCGCCAACTGGGTCATCACCGTGTCGTTCCCGACCCTGTCGGACTGGAACCTGTCCGGCGCCTACATGATCTACACGTTCTTCGCCCTGCTCTCGATCCCGTTCATCCTCAAGTGGGTGCCGGAGACCAAGGGCAAGGCGCTGGAGGAGATGGGGTAACCATCCCCCGCCACCGCCCCTTCTCCTCGATGCTGCCCCGGCTCAGTCCTTGAGCCGGGGCAGTACCTGTTCGCACAGCAGGTGCAGGCTGCGCCAGCCCTCGTCCAGGGGCATCCCGCCGCACAGCGGGTGCAGCACCAGGTTCCCCGCCTCGCCGGCGCCGCGGGCGTACGCCACCGCCTCGTCCGGGGTCAGGACGCGGTACACGCCCTCCTCGCGCAGCTCGGCCACCGAGCCCGCGGCGGACCGCACCGCGCTGCGGATGTCCTTGGACTGCCACGACGCGTACATGCTGGCCTCGTGCAGGAAGCGCCCGCCGTGCTCGGCCCAGACCCGGTCGGGGTCCTCCGCGATGTGCAGCAGCGGGGTCTCGGCCGCGGGCATCATGCAGAAGCCCTCCGTGCCGTACTCGGCGAGCCGCTCCTGGTAGTACGCCTCCAGCTCCGGCAGGTGCGCGCTCGGGAAGAACGGCAGGCCCAGCCGGGCGGCGCGCCGGGCCGCCGCCTGCGAGCTCCCGCCGACCAGGAGCATCGGGTGCGGCCGGGTGAACGGCCGCGGGGTCACCCGTACGGTGCGGCCCCGGAACTCGAACGGCTCGCCGGTCCACGCCTTCAGCAGGGTCTCCAGCAGCTCGTCCTGGAGCCGGCCGCGCCGCCCCCACTCCACGCCGTGCTGCTCGTACTCCTCGGGCCGGTAGCCGATGCCCGCCACGGTGACCAGGCGCCCGCCGCTCAGCAGGTCCAGGACGGCGATGTCCTCCGCCACCTTCAGCGGGTCGTACAAGGGGCCGATGATCGCCGAGACGGTGACCGCGATCCGACGGGTGGCGCCGAACACGGCGCCCGCGAAGGCGAAGGGGGAGGGCAGCCAGTTGTTGCCGGTGCCGTGGTGCTCCTCGGTCTGGACGGTGTCGATGCCGCGGTCGTCCGCGTACCGCGCCATCTCCAGCGCCGCCTTGTAGCGGGCGGACAGGGATTCGGGGGTGCCGTTCGGGTCGACGAGATTGAACCGGGCCACGGTGATGGGCATGGAGGAGTCCCCCTTCGCCGGATGTGGGTGGGCGGGCGAAGGGGGACGTTAGCTGACGTAGCGTCAGTTGGACAGGGATCCGGCGAGCTCGGGCTCCTCGGCCGCAGCGGCCGCCTCCGGGGCGGGCGTGCGCGGCAGTGCGGCGTACAGCACGGCCGAGGTGAGGATGCCGGCCGCCCAGCCGAGGCCGTTCTGCCCGATCCAGGTGGTGGCGAGCGGTCCGCTGAACCAGTCGACCTTGGTGAACAGCAGGCCCACGACCAGGGCGAGGGCCCACGCGGTCATCGCCTGCCAGGCGAAACCGCCCTTGTACCAGTAGGCGCTGGTCCGTGTGGTGTCCAGCAGCGCCGGGCCGTCGTAGGCCTTCCGGCGCAGCATGTCCACGCCGAAGACGCCGATCCACGCGGAGAAGGCCACGGCCAGCAGGGTCAGGAAGGAGATGAAGGAGCCGAAGAAGCTGGTCGCCACCACCATCAGCAGGAAGCCGAAGACCAGGCTGATGAGCGCGTTGACGCTGACCGCCCAGGTGCGCGGGACCTTGATGCCGAGGGTCTGCGCGGTGAAGCCGGCCGAGTACATGGACATCGAGTTGATGAGCAGCATGCCGACGAGGGCGATGAGCAGGTACGGGACCGCGATCCAGGTCGGCAGCAGCTCGCCGATGAAGGAGACCGGGTCCTGGGCGCTGGCCAGGTCCGGGGTGCCGACGGCCATGACCGCGCCCATCAGGACCATGGGGAGCACGACCACGCCGGCGCCGCCGATCGTCGCGCCGACCATGCCCTTGGAGGAGGCGGTGCGGGGCAGGTAGCGGGTGAAGTCGGGGCCCGAGGGCACCCAGCTGATGCCGCCGGCGGCGATGGTGCCGATGCCCGCGATCATCATCGCGGTGGAGCCGGCCGGCTTGCCGAAGACGGCGGACCAGTCGGTGGTGGCCACCAGGTACCCGAGGACCAGCACGCTGAAGGCGCCGAAGAGGTACGTCGACCACTTCGAGCAGACGCGCAGCGCGTTGATGCCGAGACCCGAGACGACGAAGGTGCAGCCCACGAAGAACAGCAGGGTGACGACGATCAGCGGGGTGTTGCTCTTGATGCCGAAGAGCAGGTCGAGCACGGTCAGCACGGCGTAGGCGCCGCTCACCGCGTTGATGGTCTCCCAGCCCCACCGGGCCACCCATATGAGGGCGCCGGGGAAGAGGTTGCCGCGCTGGCCGAAGACGGCCCGCGAGAGCGCCATGCCCGGGGCGCCACCCCGCTTCCCGGCGATCGATATCAGGCCCACGATGCCGTACGAGACGACCGGCGCGGCGACCGCGACGATCAGCACCTGCCAGATGTTGAGCTTGTTGAAGATCACCAGTCCGGCGCCCATGGTCAGCAGCAGCACGCTGATGTTGGCGGCGACCCAGGTGGGGACGAGCTCGCGGACCCGGCCGCTGCGCTCGCCGTCCGGCACCGGCTCCAGGCCGCGGGTCTCGATCGCGGTCTCTTCGGCAGACATGCAGTACTCCGTGGGGGAGGGAGTGGAGGGGGAGTCGCTCATCATCGTAGATTTGCCTCTAAAACCACAAATAGAGGCTTACGACCCGGTGGGAACCTCCAAGGTCCGGGTTACGGGGCGGCTGTGGCAGATACTGGGTGGGTTATGGACATCCTCATCCTTGCTGTAGTCATCGCCCTGGTCGCGGTCGGCGCGATCAGCGGGCTCGTGGTCAGCAGCCGCAAGAAGAAGCAGCTGCCGCCCACGGCGCCGTCGAGCACGCCGACCATCACTGCCCCGCCCGCCGAACCCCAGGTGGGGGAGGACGCCGCACCGACGGTCGAAGAGCCGCGCCGCACCATCGAGGAGGTCGCCCTCCCCGACGCCGAGGCCGCTCTCGCGACGCCGCCCGCCGTCGAGGACCCGGTCGTGGAGGCGCCGCCCGCGCCCGCGATCGAGGTGCCCGAGCCCACCGCCGGGCGCCTGGTCCGGCTGCGCGCCCGCCTCGCCCGGTCGCAGAACTCCCTCGGCAAGGGGCTGCTCACGCTGCTCTCCCGGGAGCACCTCGACGAGGACACCTGGGAGGAGATCGAGGAGACCCTCCTCGTCGCCGACGTCGGTGTCGTCCCGACCCAGGAGCTGGTCGACCGGCTCCGCGAGCGGGTGAGGGTGCTCGGCACCCGCACCCCGGCGGACCTGCGCGCCCTGCTCAAGGAGGAGCTGCTGACGCTGCTCGGCACCGACTTCGACCGCGCCGTGAAGACGGAGAGCGGCGAGGACACCCCCGGTGTGATCATGGTCGTCGGCGTCAACGGCACCGGCAAGACCACCACCACCGGCAAGCTGGCGCGCGTGCTCGTCGCCGACGGCCGCAGCGTGGTGCTCGGCGCGGCCGACACCTTCCGCGCCGCGGCCGCCGACCAGCTCCAGACCTGGGGTGACCGTGTGGGGGCCCGTACGGTGCGCGGCCCTGAGGGCGGCGACCCGGCGTCGATCGCCTACGACGCCGTGAAGGAGGGCATCGCCGAGGGCGCCGACGTGGTGCTCATCGACACCGCGGGCCGCCTGCACACCAAGACCGGCCTGATGGACGAGCTCGGCAAGGTCAAGCGCGTCGTGGAGAAGCACGGCCCGCTCGACGAGATCCTGCTGGTCCTGGATGCCACCACGGGCCAGAACGGCCTGACCCAGGCCCGTGTCTTCGCCGAGGTGGTGGACATCACCGGCATCGTGCTGACCAAGCTCGACGGCACCGCCAAGGGCGGCATCGTCATCGCCGTCCAGCGCGAGCTCGGGGTCCCGGTCAAGCTCATCGGGCTCGGCGAGGGCCCGGACGACCTGGCGCCCTTCGAGCCGGAGGCGTTCGTCGACGCCCTGATCGGCGACTGACGGGCCCGCCTTCCCCCCCCCCCCCCCACGTGCGGGTGCCCCCGCGTTCCGGCCGGAACGCGGGGGCACCCACACGTGGGGGGGGAGGCGCTACCGGCGCAGGCGGTGGCAGATGTACGCGAGGGTGCCGAGCAGCAGCCGGGCCTGGGGCGGGCTCCCGGCCGCGTCGAGCGCGGGCGGCCGCAGCCAGCCGGCCTGGCCGAGTCCCGCCCGGTCGGAGGGCGGGGCCGTCACGTGGCAGCCGTGGCCGAGTGCCCGCAGGTCGAGGTCCGCGTCGTCCCAGCCCATCCGGTACAGCAGCTGCGGCAGCTCGGCCGCGGCGCCCGGCGCCACGAAGAACTGCGCCCGGCCGTCCGGGGTCTCGATGACCGGCCCGAGCGGCAGGCCCATGCGCTCCAGCCGGACCAGCGCGCGCCGGCCGGCCTCCGCGGAGACCTCGATGACGTCGAAGGAGGGGCCCACGGGCAGCAGCACCGCCGCGCCCGGGTACTCGCCCCAGGCCTCGGTGACCTCGTCCAGGGTGGCCCCGGCCTTGACCGTGGGGGCGAAGGGGAGGGGATGCGCCCCGGGGGCGGGGCACCGCGCGTCCCCGCAGGAGCAGTCGCGTGCGGGCGCCGCCGCACGAGCCCCCGGGACCACGTCCCAGCCCCACAGTCCGGTGTACTCCGCCACCGCCGTGCACTCCGAGGTCCGGCCGCGGCGCCGGGCGCCGGAGCGGAACTCCCTGGTGCCGCGGCTACCGCCGATCGTGAAGCCCATGCCCATGCCCCCTCCAACGGGTCGGACGCTCCGGTGGTTACGGGACCGGCGGGACCGGCGCACTCCTCGCCGCGTGCGCCCCGAGCGCACTCCTGTCCACCCATCCCTTTTCACCTCGGTGTCAAGTGAATCGCGCCTGGCCGGTGGCGAGTTCATTCAAAGGGGTGGCGAATGGTGGCGTTTCTGGAATCGACCTCGCCGGAGGGGTGATCGTAGGATTACTTTCGGTACATGAACCCCGAAGGCGAACCCATCCGTGGGTATGCCGGAGGCAATACGTGAAGGACTCGTGAAGGTCCGTGGCGACGATTGCCGTTCCCGTCAGGGTTCGTGTGGAAGAGGCTGAGCGGATGGGGGCGTTCCAGTGAGCGGCAACGGCGCAAGCGGAACGGACGAGGATGCTGCGGAGTCCGCAGACCGGAACGTCCAGCTGACGTCGTGGTTCGTCCGCAGCGGCTGGTCGAAGGGCGAACTCGCCCGCCAGGTCAACCGCCGGGCCCGCCAGATGGGCGCGCACCACATCAGCACGGACACCTCCCGGGTGCGCCGCTGGCTCGACGGCGAACAGCCCCGCGAGCCCGTCCCGCGGATCCTCTCCGAGCTGTTCTCGGAGCGCTTCGGCTCCGTCGTCGCCATCGAGCAGCTCGGCCTGCGCACCGCTCACCAGACCCCCTCCGTCTCCGGTGTCGACCTGCCCTGGGCCGGCCCGCAGACCGTCGAGCTGCTCGGCGAGTTCTCCCGCAGCGACCTGATGCTGGCCCGCCGCGGCTTCCTCGGGACCTCGCTCGCCCTCTCCGCCGGCCCCGCCCTCATCGAGCCCATGCAGCGCTGGCTCGTGCCGGCCCCGGCCGCCGACCCGGGGCCGCGTACGGCGGGGCCGGCGGGCACGCTCGGCGGGCCCCGCCCGCCGCGGCTCTCCGAACCCGAGCTCGACCTCCTCGACGCCACCACCGTCATGTTCCGCCAGTGGGACGCCCAGTGCGGCGGCGGACTGCGCCGCAAGGCCGTCGTGGGCCAGCTCCACGAGGTCACCGACCTGCTCCAGGAGAACCACCCGGCGCACGTCATGAAGCGGCTCTTCAAGGTCGCCGCGGAACTCGCCGAACTGGCCGGCTGGATGAGCTACGACATCGGCCTGCACCCCACCGCGCAGAAGTACTTCGTCCTCGCCCTGCACGCCGCCAAGGAGGCCGGGGACAAGCCGCTCGGCTCGTACATCCTCTCCGGGATGAGCCGCCAGATGATCCACCTCGGCCGCCCCGAGGACGCCCTGGAGCTCATCCACCTCGCGCAGTACGGCAGCCGCGACTGCGCCGGCCCGCGCACCCAGGCCATGCTGTATGCGATGGAGGCCCGCGCCTACGCCAACATGGGGCAGCCCAGCCGCTGCAAGCGGGCCGTGCGGATGGCCGAGGACACCTTCGGCGACGTCGGCTTCGGGGGCGAGCCCGAACCCGACTGGATCCGCTTCTTCTCCGAGGCGGAACTGAACGGCGAGAACTCCCACTCGTACCGGGACCTGGCCTACGTCGCCGGGCGCAGCCCCACCTACGCCTCCCTCGCCGAGCCCGTCATGGAGCGGGCCGTCGAACTGTTCGAGAAGGACGAGGAGCACCAGCGCTCCTACGCCCTCAACCTCATCGGCATGGCCACCGTCCACCTGCTCCAGCGCGAGCCCGAGCAGGCCACCGTCCTCGTCGGCCGGGCCCTCGACGTGGCGCAAAAGGTTCGGTCCGAGCGGGTGAACACCCGGCTCCGCAAGACCGTCGACACGGCCGCCCGTGAGTACGGCGACGTCGCCGACGTCGTCCGGCTCACCGACATCCTCGCCGCCCGGCTCCCCGAAGCCGCGGAGGCCGTCTGACGGCCCTCCCGGCCGCCCCCGAGGCCCCGGCCGCGGCAGGCAACCCCGTGAGGCCCGATCAGGCTCCCCCAGCCAGGACATCCGGGTACTGCCGCGGCCGGCTCACGCCGGCCGTCCGTTCATGGACGCGTAACACGCCCGACCTCTTCGTCACGGGCACGAAACACCTTGCGGCGCCGCCGGAAACCGGCCTGCGCGAATCTCAGGGCCAATAACCGGCCAGTCCGGGCCAGCCCTCCACCCGGCCGGACCCCTTAACGCCGCTCAGGTTTTCACGATCGCCCGCACGCGAACGTACCGACGACGAGGAGACGCCGATGGCATCAGCCATCACGACCCTCGCGGCAGACGCCCCGACGCTGTCTGCCGCGAACACCGGGTTCATGCTCATCTGCTCCGCCCTGGTCATGCTGATGACCCCGGGACTCGCCTTCTTCTACGGAGGCATGGTCCGCGTCAAGAGCAGCCTCAACATGCTGATGATGAGCTTCATCAGCCTCGGGATCGTCACGATCCTGTGGGTCCTCTACGGCTTCAGCCTCGCCTTCGGCACCGACTCCGGCTCCCTCATCGGCTGGAACTCCGACTACGTGGGCCTCAGCGGCATCGGCATCACCGAGCTGTGGGACGGCTACACCATCCCGGTCTACGTCTTCGCAGTCTTCCAGCTGATGTTCGCCGTCATCACCCCCGCCCTGATCAGCGGCGCCCTCGCCGACCGCGTGAAGTTCAGCGCCTGGGCCCTGTTCACCGCCCTGTGGGTCACCGTCGTCTACTTCCCCGTCGCCCACTGGGTCTGGGGCGCGGGCGGCTGGCTCTTCGAGCTCGGCGTGATCGACTTCGCGGGCGGCACCGCCGTCCACATCAACGCCGGCGCCGCCGCCCTCGGCGTGATCCTGGTCATCGGCAAGCGCGTCGGTTTCAAGAAGGACCCGATGCGCCCGCACAGCCTCCCCCTGGTGATGCTCGGCGCCGGGCTCCTCTGGTTCGGCTGGTTCGGCTTCAACGCCGGATCCTGGCTCGGCAACGACGACGGCGTCGGCGCGGTCATGTTCGTCAACACCCAGGTCGCCACCGCCGCCGCCATGCTCGCCTGGCTCGCCTACGAGAAGCTGCGCCACGGCTCCTTCACCACCCTCGGCGCCGCCTCCGGCGCGGTCGCGGGCCTCGTCGCCATCACACCCGCGGGCGGAGCCGTCAGCCCGCTCGGCGCGATCGCCGTCGGCGCCATCGCCGGCGTCCTGTGCGCCATGGCGGTGGGCCTCAAGTACAGGTTCGGCTTCGACGACTCCCTCGACGTGGTCGGCGTGCACCTCGTCGGCGGTGTCGCCGGCTCCCTGCTCGTGGGCCTCTTCGCCACCGGCGGAGTCCAGTCCGACGTCGCGGGCCTCTTCTACGGCGGCGGCCTGGAGCAGCTCGGCAAGCAGGCCGTCGGAGTCTTCGCCGTCCTCGCCTACTCTCTCGTCGTGTCCGCGCTGCTCGCCTTCCTCCTCGACAAGACGATGGGGATGCGGGTCACCGAGGACGACGAGGTCTCCGGCATCGACCAGGTCGAACACGCCGAGACCGCCTACGACTTCAGCGGAGCGGGCGGCGGAGCCTCCTCCAGGAGCACCGCCGTACCCGTCCCCGCCGCCGCGAGCAAGAAGGTTGACGCATGAAGCTGATCACCGCGATCGTCAAGCCGCACAAGCTGGACGAGATCAAGGAAGCCCTCCAGGCCTTCGGGGTCCAGGGGCTCACGGTCACCGAGGCCAGCGGCTACGGCCGCCAGCGCGGCCACACCGAGGTCTACCGCGGCGCCGAGTACACCGTGGACCTCGTACCCAAGATCCGCATCGAGGTGCTCACGGACGACGCCGACGCCGACGACGTGATCGACGTCATCGTGCGGGCCGCCGCCACCGGCAAGATCGGTGACGGCAAGGTGTGGAGCGTGCCCGTGGACTCGGTCGTCCGGGTCCGCACCCGCGAGCGCGGCGCTGACGCGCTTTAGGTGACGGGAGCTCCTGGGTGACGAGCGTCGAAGAGACCACGGACCACACGGCCGACTCGGGACCCAGCGGATACGCCGCGGCCCGGCTGCGACTCCTCCAGGAGGAGTCGCGGTCCGGGCCTTCGCGGCGTTCCGCCCTGGCCGGACTGACCGACACATGGCTGAACGCGCTGTTCGCGACCGCCGTCCGGGAGACCGGCGTGCGCGGCGCCTCCCTGGTGGCCGTCGGCGGCTACGGGCGGGGCGAGCTCTCCCCGCGCAGCGACCTCGACCTGGTGCTGCTCCACGACGGCAAGGCCGAGCCGCGGCAGCTCAGCGCGCTGGCCGACCGCCTCTGGTACCCGGTGTGGGACCTGGGCCTCGCCCTCGACCACTCCGTACGGACACCCGGCGAGGCCCGCAAGACGGCCGCCGAGGACCTCAAGGTGCACCTCGGGCTGCTGGACGCCCGCCCGGTCGCCGGAGACGCCGGCCTGCTCGCGGGCCTGCGCACCTCCGTCCTGGCCGACTGGCGCAACCAGGCCGCCAAACGCCTCCCCCAGCTGCACTCCCTGTGCCGGGAGCGGGCCGAGCGCGCCGGGGAGCTCCGCTTCCTGCTCGAACCCGACCTCAAGGAGGCCCGCGGCGGGCTGCGGGACGCCACCGCGCTGCGGGCGGTGGCGGCGTCCTGGCTCGCCGACGCCCCGCGCGAGGGCCTCGCCGAGGCCCGGCGCCGGCTCCTCGACGCCCGGGACGCCCTGCACCTGGTGACGGGCCGGGCCACCGACCGGCTCGCGCTCCAGGAACAGGACCAGGTCGCGGCGCAGCTCGGGCTGCTCGACGCGGACGCGCTGCTCCGCGAGGTGTACGAGGCCGCGCGGGTCGTCGCGTACGCCGGCGACGTGACCTGGCGCGAGGTCGGGCGGGTGCTGCGGGCGCGCTCGGCCCGGCCGCGGCTGCGCGGCCTGCTCGGCACCCGGGCCCCGGCGGCGGCCCCGCGGGCACCGCTCGCCGAAGGGGTCGTGGAGTCCGACGGCGAGGCCGTCCTGGCCCTGGCCGCGCGACCCGACCGGGACCCGGCCCTGGCGCTGCGGCTCGGCGCGGCCGCCGCGCAGGCGGGGCTGCCGGTCTCCCTGCACGCCCTGCGCAGGCTCGCCGCCCAGGCCAAGCCGCTGCCGGTGCCGTGGCCGGCGGAGGCCCGCGAACAGCTGCTGACGCTGCTGGGCGCGGGGGAGCCGATGGTGGCCGTGTGGGAGGCCATGGAGGCGGAGGGCCTGATCACCCGGCTGCTGCCCGACTGGGAGCGGGTCAGGTGCCGGCCCCAGCGCAACCCCGTCCACACCTGGACCGTGGACCGCCACCTGATCGAGACGGCCGTGCGCGCCTCGGCCCTCACCCGCCGGGTCGGCCGCCCCGACCTGCTCCTGATGGCCGCCGTGCTGCACGACATCGGCAAGGGCTGGCCGGGGGACCACTCGGTCGCGGGCGAGACGATCGCCCGCGACGTCGCCGCCCGGGTCGGCTTCGACGCCCGCGACGTCGCCGTCCTGGGCACGCTCGTACGCCACCACCTGCTGCTGATCGACACCGCGACCCGGCGCGACCTGGACGACCCGGCGACCGTCCGCTCGGTCGCCGGGGCCGTGGGGTCGGTGGGGACGCTGGAGATACTGCACGCCCTGACGGAGGCCGACGCCCTGGCCACCGGCCCGGCGGCGTGGAGCGCCTGGCGGGGATCGCTCGTCGCGGACCTCGTCGCGCGCGTCGCGGCCGTCCTGCGCGGGGCGCCGCAGGAGGTGCGGGAGCCGGAGATCCCGACGACCGAGCAGGAGCGCCTGGCGGTGGAGGCCCTGCGCACCGGGGAGCCGGTGCTCGCGCTCCACGCCCGCCAGGAGGAGGACGCGGTCGGCGTGGAGCTGGTCGTGGCCGTCCCCGACCAGCCGGGGGTCCTCCCCGCGGCGGCCGGGGTCCTGGCCCTGCACCGGCTGACCGTCCGGGCGGCGGACCTGCGGTCCGTGGAGCTCCCGGACCGGCTCGGCGAGGTTCTGGTGCTGCGGTGGCGGGTGGCGGCCGAGTACGGGGCGCTGCCCGAGGCCGCCCGGCTGCGCACCGACCTGGTCCGGGCCCTGGACGGCTCGCTGGACGTCCCGTCGAAGCTGGCGGACCGCGAGGCGGCGTACCCGCGCCGGCGCGGGGTGGTCCCGCCGCCGCCCCGGGTCACGGTGGCCGCGGACGTCTCCGCCCTGGCCACGGTCCTGGAGGTGCGGGCCCCCGACGCGGTCGGCCTGCTGCACCGGATCGGCCGTGCGCTGGAGACGGCGGGGGTGCGGGTGCGCAGCGCGCACGTCTCGACGCTGGGGGCCAACGCGGTGGACACCGTGTACGTGGTCGACGGCGACGGCAAGCCCCTGCCCCCGCGGGAGGCCGCCGCCCTGGCCGCCTCGGTGCAGGCCGCCCTTTCGTAGCCCCCCGCGGTCCGATCCCCGCACCCGGGATCGGACCGCAGGGTTCAGTGCGCGGCGCGGCCCGATACCCTGGGGGACGACCACAACGCCCCCGACCCGAGGAATCGCGACCACCGTGTTCGATACGCTCTCCGACCGCTTGGCGAATACCTTCAAGGGCCTGCGCGGCAAAGGCCGGCTGTCCGAGGCTGACATCGACGCAGCGGCCCGGGAAATCCGTATCGCCCTCCTCGAGGCCGACGTCGCCCTCCCGGTCGTCCGCTCCTTCATCGCGAACGTCAAGGAACGCGCGCGCGGCGAAGAGGTCAGCAAGGCCCTGAACCCGGGCCAGCAGGTCCTCAAGATCGTGAACGACGAGCTCGTCACGATCCTCGGCGGCGAGACCCGGCGGCTGCGCTTCGCCAAGACCGCCCCCACCGTGATCATGCTGGCCGGTCTCCAGGGTGCCGGTAAGACCACCCTCGCCGGAAAGCTCGGCCTGTGGCTCAAGGGGCAGGGCCACACCCCGCTCCTGGTCGCCTGCGACCTCCAGCGCCCCAACGCCGTGAACCAGCTCTCCGTCGTCGCCGACCGCGCGGGCGTGGCCTTCTACGGCCCCCAGCCGGGCAACGGCGTCGGTGACCCGGTCCAGGTCGCGAAGGACTCGATCGAGTACGCGCGCACCAAGCAGCACGACATCGTCATCGTCGACACCGCCGGCCGCCTCGGCATCGACCAGGAGCTGATGCAGCAGGCCGCGGACATCCGCGACGCCGTCAGCCCCGACGAGATCCTCTTCGTCGTCGACGCCATGATCGGTCAGGACGCGGTCAACACCGCCGAGGCCTTCCGCGACGGCGTCGGCTTCGACGGCGTCGTGCTCTCCAAGCTCGACGGCGACGCCCGCGGCGGCGCCGCGCTCTCCATCGCGCACGTCACCGGCAAGCAGATCATGTTCGCCTCGAACGGCGAGAAGCTCGACGAGTTCGACGCCTTCCACCCGGACCGCATGGCGGGCCGGATCCTCGACATGGGTGACATGCTCACCCTGATCGAGCAGGCCGAGAAGACCTTCAGCCAGGCCGAAGCCGAGAAGATGGCGGCCAAGCTGCAGAAGGGCCCCAAGGAGTTCACGCTCGACGACTTCCTGGCCCAGATGGAGCAGGTCCGCAAGATGGGCTCCATCTCCAAGCTGCTCGGCATGCTGCCCGGCATGGGGCAGATCAAGGACCAGATCAACAACATCGACGAGCGCGACGTGGACCGCACCGCCGCGATCATCAAGTCGATGACCCCGGCCGAGCGCCAGGACCCGACGATCATCAACGGCTCGCGCCGCGCCCGTATCGCCAAGGGCTCCGGCACCGAGGTCAGCGCGGTCAAGTCGCTCGTGGAGCGGTTCTTCGACGCCCGCAAGATGATGTCCCGCATGGCCCAGGGCGGCGGCATGCCCGGCATGCCCGGCATCCCCGGGATGGGCGGCGGCCCCGGCCGGCAGAAGAAGCAGGTCAAGCAGGCCAAGGGCAAGCGCAAGAGCGGCAACCCGATGAAGCGCAGGGAAGAGGAGGCCGCGGCTGCGGCCCGCCGCGAGCAGGGTCCGCAGGCGGCCGAGCCCGCGCCCGGCGCCAACCCGTTCGGCCTGCCGGCCGGCGGCGGTCAGCCCGGCCAGGACTTCGACCTTCCGGACGAGTTCAAGAAGTTCATGAAGTAGTACCCGCCCAGGCGGGAAGCGCAGGGCCCCGGTCGTGACCCCACGGCCGGGGCCCTGCGCGTTCTGCAGGGGCAATGGGGGGATTTGTCGCTTATCGTCTGCCGGGAGGACGGCAGAAGGAGGCGCCCCGTGCCCACCCCCACCCCGGTACCGCCCCGCGACAGGGCCGACACGCCCTGGCGCTCCGAGGGCGCGCCGCCCGCGCCTCCGCCGAAGAAGCGGATGCCGGGCGGCTGGCGCGGGCTGATCCTCACCGCCTTGATCGTGTACCTGATCACCAACCTGGTGCTGTCCTTCTTCAACGAGGGGGGCGAGCCGACCATCTCGTACACCGAGTTCAGCAAGCAGGTCGCGGCCGGCAACGTCTCGAAGATCTACTCCAAGGGCGACGCGATCCAGGGCCAGCTCAAGGCCAAGCAGCCGAGGCCCGACGGGGACAAGGGCGACTACACCAAGTTCGTCACCCAGCGCCCCGCCTTCGCCGACGACGACCTGTGGGCGAACCTCACCAAGCAGAACGTGAACGTGACCGCCTCCCCGGTCGTCGTCCAGCGCAGCTTCCTGGCCAACCTGCTGCTCTCCCTCGCCCCGATGCTGCTCCTGGTCCTGCTCTGGGTGTTCATCGCGCGCCGGATGAGCGCGGGGATGGGCGGCGGCATGGGCGGGCTGGGCCGCAAGGCGCCGCCCAAGCCGGTGGAGCTGGACCAGGGCGCCCAGCGCACCACCTTCGCGGACGTGGCGGGCATCGACGAGGTCGAGGGCGAGCTCAACGACGTCGTCGACTTCCTCAAGAACCCGCAGGCCTACCGGAAGCTGGGCGCCCGGATGCCCGGCGGCGTCCTGCTGTCCGGCCCGCCCGGCACCGGGAAGACCCTGCTCGCCCGCGCGGTGGCGGGCGAGGCAGGGGTGCCGTTCTTCTCCGCCTCCGCCTCCGAGTTCATCGAGATGATCGTCGGAGTCGGCGCCTCCAGGGTCCGCGAACTGTTCAGCGAGGCCCGCAAGGTGGCCCCCGCGATCATCTTCATCGACGAGATCGACACCATCGGGCGCGTGCGCGGCGGCGGCGGGACCATGGGCGGCCACGACGAACGCGAACAGACCCTCAATCAGATCCTCACCGAGATGGACGGCTTCTCGGGCTCGGAAGGGGTGGTCGTCCTCGCCGCCACCAACCGCGCCGACGTCCTGGACCCCGCCCTCACGAGGCCCGGCCGCTTCGACCGCACGGTGGTCGTCTCCCCGCCCGACCGGGGCGGGCGCGAGGCCATCCTGCGCATCCACACCCGGGACATCCCGCTCGCCCCGGGCGTGGACCTCGCGCAAGTGGCCCGTACCACCCCCGGGATGACCGGCGCCGAACTGGCCAACCTGGCCAACGAGGCCGCCCTGCTGGCCGTCAAGCGGCGGCAGGACCAGGTCACCCAGTCCGACCTGTCCGACGCCCTGGAGAAGGTCCAGCTCGGCGCGGAGCGCTCCTTGGTCATGCCGCTGGAGGAACGCCGCCGCACGGCCTACCACGAGAGCGGGCACGCCCTCCTGGGCATGCTCCAGCCGGGCGCCGACCCGGTCCGCAAGATCACCATCGTGCCCCGCGGCCGCGCCCTCGGCGTCACCCTCTCGACCCCGGACGCCGACCGGTACGCCTACACCGAGCCGTACCTGCGCGGCCGCATCATCGGAGCGCTCGGCGGCATGGCCGCCGAGCACGTGGTCTACGACGTCATCACCACGGGCGCGGAGAACGACCTCGAACAGGTCACCAACATCGTCCGCGGCATGGTCGGCCGCTGGGGCATGAGCGACCGCGTCGGCAAGCTCACCGCCATCCCGTCCGACGGCGGCAGCCCCTACGGCCTGTCCGCCGCCCCGACCACCCTCGACGCCGTGGACCACGAGATGCGGCGGATCGTCGACGAGTGCTACGCGGAGGCCTGCCGCCTGCTGCGCGACAACCGCCCGAAACTCGACGCCCTGGCCGACGCCCTGCTCGCCAACGAGACCCTGGACGAACGGGCAGCGTACGCCGCCGCCGGCATCACCCGCCTGACGAAGGGCCACGACCCCGCGTGAGCACGGCCGTCAGGCCACCCGGGCGATCACATACCGGAAGATGTTCGGCAGCCAAACGGCCCCGTCCGGCCGCTCGTACGGGTGAAGGGCGACCGCCAGCTCCTTCTCCGCCAGCGCCGGATCGGCCATCCCGAAGCGCGCGGCGTCATCGCCCCCGGCGGAGCCGCCGGTGCCCGCCACGGGGTAGAGCCCCGTCGACAGCAGCCCGCGCACCGCGCTGTCCACGTCCGCGTAGCCGAACGGGCAGAACACCCGCCCCGACCCGTCCGGCCGCAGCCCGGCCCGCTCCACGAGCGCGTCCAGGTCCCGCGGCACGGGACCGCCGCCCAGCACCGCCGGCACGGTGCACCTCTCCGCCGGGCCCCAGTCGGCCAGCACCACCGCCCCGCCGCGCCGGACCGCGGGCAGGGCCGGCTCCAGCGCCGCCGGGTCGGGAGAGAAGGCCAGCAGGGCGTCGTACGGACCCTCGGCCGCCGCGGACGGCGGGGCGCACGGCGGAGCCGCCAGCACCTCCAGGAGCCGTTCGCGGGCCAGCGCCCGCCGGGCCGGATCCGCCTCCACGCCGGTGGCGGCGGCTCCCCGCCCGGCCGCGAGCAGCAGGGGCAGCCCGGCCCCGCAGCCGAGGCCCAGCAGCCGGTCTCCCGGCCCGACCTCCAGCCGGTCGTAGACCGCCTCGTACAGCGGTACCAGCATCCGTTCCTGGATCTCGGCCCAGTCCCGGGCGACGAGCGTCGCGGTCGGCGTCGGTGTCATCGAAAGAGCGCTCCTGATTCCATGTCGCCCCCTTGCCCCCGTTGACAGAGAACTCCCCATCCGCCTCCGCGTCCAGAGGAACGAGCCACCCGATTCACGCTCGGCGCGCCGGGCGCCGTACCATTCGCGCCATGGCAAAGGCACCCGTTCTCACCCCGCAGGCGGAGGATTTCCCCCGCTGGTACCAGGATCTGATCAACAAGGCCGAGCTGGCCGACAACGGTCCGGTCCGCGGCACCATGGTCATCCGACCGTACGGCTACGGCCTGTGGGAGCGGATGCAGCAGGAGATGGACGCGCGGATCAAGGACGCGGGCGCCCAGAACGCGTACTTCCCCCTGTTCATCCCGCAGTCGTACCTGACGAAGGAAGCCGAGCACGTCGAGGGCTTCGCCCCCGAGCTCGCGGTCGTCACGCACGGCGGCGGCAAGGAGCTGGAAGAGCCGGTCGTGGTCCGGCCCACCTCCGAGACGATCATCAACGACTACTTCTCCAAGTGGGTCCAGAGCTACCGGGACCTGCCCCTGCTCATCAACCAGTGGGCCAACGTGGTCCGCTGGGAGATGCGCCCCCGCGTGTTCCTCCGTACGAGCGAGTTCCTCTGGCAGGAGGGCCACACCGCCCACGCCACGTACGAGGAGGCCCGCGACTACGCCGCCCGGATCCACACGGACGTCTACGGCGACTTCATGACGAACGTGCTCGGCATCGACGTCGTGCTCGGCCGGAAGACCGCCAAGGAGCGCTTCGCCGGGGCCATCAACACCCTCACGCTCGAGGGCATGATGGGCGACGGCAAGGCCCTGCAGCTGGGCACCAGCCACGAGCTCGGCACCAACTTCGCCAAGGCCTTCAACACGCAGTACCTGTCGAAGGAAGGCAAGCAGGAGCTCGTCTGGCAGACCTCGTGGGGCGTCTCGACCCGCATGGTCGGCGGCCTGATCATGTCCCACGGCGACGACAACGGCCTGCGCGTCCCGCCGCGCCTCGCCCACGTTCAGGTCGTCGTCATGGCGATCAAGGGTGACGAGGCCGTCGCGAAGGTCCGCGAGCTGGGCGCCCAGCTGAAGGCCGCCGGCATCCGCGTGCAGGTCGACGACCGCGTGGACACCCCCTTCGGCCGCCGCGCCGTGGACTGGGAGCTCAAGGGCGTACCGGTCCGCATCGAGATCGGCCCCCGCGACCTGGAGGCCGGCACCGCGATGCTGGCCCGCAGGATCCCGGGCGGGAAGACCCCGGTGCAGATCGACGCGCTCGCCGACCTGCTGCCCAAGGTGCTCGACGAGGACCAGGCGCAGCTGCTGCGCGAGTCCCGCGAGCGCCGCGAGGCCCGCACCTCGGACGTCTCGACCATCGAGGAGGCCGCCGAGGCCGCCATCGCCGGCGGCTGGGCGCGCATCCCGTGGGCGGACCTGGGCCCGGAGGGCGAGGCGAAGCTGGCCGAGCAGGCCGTCTCCGTGCGCTGCCTGATCGCCGCGGACGGGTCGGTCCCGGAGGCGGACGACGCTCCCGGTACGCTCGCGATCGTCGCGCGCTCGTACTGATCCGCGGACCCGCGGACCCGCAGATTCGCTGATCCGCCGATGTGCTGATCCGCTTGTGCGCCCCGTGCGCGCGGCCCGCGCCGCGCGGCGGGGCGTACTCGTCGTTACGTACCGACTCCTCCTGAGATCGGCGCACCCGTCCTCGTCAGGACGCATGAGACTGAACTGACTGGTACGTGCAAAAAATTTGGAATGGCCCGGAATCGGAACACCGGGGCACCCCGGCTCGTTGTCACGACGTGAGCACGACACCACCTGTTCTCGCCGCAGAGCTGGCGCAGGCGTGGGCCGACATTCAGCGGTACCACTCCGAGCTGCCTGACCTTGCCGCGCCCGAGTCCCTGATCGGAGAGTCCTCGTCCGCCTGTGGCGCCGAACTCTCCTTCGAGCGACTGCTGCACGAGGCAGTCCACGGCATCGCCGCCGCCCGCGGTGTCCGTGACACCTCGCGCGCCGGCCGCTACCACAACCGCAGATTCCTCGCGATCGCCGAGGAGATGGGGCTGGACCACTCCGAGGAGCCCCACGCGAGCAGCGGCTTCTCGCTGGTCGCGCTCAACCCCGAGGCGAAGCGGCGCTACCGGCCCACCATCGAGCGGCTGCAGCGCGCGCTGAAGGCGCACACGGCAGCCACGGCCGCCGACACCAAGCGCAGCTTCCGCGGACCGGCCGCCCGGCACGGCTCCTCCGGCGGCGGCGTCCGGGTCAAGGCGGTCTGCGACTGCGGGCGCAACGTCCGGGTGGTGCCTTCCGTACTCGCCCAGGCCCCCATCGTCTGCGGCGGCTGCATGAAGCCCTTCCGCATCCCCGAGGTGGCGGTGGCGGCGGCCTCCTGACCCTCCCCGCCACCGGACCGGGTGGGCGGGGCCACGGCCGTGCCCGCGGGTGTCCCCCGTACGACGCCGGCGGGGTGCGGGCCCCGCCCGCAGGGGCCGGATCACCCCGCTCGGCAGCGCCGCAGGCGTATGGCACAATGGCTAGCTGTACTCGACAGTCGCATAGGACCCCTCTCTCCTCCGGCTGACGCGTCCATCGGGCACCCGAGTACCGCAACCCCACGTGGCATCTCATGTGCCCAACCACGTCAAGTTCAGGAGACACCACTCCAGTGGCAGTCAAGATCAAGCTCAAGCGCCTCGGCAAGATTCGCCAGCCGCACTACCGCATCGTCGTCGCCGACGCCCGCACCCGCCGGGATGGTCGCGCGATCGAGGAGATCGGTATCTACCACCCGACGTACAACCCGTCGCGCATCGAGGTCAACGCCGAGCGTGCGCAGTACTGGCTGTCCGTCGGCGCCCAGCCCACCGAGGCTGTGCTCGCCATCCTGAAGCTCACCGGTGACTGGCAGGCCCACAAGGGCCTCCCCGCCCCCGCGCCGCTGCTGCAGCCGGAGACGAAGGAGAGCAAGCGTCGCTCCTTCGACGAGTTCGCCAAGGCCCTCGAGGGTGGCGACGCCAAGGGCGAAGCCATCACGCAGAAGGCGAAGAAGGCCGACAAGAAGGCGGACGAGGCTGAGGCCGCCGCCGAGTCGACCGAGGCCTGAGCATGCTCGAGGAGGCTCTTGAGCACCTCGTGAAGGGCATTGTGGACAACCCCGACGACGTGCAGGTCGCCTCGCGCAACCTGCGCCGCGGACAGGTGCTCGAGGTCCGGGTTCACCCCGACGACCTCGGGAAGGTGATCGGCCGCAACGGCCGCACCGCACGTGCTCTGCGTACCGTCGTGGGCGCCATCGGCGGCCGGGGGATCCGCGTCGACCTCGTCGACGTGGACCAGGTCCGCTGAGACCCGGTCTGCTAGAAGCGTTGAATCACCGGCACGGGCCGGGGAGGGCATTCGTGCCCGCCCCGGCCCGTCGTCGTCTGAACAGGAGATCAAGGTGGAGTTGGTAGTCGCGCGGATCGGCCGCGCCCACGGCATCAAGGGTGAGGTCACCGTCGAGGTGCGCACCGACGAGCCGGAACTCAGGCTCAGTCCCGGCGCCGTGCTCCGGACCGACCCGGCGTCGGCCGGACCGCTGGCCATCGAGACCGGCCGGGTGCACAGCGGCCGGCTCCTGCTGCGCTTCGAGGGCGTCAAGGACCGCACCGGCGCCGAGGCGCTGCGCAACATCCTGCTGATCGCGGACGTGGACCCGGCGGAGCTGCCCGAAGAGCCCGACGAGTACTACGACCACCAGCTGATGGACCTCGACGTCGTCCTGGCGGACGGCACCGAGATCGGCCGGATCACCGAGATCTCCCACCTGCCCTCGCAGGACCTCTTCATCGTCGAGCGGCCGGACGGCTCCGAGGTGATGATCCCCTTCGTGGAGGAGATCGTCGCCGAGATCGACCTCGAGGAGCAGCGCTGCGTCATCACCCCGCCGCCCGGGCTGATCGACGAGGGCGAAGCGGTCATCGCCTCGACCCGCGACGAGGACGTCCAGAGGTCCGGGGACGACGCCTGATGCGTCTCGACGTCGTCACGATCTTCCCCGAGTACCTGGAACCGCTGAACGTCTCCCTCGTCGGCAAGGCGCGCGCCCGCGGCCAGCTCGACGTGCACGTCCACGACCTGCGGGACTGGACGTACGACCGGCACAACACGGTCGACGACACCCCGTACGGCGGCGGCCCCGGCATGGTCATGAAGACCGAGCCGTGGGGCGAGGCCCTGGACTCGGCGCTGGCCGACGGCTACGAGGCGGGCGCGCACGGCCCCGTCGTGGTCGTGCCCACGCCCAGCGGCCGGCCCTTCACCCAGGAACTGGCCGTCGAACTCTCCGAGCGGCCCTGGCTGATCTTCACACCCGCCCGCTACGAGGGCATCGACCGCCGCGTCATGGACGAGTACGCCACGCGCATGCCGGTCTACGAGGTCTCCATCGGGGACTACGTCCTGGCGGGCGGCGAGGCCGCCGTCCTGGTCGTCACCGAGGCCGTGGCCCGGCTGCTCCCCGGGGTGCTCGGCAACGCCGAATCGCACCGCGACGACTCGTTCGCCCCCGGCGAGATGGCCAACCTCCTGGAAGGGCCCGTCTACACCAAGCCCCCCGAGTGGCGCGGCCGGGGCATCCCGGACGTTCTGCTCAGCGGCCACCACGGCAAGATCGCCCGCTGGCGGCGGGACGAGGCCTTCCGCCGGACCGCCCGCAACCGCCCGGACCTGATCGAGCGCTGCGAGGCCTCCGCCTTCGACAAGAAGGACCGCGAGATCCTGTCCATCCTGGGCTGGGCGCCCTCGGCCGACGGCCGATTTTGGCGCAGGCCCCAGGCCGTGGAAGAATAGGCGGCTGCTGTGTGCTCGCGGACGCCCCTGCCACAGGGGGACCGTCGCCCGCCGAGTACCACGGCTCCCGAATTCTCTACGGAAACCCGCACCGGCGACCTGTGGCGTCGTGCGAAGAAAGCAGACGAAGAACATGTCTCACCTGCTCGATGGCGTCAACGCCGCCGCGCTCCGCTCGGACGTCCCGGCCTTCCGCCCGGGTGACACGATCAACGTGCACGTCCGCGTGATCGAGGGCAACCGCTCCCGTATCCAGCAGTTCAAGGGTGTCGTCATCCGCCGCCAGGGCGCCGGTGTCTCCGAGACCTTCACCGTTCGCAAGGTCTCCTTCAGCGTCGGCGTGGAGCGTACCTTCCCGGTCCACTCCCCGATCTTCGAGAAGATCGAGCTCGTCACCCGTGGTGACGTGCGCCGCGCCAAGCTGTACTACCTCCGTGAGCTCCGCGGCAAGGCCGCGAAGATCAAGGAGAAGCGCGACAACTGAGGTCCCCTCCGGTGTCCCGGGGTGGCCGGATAGGCTCGCCCCGATGGACACCGAAGCACCTCACACACAGCGCGGCCACTCTTCCCCCGGCAAGGGGGAGGGGCGGTCGCGTTTCGCGTTTTCCGCGGCCCTGCGCCCGCTGACCTGGCGACGGGCCGGAGTGCTCGGTGTCATCTGCACCGTCTTCCTGCTGCTGCTCGGCAATTTCGTGGTCCAGCCCTTCCTGATCCCGAGCCGCTCCATGGAGCCGACGCTCGAGGTCGGCGACCGGTTGCTGGTCGACAAGCTGGCGTACCGTTTCGGCGAGCAGCCGCGCCGCGGCGACGTGGTGGTCTTCGACGGCACCGGGTCCTTCGTACGGGAGCGCCCCGCGGGCCATCCGGTCGGCGAGCTGCTGCACGGCGCGGCCTCGGCCCTCGGGCTCGCGGAGCCCTCCGACACCGACTTCGTCAAGCGGGTCGTGGGCGTCGGCGGCGACGACGTGGTGTGCTGCGACGCCGGGGGACGCATCGAGGTCAACGGCGTCCCGCTGGACGAGCCCTACCTCTACCCGGGCGACGCGCCCTCGAAGGTGCCCTTCCGGATCGTCGTACCCCTTGGGACCCTGTGGGTGATGGGTGATCATCGGTCCCAGTCCCGCGATTCGCGGGACCACCTGGGAGAACCGGGCGGGGGGATGGTGCCGGTGGAGAAGGTGATCGGGCGGGCCGGGTGGATCGGCTGGCCCGTCTCGCGCTGGGGCTCGGCCGGCGGCGGCCATGGGTAGCCGCGGGCGCCCGCGCGGCGGGCGGGAACCCGAGCCCGGACCCGAGCCGGAGCCGGAACCCGTGGTGGAGGGCGGCCGGGCCGAGCGGCGCCGGACGGCCCGCCGAGTACGGCGGCGGCGGCGCACGCGCCGGGCGGGCGAGCTCCCCCTGCTGGTGGTCGTGGCGCTGTGCATAGCCCTGCTCCTCAAGACCTTCCTGGTGCAGGCCTTCTTCATCCCGTCGGGTTCGATGGAGCAGACCATCCGGATCGGCGACCGCGTGCTGGTGGACAAGCTGACCCCCTGGTTCGGCTCCGAGGTCGAGCGCGGCGACGTCGTCGTGTTCAAGGACCCCGGCGGCTGGCTCAAGGGCGACGCGGCCCGGCCGGCCCCGGACCCGGTCGGGGTCAAGCAGATCAAGCAGGCCCTCACCTTCATCGGCCTGCTGCCCTCGGCGGACGAGCAGGACCTGATCAAGCGCGTCATCGGGGTCGGCGGGGACACCGTCAAGTGCTGCGACGCCCGGGGCCGGGTCACCGTCAACGGCTCGCCGCTCGATGAGCCGTACGTGAACGCGGGCAACGCGCCCTCGGAGACCCGCTTCGAGGTGCAGGTGCCGCCGGGCAGGCTCTTCGTGATGGGCGACCACCGGGCGAACTCCTCCGACTCCCGCTTCCACCTCGACGAGGCCTTCGAGGGCACCATCGACGAGAACGAGGTCGTGGGCGAGGCCGTGGTGATCGCCTGGCCGTTCGGACACTGGCGCCGGCTGGACACGCCCGCGACCTTCCGGATGGTTCCCGACCAGGCGCGGCGCGAGGCGCACGGGCGTCGTCGGCGCCGTCGGGCGCCACCGTTCGCATAGTGTGTCCTGGATCTCCCGCGCCTTAGGGAACTCCCGCTCGTTAAGGGAGGGGAGGGCCCGTCTTCCGGTCTCGGAGCGGGCGGCGAAACCGAGTGAGGAGTGGATGTGGGGGACGTGGCGGTAGGCGCACGATCCGGACGCGACGAGGGTGAGGAGCGGCCGGACGACGCCGTCAAGCACGAGGCCGAGGAGGACAGCGGCGCCAAGGCGCGCCCGCACCGGTCCTTCTGGAAGGAGCTTCCGCTCCTGATCGGTATCGCGCTGCTGCTGGCCCTGCTGATCAAGACCTTCCTCGTGCAGGCGTTCTCGATCCCGTCCGACTCGATGCAGAACACCCTGCAGCGCGGGGACCGGGTGCTCGTGGACAAGCTGACCCCGTGGTTCGGCTCAGAGCCCGAGCGGGGCGAGGTCGTCGTCTTCCACGACCCGGCGAACTGGCTGTCCGGCGAGCCCACGCCGGAGGCGAACCTCGCACAGAAGATCCTCAGCAAGATCGGCCTGATGCCGGACGCCTCCGAGAAGGACCTGATCAAGCGGACCATCGCCATCGGCGGTGACACGGTCGAGTGCAAGAAGGGGGGACCGGTCGTCGTCAACGGCAAGGAGCTCGACGAGCCGTACATCTTCCCCGGCAACACTCCCTGCGACGACGCCCCCTTCGGTCCGCTCACGGTGCCCAAGGGCAAGATCTGGGTGATGGGCGACCACCGCCAGAACTCCCAGGACTCCCGCTACCACATGCAGGACTCCACCCAGGGCTTCGTGCCGGTCGACAAGGTCGTCGGGCGGGCCGTCGTGGTCGCGTGGCCGATCACCCGCTGGTCCACCCTCCCGATTCCGGACACCTTCGACCAGCCGGGCATCGGCAACCAGGCCGCGGCCACCGCGCTCGGCCTCGGGGCGGCCGGCCTGGCGCCGGTCGGGCTGGCTCCGGCCGCGCTCGGCCTCACGGGCGCCGTGCCGCTGGTCATGTGGCGCCGGCGGAGGCTGACCACGGGCCGTACCGCCGGGTAGGGTGCCGCCCAGGTCGACGATCTCCGACGTGGGGGCGCTGCAATGGGCGGAACACAGGCAATACGCAGTGGCAAGGACGGCCACGGTGGTCTCGGCAACCTGTTGTCGGGCATCGCCGTGGCCGTCGGCTTCGCGCTCTTCCTCGGCGGATTCGTGTGGGGGGCGCTGGTCTACCGGCCCTACACCGTGCCCACCGACTCGATGATGCCCACGGTGCTGCCCGGGGACCGGGTGCTGGCCCAGCGCATCGACGGCGGCGAGGTGCGCCGTGGGGACGTGGTCATCTTCACTGACTCCATGTGGAGCGATCTGCCCATGGTCAAGCGGGTCGTCGGCATCGGCGGCGACACCGTGAAGTGCTGCGGAGCGGGCGGCGAGCTCACCGTGAACGGCACCGCCCTCGACGAGCCGTACGCCGACCTCACCCGGCCCGACCCGGGCCTGGCGATGCCGCCCGGGCAGGCGCCCGCCCCCGGGACCCCCTTCGAGGTGACGGTTCCCGAGGGGAACCTCTTCCTGCTCGGTGACCGCCGGGCCGCCTCCGTCGACTCCCGGTCCCACCTCCAGGACGCCGGGCAGGGCACCGTGCCCCGGTCCACCGTGAGCGCCCGTGTCGATGCCGTGGCCTGGCCCTCCATGGCGATGCTGGAGCGGCCCCGTACGTACGCGGCGCTGCCCGGCGGGATCTCCCCGCACGGGCCGCTGCGGCTCCAGCTCGTGACCGTGGCGGCCGGCGCCGCCCTGGTGCTGCTGGGCGCCGCCCACGGGCCCGTCGTACGGCTCCTGGGGCGCGGGCGGCGGGAGCGGGCCGGTGCCAGCTGACCCGACGGGGGCCGCGGCCCCCGGTCCCCGCAAGGTGTCGCGGCTGATCGTGCTGGACCCGGCGGACCGGATCCTGCTGCTGCACGGCTTCGAACCGGCGGACCCCGCGGACGACTGGTGGTTCACCCCCGGTGGCGGGCTCGAGGACGGCGAGAGCCGGGAGCAGGCGGCGCTGCGGGAACTCGCCGAGGAGACGGGGATCACACAGGTGGATCTCGGGCCGGTGCTGTGGCACCGGTACTGCTCCTTCCCCTTCGACGGGCGCCGGTGGGAGCAGGACGAGTGGTACTTCCTGGCCCGAACCGCCCAGACGGAGACCGAGCCGGGAGGGCTCACCGAGCTGGAGCGGCGCAGTGTCACCGGAGCCAGGTGGTGGACCTCCGAGGAACTTCTCTCGGCACGTGAGACGGTGTACCCGACCAGACTCGCCGAGCTGCTCCGTACGCTGCTCGACGACGGTCCTCCGGGTGCGCCGGTGGTCCTGGCCCCGGAAATCGTTTAGGGGCGCAGGGGCCTGGCGCACAATAGGGGGACGCACGGCTGAAGGGGAACATGCCATGAGTGCCGAGGACCTCGAAAAGTACGAGACCGAGATGGAGCTGAAGCTCTATCGGGAGTACCGCGACGTCGTCGGGCTGTTCAAGTACGTGATCGAGACCGAACGCCGCTTCTACCTCACCAACGACTACGAGATGCAGGTGCACTCGGTCCAGGGGGAGGTCTTCTTCGAGGTCTCCATGGCCGATGCCTGGGTCTGGGACATGTACCGGCCGGCCCGGTTCGTGAAGCAGGTGCGGGTGCTGACGTTCAAGGACGTGAACATCGAGGAGCTCAACAAGAGCGACCTCGAACTGCCGGGCAGCTAGTTCCCGGCGCTGGTTCCTCCGCCGTACGGGTGACCGGGTTATCCACAACGGCGGAGTTGTCCACCAAGATCCACAAGGTGGGCGGGGGCGCGCGATCGTCGGTACCGGAGGTGGTGCCGGATGAACGCGAAGGGCGTGGCACAGCAGGCATTGGGGCGGTACGGCGAGGAGCTCGCGTCGCGGCGGCTGGCCGAGGCCGGGATGACCGTGATCGCGCGGAACTGGCGGTGCCGCGGCGGGGAGATCGACATCGTCGCCCGGGACGGGGACGCCCTCGTCGTCTGCGAGGTGAAGACCCGCCGGGCGGGGGCCTTCGAGCATCCCATGGCCGCCGTGCGGCCGGGCAAGGCCGAGCGCTTGCGGGTGCTCGCCGGGCGCTGGCTCGCCGACCACGGCGGACCACCGCCCGGCGGGGTGCGCATCGACCTGGTCGGAGTCCTGCTGCCACGGCGCGGTGCGCCCGTGGTGGAGCACGTCAGGGGGGTGGCCTGATGGGATTCGCCCGAGCCTGTTCGGTGGCCCTGGTGGGCGTCGACGGCGTCGTGGTGGAGGTCCAGGCCGACCTGGAGCCCGGGGTCGCGGCCTTCACGCTCGTCGGGCTGCCGGACAAGACCCTGGTCGAGAGCCGGGACCGGGTGCGGGCCGCCGTGGTCAATTCGGGTGCGGCCTGGCCGCAGAAGAAGCTCACCGTCGGGCTCAGCCCGGCCTCCGTACCGAAATCCGGGGCGGGCTTCGACCTGGCCGTGGCGGCAGCGGTGCTCGGCGCGGCCGAGGTGGTCGACCCGGGCGCGATCACCGATCTCGTCCTGATCGGCGAGCTCGGGCTCGACGGCCGGGTGCGTCCGGTCCGCGGGATCCTCCCGGCGGTCCTGGCCGCCGCCGAGGCCGGGTACCGGCAGGTGGTGGTCCCGCAGCAGTGCGCCGCCGAGGCCGCGCTCGTGCCGGACGTCTCGGTGCTCGGCGTGCGCAGCCTGCGCCAGCTGATCGCGGTCCTGACCGACGAGCCGGTTCCCGAGGATGATCCGCCCGACCCGCCGGGCCGCCCCGACCCGATGCTGGCCGGGCTGGTCCTCCCGGGGGCGGGCCTGGGCACGGGCCTGGCACCCGGCCGCTGCGGCCAGGGGGACGGGGACTTCCCCGACCTCGCCGACGTGGCCGGGCAGCACACCGCGCGCCGGGCCCTGGAAGTGGCGGCCGGCGGGGGCCACCACCTGTTCCTCAGCGGGCCTCCCGGGGCGGGCAAGACCATGCTGGCCGAGCGGCTGCCCTGGATCCTGCCGCCGCTCACCCGCCAGGACTCCGTGGAGGTCACCGCCGTCCACTCGGTGGCGGGCATCCTCCCGCCCGGCGAACCGCTCGTCGCCCGGCCGCCCTACTGCGCACCGCACCACTCGGCGACCATGCAGTCACTGGTGGGCGGGGGCAACGGGATCCCGAGGCCGGGGGCCGTCTCGCTGGCCCATCGGGGCGTCCTCTTCCTGGACGAGGCCGCCGAGTTCCACGGCCGGGCGCTCGACGCGCTGCGCCAGCCCCTCGAATCGGGTCATGTGGTCATCGCCCGCGCGGCCGGGGTGGTGCGGCTGCCGGCCCGGTTCCTCATGGTCCTCGCCGCGAACCCGTGCCCGTGCGGGCGCCACACCCAGCACGGGTCCGCGTGCGAATGCCCGCCCTCGGTGGTCAGGCGCTATCAGGGCAGGTTGTCCGGGCCGCTGCTCGACCGGGTGGACCTGAGGGTGGAGGTCGAGCCCGTGACCCGGTCCGACCTGCTCGGGCAGGGCGGCCGCGGGGAGTCCACCGCGGTGGTGGCCGACCGGGTCCGGGAGGCCAGGGACCGTGCCGCCGTCCGGCTCGCCGACACCCCCTGGCGGCTCAACTCCGAGGTGCCCGGCCAGGAGCTGCGCACCCGGTGGCGGGCGGGCCCCGGAGCACTGGCCGTGGCCGAGCGGGACATGGAGCGCGGCCTGCTCAGCGCACGCGGGCTGGACCGGGTGCTGCGCGTCGCCTGGACCGTCGCCGACCTGCGGGGGCGCGACCGGCCCGAGGCCCTGGACGTGGGCGTGGCCCTGGAGCTGCGCACCGGCATCGCCCGCGGGGCGACCCTGGTGGCGGGGGCCGGGCCGTGACGGGGGAGGAGGACCTGGAGCCTTCGCCCGCCCTGAGCCACGGGTGGACCGGAAGGCTGACCGGATCTGGGGCGGGGCCCAGGCCGGGGTCCGGCGCGGAGCTGGGGTCCGGGTGGGGGTTCGGGCCGGGGACCGGGGGGCCGCCGCCGCCGGGTGATGCCGGTGGCGGGGGCGGGGATTGCTCGGGCGGGGTCGGGGAGCGGGAACTGCTGGCCAGGGCGGCGCTGACCCGGGTGCTGGAGCCCGGGGACGAGCGGGGCGGGCGCTGGTTGCGGGAGTACGGGGCCGTCGGGCTGATACGCATGCTGACCGGGGCCGAGGCGCGGGCCCCGGCCGGGGTGGGGGCCGAGCGGCTCGCCGGATACCGCCGACGGGCCGCGCTGGCCGACCCCCGGCGGGACCTGGCGGCGGCCGCCGGGTCGGGCAGCCGGTTCGTGTGCCCCGGGTCGCCGGAGTGGCCCACCCAGCTCGACGACCTCGGCGACGCCCGGCCCGTGGGGCTGTGGCTGCGGGGCCGGCCGAACCTGCGGACCTGGGCGCTGCGTTCGGTGGCCGTGGTCGGGGCCCGGGCCTGTACTCCGTACGGGGCGCACATGGCCCAGACGCTGGCCGCCGGGCTCGCCGAGCGGGGCTGGGTCGTCGTCTCCGGAGCCGCGTACGGGATCGACGGGGCCGCACACCGCGGGGCGCTCGCCTCGGGCGGCGCCACCGCGGCGGTGCTCGCCTGCGGGGTGGACGTCGCCTATCCCCGCGGACACGCCGGGCTCCTCGGCCGGATCGCCGGCCAGGGCCTGGTCCTGGGGGAGTTGGCGCCCGGCAGCCACCCCACCCCGAGCCGGTTCGTCCTGCGCAACCGGGTCATCGCCGCCCTCACCCGGGGCACGGTCGTCGTGGAGGCCGCCCACCGCAGCGGCTCGCTGGTCACGGCCCGGCGGGCCCAGGAGCTCGGGAGGTTCACGATGGGCATCCCCGGGCCCGCGACCAGCGGGCTCTCCGGCGGGGTGCACGAACTGCTGCGGGGCGAGGCCGTACTGGTCACCGACGCGGCGGAGGTGGTCGAACTCGTCGGCTCCATGGGCGAGCTGGCTCCCGAGCGGCGCGGGCCCGTGCTCGCCCGGGACCTGCTGGACCGGGAGACCGGCCGGGTGCTCGACGCGCTGCCGGCCGGGCGGGCCGTCCCGGCGGAGGAACTGGCACGTGCCTGCGGCAACGGCACCGATGAAGTCATCGGCAGACTGTACGAACTTCACTCTCTGGGGTTCGTCGAACGGCAGGGCGACGGCTGGCAGTTGAGCAGACGGCCGCCTGGAGGCGGCACACAAACCGGAGCCGCCCGGCGAGGCGGTCGTTGACCTGGGGCGTTCCGGTGAAAGAGTGAGCCCGATGAGAAACGCCGCGAGACGCGGTCCTCCCGGTGGCGGTTGCCGGGACCGTGCGCCAGGCGCCGGTCCCGGGTCGCCCGTGCGAGTCGGGGCGCCTCTGCGCCCCCGCGCCATCCCGTACTCTTCGCGCACCGCGACACTTCCGTCACGCTACGCTCCCAAGGAATCCGGCTCCGGCAAAGGCGAAGCATGCCCCAGCACACCTCAGGGTCCGACCGCGCTGCGGTGCCCCCCGCTGCCCGCGGCAGTGGGCGGTCCACCGCGCCCTCGTCCCTGGAGGCGCTCTGGCGCTCGTACAAGGACTCCGGTGACGAGCGGCTGCGGGAGCAGCTGATCCTGCACTACTCGCCGCTGGTCAAATACGTGGCCGGCCGTGTCAGCGTGGGTCTGCCGCCCAATGTGGAGCAGGCCGACTTCGTCTCCTCCGGGGTCTTCGGACTGATCGACGCCATCGAGAAGTTCGACATCGACCGGTCGATCAAGTTCGAGACGTACGCGATCACCCGGATCCGCGGGGCGATGATCGACGAGCTGCGCGCGCTGGACTGGATCCCGCGCTCGGTGCGGCAGAAGGCGCGCGCGGTGGAGCGGGCCTACGCCACGCTCGAGGCCCAGCTGAGGCGCACTCCGACCGAGAGCGAGGTCGCCGGGGAGATGGGGATCGGTGTGGAGGACCTCCACACGGTCTTCAGCCAGCTGTCCCTGGCCAACGTGGTCGCCCTGGAGGAGCTGCTGCACGCCGGCGGGGAGGGCGGCGACCGGCTCTCGCTGATGGACACCCTGGAGGACACCGCAGCGGACAACCCCGTGGAAGTGGCGGAGGACCGGGAGTTGCGGCGGCTGCTGGCCCGGGCCATCAACACCCTTCCCGAGCGGGAGAAGACGGTGGTCACCCTCTACTACTACGAGGGGCTCACGCTGGCCGAGATCGGCAACGTGCTGGGCGTGACCGAGAGCCGGGTCAGCCAGATCCACACCAAGTCCGTGCTCCAACTACGGGCGAAGCTCGCCGATGTGGGGCGGTGAGCTTGCGGCACCTCCGTAGAGTGGAGACGTGCCCAGGATTCGAGCGGCCTCCGTGGCCGAGCACCGGTCGATGCAGCGCGGCGCCCTGTTGGACGCCGCGCGCTCCCTGCTGTCCGAAGGCGGGACGGAGGCTCTGACCTTCCCCGCCCTGGCGGAGCGCACCGGCCTCGCCCGGTCCTCCGTGTACGAGTACTTCCGCTCCCGCGCGGCCGTGGTCGAAGAGCTCTGCGCGGTGGACTTCCCCGTGTGGGCCGCCGAGATCGAGGCGGCCATGGAGCAGGCCGAGTCGCCCGAGGCGAAGATCGAGGCCTATGTGCGGAGCCAGCTGGCGCTGGTGGGCGACCGGCGGCACCGCGCGGTGGTGGCCATCTCCGCGAGCGAGCTCGACGCCGGGGCGCGGGAGAAGATCCGCGCGGCCCACGGCGGGCTGGTGGCGATGATCGTCGAGGCCCTGGCCGCCCTGGGGCAGGCGGAGCCGAGGCTGGCCGCGATGCTGCTGCAGGGGATCGTGGACGCCGCGGTCCGGCGGATCGAGCTCGGTGCCGCCGAGGATCCCGAGGTCGTCACCCGGGCCGCCGTCGCCATGGCCCTGCGGGGCGTCGGGGGCTGATCCCCTGGGCCCGCTGATCCCCTGGGCCCGCGAGCCCCCCGAGCCCCTGGGCCCCCCGAGCCCCTGGGCCCCCCGAGCCCCTGGGCCCCCCGAGCCCCTGGGCCCCCCGAGCCCCTGGCGCCTGGGCCCGCGGCGCCCCTGGCCCCTGAGCCCCTGGGCCCGCCGAGCCCCTGGCCCCCGAGCCCCTGGCCCCCGAGCCCCTGGCCCCCGAGCCCCTGGCCCCCGAGCCCCTGGCCCCCGAGCCCCTGGCCCCCGAGCCCCTGGGCCCGCGGCGCCCGGAGCTCCCGTGCCTCAGGGCCCGGCGGGGCCGGGGTCCGGCAGGAGGCGGGGAGCGGGGCGGGGCAGGAGGGTGAGCGGGTTGAGGTAGGCCTCGCCCGACAGCAGGCCCCAGTGGAGACACGGTGCCGGGCAGTGGGAGCCCTCCGTCAGGACCGCCACCACCTGGCCCGCCGTGACCGCCTCCCCCTCCGCGACCAGCGCGCGCACCGGCTCGTACGTCGTGCGCAGGCCGTTCGGCAGGGTCAGGGAGAGCACGCCGCGGCCCGCGACCCGGCCGGCGTAGTGCACCCGGCCCGGGCCGACCGCACGGACCTCCGCGCCCACCGGGGCCGACAGGTCCACGCCGCGGTGGCCTGCCGCGTACGGGGTCGGCGGCGGATCCCACCAGCGGGCCACGGTCAGCGGCGCGGGCAGCGGGCGCACACCGGGAACGGCGGCCTGGACCAGGGCGAAGAGCAGGCTGAGCAGCAGAGTCGTCATGGCCTGAGCGTCCCGCCCCCGGCCGTCCGGCGGGCCGCCCTGTGGACAGGCCGCGGGGTGTGGACAACGGCGTCACCCGGCATACCGCCGGGTCCCGTACACTTCTTGTGGCGATCCGGGTCACCGGGTCGACTTCGCACGCCCCAGCACCAGCCGGAAACGGCCAGGTGAGAGCGCCTCTCGGTCCCTATCGGGGCAGGGCGCGGCGGGGCGTCAGGACCAAACCGAGAAACCAAGGAGATGGCCATGGCCGTCGTCACGATGCGGGAGCTGCTGGAAAGCGGCGTCCACTTCGGTCACCAGACCCGCCGTTGGAACCCGAAGATGAAGCGCTTCATCTTCACGGAGCGCAACGGCATCTACATCATCGACCTGCTGCAGTCGCTGTCGTACATCGACCGCGCCTACGAGTTCGTGAAGGAGACCGTCGCGCACGGTGGCTCCATCATGTTCGTCGGTACCAAGAAGCAGGCCCAGGAGGCCATCGCCGAGCAGGCGACGCGCGTTGGCATGCCGTACGTCAACCAGCGCTGGCTGGGTGGCATGCTCACCAACTTCTCCACCGTCTACAAGCGCCTCCAGCGTCTGAAGGAGCTTGAGGCGATCGACTTCGAGGACGTCGCCGCCTCGGGTCTCACCAAGAAGGAGCTCCTGGTCCTCTCCCGCGAGAAGACCAAGCTGGAGAAGACCCTCGGTGGTATCCGCGAGATGTCGAAGGTCCCCAGCGCCGTCTGGATCGTCGACACCAAGAAGGAGCACATCGCCGTCGGTGAGGCGCGCAAGCTCCACATCCCGGTCGTCGCGATCCTCGACACCAACTGCGACCCCGACGAGGTCGACTACAAGATCCCGGGCAACGACGACGCGATCCGCTCCGTCACCCTGCTCACCCGCGTGATCGCCGACGCCGTCGCCGAGGGCCTCATCGCCCGCTCCGGCGCTGCGACCGGCGACTCGAAGCCGGGCGAGAAGGCCGCTGCCGAGCCGCTCGCCGAGTGGGAGCGCGACCTGCTCGAGGGCGACAAGAAGGCTGACGAGGCCCCGGCCGCCGATGTCGACGCCGCCAAGGTGGACGCCGACGCCGCAGCCGAGGTCGCCGCCGAGGTCACCCCGGCCGCCGAGACCGTCGAGGCCCCGGCCGCCGACGCCCCGGCCGCCGACGCCGAGCAGGCCTGACCCACTGAGAGCGCCCGGCGTTCACGCGCCGGGCACTCACAGCACGGACGATGACGGCGGGGGAGCCGCGCCTGGGGCGCGGCACCTCCGCCGTTCACCCGTAGATCTACGACTTCGAGAGAGAATCACAGACTCATGGCGAACTACACCGCCGCTGACGTCAAGAAGCTCCGCGAGCTCACCGGCGCCGGCATGCTGGACTGCAAGAACGCGCTCGTGGACGCCGACGGTGACGTCGACAAGGCCCAGGAAGCGCTCCGCATCAAGGGTCAGAAGGGCGTCGCCAAGCGCGAGGGCCGCTCTGCCGAGAACGGTGCGGTCGTCTCCCTCATCGCCGACGACAACACCTCCGGTGTCATCGTCGAGCTGAAGTGCGAGACCGACTTCGTCGCCAAGGGCGAGAAGTTCCTGGCCGTCGCCAACCAGCTGGCCGCCCACGTGGCCGCCACCTCCCCGGCCGACATCGAGGCGCTGCTCGCGTCCGAGATCGAGCCCGGCAAGACCGTCACCGCTTTCGTCGACGAGGCCAACGCCAACCTCGGCGAGAAGATCGTCCTGGACCGCTTCGCGCAGTTCACCGGCGGTTACGTGGCTGCGTACATGCACCGCACGATGCCCGACCTGCCGTTCCAGATCGGCGTCCTGGTCGAGCTCGACAAGGAGAACGCCGAGGTCGCCCGCGGCGTCGCGCAGCACATCGCCGCGTTCGCCCCGCAGTGGCTGTCCGCCGACGACGTCCCGGCCGAGAAGGTCGAGTCCGAGCGTCGCATCGCCGAAGAGGTCACCCGCGCGGAGGGCAAGCCCGAGGCTGCCATCGCGAAGATCGTCGAGGGTCGCGTCAACGGCTTCTTCAAGGACGCCACGCTGCTCGGCCAGGCCTACGCCCTGGACAACAAGAAATCCGTCCAGAAGGTCCTGGACGAGGCCGGTGTCACCCTGAAGCGCTTCACCCGCATCAAGGTCGGCATCTGAGTCCGTCCGTACAACGACGGACACCGGACCCCGGTAGGGTCTGAGGCAGTCACCCGCGCTTGCGCGAGGCGACCGCAGATCTGACGAGGAGGCCATTGCCGCAGAGGGAACCGCAAGGACCCACCGGCAATGGCCTTCTTCGTATGTGCACGAGGAGATCTCCATGAATCAGGGCGTGGACCCCCACACCGCATCCGACGACAAGAGCGACCAGGACAAGAAGGGCCGCCGCTTCATGCTGAAGCTGTCGGGCGAGGCCTTCTCGGGTGGCAGAGGACTGGGCGTCGACCCCGACGTCGTCCACGCCATCGCGCGCGAGATCGCCGCGGTGGTCCGTGACGGCGCGGAGATCGCCGTCGTGATCGGCGGCGGGAACTTCTTCCGCGGCGCCGAGCTCCAGCAGCGCGGCATGGACCGGGCGCGGTCCGACTACATGGGCATGCTCGGCACCGTGATGAACTGCCTCGCACTCCAGGACTTCCTGGAGAAGGAGGGCATCGACTCCCGCGTGCAGACCGCCATCACCATGGGCCAGGTCGCGGAGCCCTACATCCCGCTGCGCGCCGTACGGCACCTGGAGAAGGGCCGTGTCGTCATCTTCGGCGCCGGCATGGGCATGCCCTACTTCTCCACCGACACCACGGCCGCCCAGCGCGCCCTGGAGATCGACGCCGAAGCCCTGCTCATGGGCAAGAACGGGGTCGACGGGGTCTATGACTCCGACCCGAAGAAGAACCCGGACGCGGTGAAGTTCGACGCGCTGGAGTACGGCGAGGTCCTCTCCCGCGATCTGAAGGTCGCGGACGCCACCGCCATCACGCTGTGCCGCGACAACAAGCTGCCGATCCTCGTCTTCGAACTGCTCGCCGAGGGCAATATCGCCCGCGCCGTCAAGGGTGAGAAGATCGGCACGCTCGTCAGCGACCAGGGAACCCGGGCCTGAGCAGTCCGCTGCCGGACCGAGCCCGGACCGGCCCCGCCCGTCATGCCCGCCTGAACCATCCATTCAAGACATGCAGGAGCACGTGGTGACCGAAGAGATCCTCCTCGAGGCCGAGGAGAAGATGGAAAAGGCCGTCGTCGTCGCCAAGGAAGACTTCGCCGCGATTCGCACCGGTCGTGCGCACCCGGCGATGTTCAACAAGATCGTGGCGGACTACTACGGCGCCATCACGCCCATCAACCAGCTCGCCTCCTTCTCGGTCCCCGAGCCGCGCATGGCGATCGTGACCCCGTTCGACAAGAGCGCCCTGCGCAACATCGAGCAGGCCATCCGCGACTCCGACCTCGGTGTCAACCCGAGCAACGACGGCAGCATCATCCGGGTGACCTTCCCCGAGCTGACGCAGGACCGCCGCAAGGAGTACATCAAGGTCGCCAAGAACAAGGCCGAGGACTCCAAGGTCTCCATCCGCTCCATCCGCCGCAAGGCGAAGGACGCCCTTGACAAGCTGATCAAGGACAAGGAGGCCGGCGAGGACGAGGTGCGCCGCGCGGAGAAGGAGCTCGACGACACCACCGCGAAGTACGTCGCGCAGGTGGACGAGCTCCTGAAGCACAAGGAAGCCGAGCTCCTCGAAGTCTGATGAACGACTCTTCCTGGCAGCCGGAGCCGGTTCCGGCGGGTCCCGCATACGATGCGCAGGTGGGCCCGCACACTCGGCCCATGCCCATCGTGCCCGATGCCGCCGGCCGTGACTTCGACGACCGGGAAGCACGCGATCGGGGGGCCGCCGCGGACGGCGGCCCCCTCTTCCGCGCCGAAACGCCGCCGCAGGAGCCCATGCCCAGCCCCCCGCCCCCGCCTTCGCAGGCACCGCAGGACGCCTCGCCTCCGCCGCCGAAGAAGCGGGCGGGGAGGGACCTGCGCGCCGCCATAGGGGTCGGCGTCGGCCTCGGCGCGGTGATCTTCGCGTCGCTGTTCATCGTCAAGGCGGTCTTCGTCGGCGTCATCGTCGTGGCGGTCGTCGTGGGCCTGTGGGAGCTGACCTCCCGGCTGCAGGAGAAGAAGGGCATCAAGGCCCCGCTGGTCCCGCTCGCCGTCGGCGGCGCGGCCATGGTCATCGCCGGATACGTCCGGGGAGCCGAGGGCGCCTGGGTGGCCATGGCCCTGACGGCCCTCGCCGTCCTGGTCTGGCGGATGACCGAACCGCCCGAGGACTACCTCAAGGACGTCACGGCGGGTGTCTTCGCCGCGTTCTACGTGCCCTTCCTGGCCACCTTCGTCGCCATGCTGCTCACCGCCGAGGACGGGCCGCAGCGCGTGGTCACCTTCCTGGTGCTGACGGTGGTCAGCGACACCGGGGCTTACGCCGTCGGCTGGCGCTTCGGCAAGACCAAGCTCGCGCCGCGCATCAGCCCCGGGAAGACCCGCGAGGGGTTGTTCGGCGCGGTGGCGTTCGCGATGGCGGCCGGCGCGCTGTGCATGGAGTTCCTGATCGACGGCGGCTCGTGGTGGCAGGGGCTGCTGCTGGGGCTGGCGGTCGCGGTCAGCGCCACGCTGGGCGACCTCGGCGAGTCGATGATCAAGCGCGACCTGGGCATCAAGGACATGGGCACCCTGCTCCCGGGCCACGGCGGCATCATGGACCGGCTGGACTCGCTGCTGCCGACCGCCCCGGTGGTGTGGCTGCTGCTGGCGGCCTTCGTCGGAACCGGCTGACAGGGCTCGGGTTATCCTGGAGGGCGCGCCGCGTGGACGTGGCGCGCCCTTTCCGTCGCGCGGCCGAGCCGCGGACCGGCCCTGCACGCGCGGGGTGACCCCCCACCTCGTCGTACTGAGGAGTACCGCATGGCCCCCCGTCCCGTTCCCGGTGAGCTCACCTTCGTCGCGCCCCGCGGAGCGAAGCGGCCGCCCCGGCACCTCGCCGACATGACCCCGGCCGAACGCCGCGAGGCGGTCGCCGCGATCGGCGAGAAGCCGTTCCGGGCCAAGCAGCTCTCCCAGCACTACTTCGCGCGCTACGCGCACGACCCGGCCGAGTGGACCGACATCCCGGCGGGCTCGCGGGAGAAGCTCCAGCAGGAGCTGCTCCCCGACCTGATGAACGTCCTGCGGCACATCAGCTGCGACAACGACACCACGCGCAAGACCCTGTGGAAGCTGCACGACGGCACGCTCGTCGAGTCCGTGCTGATGCGCTACCCCGACCGGGTCACCATGTGCATCTCCTCGCAGGCCGGCTGCGGCATGAACTGCCCGTTCTGCGCCACCGGCCAGGCCGGTCTGGACCGCAACCTCTCCACCGCCGAGATCGTGCACCAGATCGTCGACGGCATGCGCGCGCTGCGCGACGGCGAGGTCCCCGGCGGCCCGGCCCGCCTGTCGAACATCGTCTTCATGGGCATGGGCGAGCCGCTGGCCAACTACAACCGCGTGGTCGGCGCCATCCGCCGCCTCACCGACCCGGAGCCCGACGGCCTCGGCCTGTCGCAGCGCGGCATCACGGTCTCCACCGTCGGCCTGGTCCCGGCCATGCTGCGCTTCGCCGACGAGGGCTTCAAGTGCCGTCTCGCGGTCTCGCTGCACGCCCCCGACGACGAGCTGCGCGACACCCTGGTCCCCGTGAACACCCGCTGGAACGTCCGCGAGGTGCTGGACGCGGCCTGGGAGTACGCCGAGAAGTCCGGCCGCCGGATCTCCATCGAGTACGCCCTGATCCGCGACATCAACGACCAGGCCTGGCGCGGCGACCTGCTGGGCAAGCTGCTCAAGGGCAAGCGCGTCCACGTCAACCTGATTCCGCTGAACCCGACGCCGGGCTCCAAGTGGACCGCCTCGCGGCCCGAGGACGAGAAGGCCTTCGTCGAGGCCATCGCCCGGCACGGGGTGCCCGTCACCGTTCGGGACACCCGCGGCCAGGAGATCGACGGCGCGTGCGGCCAGCTCGCCGCCTCGGAGCGCTAGTTTCCGCCGCGAGAGGCCTCTATTCGGCCACGGGGTACCCTGTGGCCGAACCAATTTCATATTCCGACAGGGGAGCGCCACAGCGCTGAGAGTGCGGTTCCGTCACCGCAGACCCTCTGAACCTCGCCCCGGTCATTCGGGGTAGGAAGTTCGGTCACCACTCATGCTGTTGCGCCCTGCCCGGCGTCCGCTCCCACAGAGCGCCGGGCAGGGCCGCGTCTTCTCCTGGTCATCCAGGAGGAATCACCAGTGAGCACCACCAAGAAGATCGCGGGCGCCGCGCTCGCGGCCGCGCTGGGCGTCACCACGCTCAGCGCCTGCGGCGGCGGCGACGCCAAGGACAAGAACGCGGGCGCGAGCGACGCCCCGAAGTCCAAGACCGTCACGCTCGTCTCCCACGACTCCTTCAACGTGACCGACGCGGTCCTCAAGGAGTTCGAGCAGCAGAGCGGCTACACCGTCAAGGTCCTGAAGTCCGGGGACGCCGGCGCGGCGCTCAACCAGGAGATCCTCACCAAGGGCACCCCCCGCGGCGACGTCTTCTTCGGCGTGGACAACACCCTGCTCTCGCGCGCCCTCGACAACGGCA
This sequence comes from Streptomyces sp. NPDC048270, assembly GCF_040652335.1. Taxonomy (NCBI): domain Bacteria; kingdom Bacillati; phylum Actinomycetota; class Actinomycetes; order Kitasatosporales; family Streptomycetaceae; genus Streptomyces; species Streptomyces sp. NPDC048270. The sequence goes on from NZ_JBEZLV010000015.1 coordinate 65,643, forward strand.
TCTTCACGCCGTACGAGGCCAAGGGCCTGGGCGGGGTGAAGCCGGAGTTCCAGCTCGACAAGGAGCACCGGGTCACCCCGATCGACTCCGGCGACATCTGCGTCAACTACGACAAGGCCTACTTCGCCGACAAGAAGATCGCCCCGCCGCAGACGCTGGACGACCTGGTCAAGCCGGAGTACAAGAACCTGCTGGTCACCGAGAACGCCGCGACCTCCTCGCCGGGCCTCGGCTTCCTGCTCGCCACCGTCGGCAAGTACGGCGACGAGGGCTGGAAGGACTACTGGAGCAAGCTCAAGGCCAACGGCGTCGAGGTCGTCGACGGCTGGGAGCAGGCCTACAACGAGCGCTTCTCCGGCTCCGCGGGCGGCAAGAAGGCCAAGGGCGACCGCCCGCTGGTGGTCTCCTACGCCTCCAGCCCGCCGGTCGAGGTGCTGTACGCCGAGCCGCAGCCGGCCGAGGCCCCGACGGGTGTCGCCACCGGCACCTGCTTCCGCCAGACCGAGTTCGCCGGCCTGCTGAAGGGCGCGAAGAACGAGGAGGGCGGCAAGGCCCTCGTGGACTTCCTGATCAGCAAGAAGTTCCAGGAGGACATGCCGCTCCAGATGTTCGTGAACCCCGTGACGAAGGACGCCGCCCTGCCGGAGCTGTTCACCAAGCACGGCGTGGTGGTCGACAAGCCCGAGAACGTGGCTCCCGAGACCATCGCCAAGAACCGTGAGCAGTGGGTCAAGGCATGGACCTCGCTCGTCGTGAAGTAGGCGGCACCAAGGGAACGGGCGCGGCGCCGGGGGGCGCCGCGCCGGTCCCCGGCCCCCGCGAAGGCGGCCGGGCCCTGGCCGTACGGCTCGCCCTGATGGCCGTGCCCCTCGCCTTCTTCGGGCTGTTCTTCGCCTATCCCGTGGCCTCGATCGTCGGGCGGGGCCTCAAGACGGACGCCGGCTGGCAGCTCGGGAGGATCGGCGAGGTGCCGACCCGGCCCGACATCGCCGACGTGCTCTGGTTCACCACCTGGCAGGCGCTCGCCTCCACCGCGCTCACCCTGCTGATCGCGCTCCCCGGCGCCTACGCCTTCGCGCGCTTCGAGTTCCCCGGCAAGCAGGTGCTCCGGGCCCTGGTGACCGTCCCGTTCGTCCTGCCGACCGTGGTGGTCGGCACCGCCTTCCTCGCGCTCGTCGGCCGGGGCGGGCTGCTCGACGAGCTGGCGGGCGTCCGGCTCGACACCACCGTCTGGGCGATCCTCCTCGCGCACGTCTTCTTCAACTACGCCGTCGTCGTCCGCACGGTCGGCGGACTGTGGGCCCAGCTCGACCCCCGCCAGGAAGAGGCCGCCCGGGTCCTGGGCGCCGGCCGCTTCGCCGCCTGGCGGCGGGTGACGCTGCCCGCGCTGGCCCCGGCCGTGGCCGCGGCCTCGCTGATGGTGTTCCTGTTCACCTTCAGCTCCTTCGGCGTCGTACTGATCCTGGGCGGGCCCTCGTACTCCACCCTGGAGGTGGAGGTCTACCGGCAGACCGCGCAGCTCCTGGACCTGCCCACGGCGGCCGTGCTGACGATGGTGCAGTTCGCGGCGATCGGCGCGATCCTCGCGGTGCACGCCTGGACGGTGCGCAAGCGGGAGACGGCGCTGCGGCTGGTCGATCCGGGGCGCACGACGCACCGGCCGCGCGGCTGGGCGCAGCGCACCCTGCTGGGCGGGGTGCTGCTGACGGTCGCCCTGCTGATCGTGGCCCCGCTGGCGGTGCTGGTGGAGCGGTCCTTCGACGCGCCCGGCGGATACGGGTTCGGCTTCTACCGGGCGCTGCAGGAGGTGGGCGCGGGCGGCGGGACCTTCCTGGTGCCGCCGCTGGAGGCGATCTGGAACTCCCTGGAGTACGCGCTCGCCGCCACCGCCATCGCCCTGGTCATCGGAGGGCTCGCCGCGGCGGCCCTGACGAGGCGCGGCGGCCGGTTCGTACGGGGCTTCGACGCGCTGCTGATGCTGCCGCTCGGGGTGTCCGCCGTGACGGTCGGCTTCGGCTTCCTGATCACCCTGGACGAGCCGCCGCTCGACCTGCGGACCTCGTGGATCCTGGTGCCGCTCGCGCAGGCCCTGGTGGGTGTGCCGTTCGTCGTACGGACCATGCTGCCGGTGCTGCGCGCGGTCGACGGGCGGCTGCGGGAGGCCGCCGCCGTGCTCGGCGCCTCCCCGCTGCGGGCCTGGCGGGAGGTGGACCTGCCGCTGGTGCGGCGGGCGCTGCTGATCGCGGCGGGCTTCGCCTTCGCCGTCTCGCTCGGCGAGTTCGGCGCGACCGTCTTCATCGCCCGGCCGGACCAGCCGACGCTGCCGGTGGCCGTGGCGCGGCTGCTGGGGCGGGCCGGGGAGATGAACTACGGGCAGGCGATGGCCCTGAGCACGATTCTGATGCTGGTGTGCGCGGTGTCCCTGCTGGTGCTGGAGCGACTGCGGCCCGACAAGACCTCGGGAGAATTCTGATGACACTGCTCCGGCTGGACGGGGTGTCGGTCCGCTTCGGAGAGCGCGCGGTCGTCGACGACGTGGACCTGGAGGTCGCCGAGCACGAGACCGTGTGCGTGCTGGGGCCGAGCGGGAGCGGCAAGTCGACCCTGCTGAGGGTCGTCGCCGGGCTCCAGCCGGTGTCCGCGGGCCGGGTGACGCTGGGCGGGGCGGACCAGGCCGGCGTGCCCGTGCACCGGCGGGGCGTGGGCCTGATGTTCCAGGACCACCAGCTCTTCCCGCACCGGGACGTCGGCGGGAACGTCGCCTTCGGGCTGCGGATGCGGGGCGGGAGCCGCGGTTCGCACCAGGCTCAGGTCGCGCAGCTGCTGGAACTGGTCGGCCTCCCCGGGGCGCAGGACCGCGCGGTGGCCTCGCTGTCGGGCGGCGAGCAGCAGCGGGTGGCGCTGGCCCGGGCGCTGGCCCCGTCGCCACGGCTCCTGATGCTCGACGAACCGCTGGGGCAGCTGGACCGGGGGCTGCGCGAGCGGCTCGTGGTCGAGCTCCAGGGGCTGTTCACCCGGCTGGGGACCACGGTGCTGGCCGTCACGCACGACCAGGGCGAGGCCTTCGCGCTGGCCGACCGGGTGGTGGTCATGCGGGACGGGCGCGTGGCGCAGGCCGGGACGCCGCTGGAGGTGTGGCAGCGTCCGGCCTCGGAGTTCGTGGCCCGGTTCCTCGGCTTCGAGAACGTGGTCCCGGCCGTGGTCGCGGGCGGCGTCGCGGGGACCCCGTGGGGCAAGGTCCCGGTGCCGGCCGGATCCCCGGAGGGCGGGCAGCGGCTGCTGGTGCGCCCGGCCGGAGTCGTCCTGGCCGCGGACGGGCTGTGGTGCGAGGTCGTGTCCCGCACCTTCCGGGGCACGCACGTGGCACTGCTGCTGCGCCCCGAGACGGGGCCGCCGCTGGAGGCGGAGTGCGACCTGGCGGGGGCACCGGCCGCGGGGGACCGGGTCGCGGTCACCTTCACCCCCGCCGAGGTGGTGGTCCTGCCGGCGGACACGGCCTAGGGCCGGATGGCGTCGCAGGCCACCGGCAGGTGGCGGGGCCCGCGCAGGACCGCGTTCTTGCGGTAGGGCGGCGGGTCCTCCAGCAGGCGCGGGTTCTCCAGCCGCCGTGCGAGCTCGCTCAGGGCCAGCTGGGCCTCCTGCCGGGCCAGCGGGGCGCCGAAGCAGCTGTGGATGCCGCTGCCCAGGCCGAGGTGCTGGATGTCCCCCCGGTCCGGGTCGAAGCGGTCCGGGTTCTCGAACCGCTTCGGGTCGCGGTTCCCGGAGGCCAGGATCAGCCACAGGGACGCGCCCTTCGGAATGGTGACCCCGGCGACCTCGATCTCGGAGAGGGTGCTGCGCTGGGGCAGCAGCTGCACGGGCGGCTCGTACCGCAGGAGCTCCTCGACGATGGGCACGGACAGGGAGGGGTCCTCGCGCAGCCGCTGGAGGACCTCCGGGTGGCGCAGCAGGGTCAGCATGCCGTTGGTGATGAGGTTGACGGTGGTCTCGTGACCGGCGATCAGCAGGAGGGCCGAGGTGCTCAGCACCTCCATGGTGGTCATCGAGCCGTCGGGGCCGTCCGCCGTCGCCAGTTGGGACAGCATGTCGTCGCCGGGGTTCTTGCGGCGCTCCTCGATCAGTCCGGCCAGGTACATGCCCAGCTCCATGCGGGCGTCCATGGCGCCCTTGCCGTGCTGGGCGGGGTCCGCGTCCGGGTCGGGGTCCAGGCTGGCTGCGAGGGCCTCCGCCCAGACGTGGAAGCGCGGCTCGTCCTCGCGGGGCACCCCGAGCAGCCGGCAGATCACCGAGACGGGGAAGGGGTAGGCGAACTGGTCGACCAGGTCGATCCGGTCGAGGTTCCCGGTGGTGGCGATGCCCTCGATGAGCCCGGAGACGAGGCCGCCGAGCTCGCCCAGCATGTCGTGGACCCGGTGGGGGGCGTGCGGAGGCCCGAACGGCCGGTTCGTCATCCGGCGCAGGCGGTCGTGGTCCGGCGGGTCGAGCTTGAGGAAGGACGGGGGCAGGGTCGTCCCCTCCTCCTCGGACTGGCCCAGCGGATCGTCGCCGGCCGCCTTCAGGTTCTTGGCGTCGGAGCTGATCCGGGGGTCGTGCAGCAGGCTCTGGATCTCGTAGTACGTGCTCACCACGTACGGTCCGCCGTTGCCGTTGTGGAAGACGGGGGTCTTGCGCAGCTCCTCGTACAGCGGGTAGGGGTCGGCGCGGTTCGAGTAGTCGATGATCTCCCGCAGGATGTCTTGGGTCATGACGGGTCCTCGTGCTCCTCAGGGAGGGCGCGGTCAGTGGCGCGCGGGGGTGAAGGTCATCTTCCGGTCGGCCGGCGAGTAGCCGCTGAGGGTGATGGTCGGCCCGTGGGTGGGAACCGAGGGGTCGGGGAAGTCGGCCGGCACCGGCTTGTTCCCCTCGGGCCTGCGGTCCACCGTGGAGAACGGCGGCGGGAACGGCGCGGTGGCCTCGATCTGCTGCTCGTAGAACTGGAGCCAGCGGCACTGGTCGAAGGTGACGGCGGCGATCACGCGCCCCTGGTACCCGTACACGGCGACGAACCGGCGCTCGGCCCGCGAGCCCTGCGTGAAGAGGATCTCGGTCCCCATCGGCGGCACCCCCACCGACTTGATGTTCACGCCGAACTGCGAGGACCAGAACGCCGGCACCCACAGGTGGGGGCGGCGGTCCGTGCTCTCGCTGAGCATGTTGTGCGCGGCGGTGTCGGCCTGGGCGACGGCGTTGCCCCAGTGCTCCAGCGACAGGAACTGGTAGCCGAACAGGGCGTGCGGGGAACGCGCCACGTCACCCGCCACATAGATGTCGTCGGTGACGATGCCCCGGATGTCGAAGGCCCGGCAGCCCGCGTCACAGGCGATGCCCCGGGGACCCGCGCCCAGCCCCGACCCGGCCAGCCACTCGGTGTTGCGCTGCGCGCCCAGCGAGACGACCACCACGTCGGCCTCGACGGTGGACCCGTCGGAGAGGTGGGCGGCGCGGACCCGGCCCGCGGGGTCACCCTCCAGCCCGGTCACCATGACCCCGGTGCGCAGGTCGACCCCGTGCTCGCGGTGCATCTCCGCGGCGACCTCGCCGATGACCCCGCCGAGCGCGCCGACCAGCGGCGCCGCGCCCCGTTCGGCGACGGTGACGTCCAGGCCGCGTTCCCGGCAGGCGGAGGCGATCTCGGACCCGGTGAACCCGGCCCCGATGACGAGCACCCGGCGGGGGCCGGCGGTCAGGGCCCGTTGCAGTCCCTCACCGTCGTCGCGGGTGCGCAGGACGAAGACTCCTTCCAGGGCGCCCTCCTCCTCGTTGGGCCACGGCCGCGCGCGGACCCCGGTGGCGATCAGCAGCCGGTCGTACTCGACCTCGTCGCCGTTGCCGAGGCGGACCCGCCGGGCCGCCATGTCCAGGCCGGTGGCGGGCACCCCGAGGCGCCAGTCGGCGTCGATCGCCCGGCGGCGGGGGAGCGCGGTGTGGTCCGCGACCGCGTTGCCCAGCAGGACCTGCTTGGACAGCGGGGGCCGGTCGTACGGCTCGTACGGTTCGTCGCCGATCATCGTGAGCGAACCGGCGAAGCCCTTCTCGCGCATGGTCTCGGCGGCCCGCAGACCGGCCAGCGAAGCGCCGACGACGACGATCCGGCCGTCGCGCTTGAGCCGCTCCAGGGCCCCGTCGTGTGTTCCGGCACCGGTCACCGTGCGCCTCCGGAACGGGCACCGGACCCGGTCGCGGCCTCGGGGGAGGGCATGTGGGCCATGTCCTCGTCCGTGAGCTCGAGGAGGATCGCACCGACCGGGCAGGCGGCCACGGCCCGTTCGACGTTCTCCCGCTGTTCGGCGGCCGCCTCCGGGTTGTAGAGCAGCGACTCGTCGCCGTGCATGGCGAACACGTCGGGAGCGAGGAAAGCGCACTGGGCGTATCCCTGGCAGCGGTTGAGGTCGACGACAAGCCTCATGACGGTTCTGCCTTTCCCTCGGCTGTACTTCCCCGTCACCCCCGCGATCCTCCCCTTCCCCCAGCATGCACGCGGGGCCCACAGGCTGCCCGGCGGAGCACGAAGGGCCAGCTCAGAGGGGGTCGGAACGGGCTCAGGCAGGGTCCGGGCGAACCGCGCCGGGGCCGCCCGGGGCGGCGCCGCGCCGGGCGCGCAGGATGTGCACGCTGATGACCAGCGCCCAGGCCGGGAACAGCAGCTCGGACCAGGGCATGCCGGATCCCACGACGAGCAGGACCAGGCCCACGAGGGTGCCGAGCAGGGCCAGCGGACGCGGGAACACACCGAGCAGCCGGCCGATGGTCGAGGTCGCGAGGACGAAGACCGAGGCCATCCGCATGGCGTACGTCGACAGCAGGGTGTAGGCGAAGTGGCGGCCGAAATCGGAGGGCGTGCCCTCCTCCAGGACGGTGCCCGCCGCCGCGGCGGAGGCGAACAGCGTGGCCACGAAGACGAAACCGCTGCCGAGGAACACGGTGGCGATGAACCGGTCCTCGGCCTCACCCGTGTGCGCGCGCAGGGCGCCCATGAACCACAGGAAGAAGATGCCGGCGAAGGGCACGATCTCCAGGCTTACCCGGACGGCCCAGCGGCGGTCCGGGGCGATGGGCGCGTCGGCGGCGTCGCCCGACGGGACGGCGATGCGCATCAGGACGATCGCGGCCGCGAGCAGCAGGGCGAAGGCGATTCCGGCCAGCCCGGCCGCCCGCGGTGTCTTCAGCCGATCGGTCGTGGGCTCCATGGGGCGCCTCGCTCTCTCCCCCCGGTCCAGCAAGCGGCAGCAGCCGCCGCACCACCACCGGGGGCGGCCGACCGGGTGACGCGGCCCCGGCCGGCCCGCGGGTCAGCCGACCGGCTCCGGCACGGGGGCCGGGGCCTCCTCCTCGGCCCCCTCGTGCTTGCCGTACCAGGCGACGGCCACCGCTCCGGTGACCGCCAGCACGAAGCCGAGGACCGCCAGCCAGGCCAGCCCCGGCCGGGAGGCGTCGCCGAGCCAGAGCACGCCGATCGCGCCCGGCAGGACCGTCTCGCCGACGACCAGGGCGGCCGTCGCGCCGTTCACCGAACCGATCTGCAGGGCGACCGTGTGCAGGTACATGCCGCCGAAGCCGGCCACGAGGATGGCGTACAGGGCCGGGTCGGTCAGCAGGGTGCCCAGGTCGAACGGGTCGACGCCGTCCAGGATCCGCACCCCGACGCCCAGCGCGCCGAAGCCCAGGCCCGACAGCAGGCCGGCCAGGATCGCCGCGCCCCCGCCGAGGAGCCGTACGGCGACCGTGCCGCCGACCATCAGCAGCAGGGTGATCCCCAGCAGCCACCAGTGGGTGGACATCGGGGCGTGGTGCCCGCCCTCGTGGCCCGCGGCCGTCGCCAGCAGCACCAGCGCCGTGCACACGACGCCGATCGAGGTCCATTCCTTGCGGGTCAGCCGGATGCCCAGCATCTTGACGCTGAGCACGGCCGTGATCACGAGGTTGGCGCTGATCACCGTCTGGGACAGGAACAGCGGCAGCAGGCGGGCCGCCAGGGCGCCCAGCCCGAAGCCCACGAAGTCGAGGATCGTCCCGACGATGAACTCCCAGGTCATCGCCGCCTTCGCGGTCGACGCCAGGTTGGGGCCGCCGTGCGCCGTCACCCCGGCGGCGGTCGGGGACATCCGGGCGGCGCGGCGCGATCCGACGGCTTGCAGGACGGATCCCGTGCCGTAGCAGATGGACGCCGCGACAGCGGTCAGCAGGCCTATGAGCACCGAAGGCTCCGTTCACGTCTGGCAGGTTTTGCGGTACCACTGCCAGACGTCAGAACGGGCCGGGAAGTTGCCTCCCGGTGTCAGGCCATTGACGCGAGGGCGTCCGGGACCTCGTCCACCGAGTCCACGAGCGCGATCCGGGACTCCATCGCCCGGCCGCGCGCCAGGGCCCGGAGCAGGGGCCAGGCGGGAAGGTGCTCGGTCCAGTGCGCCCGGTTGACCAGGACCATCGGCGCCGGCTCGCCCCGCGACGCGTAGTAGTTCGGGGTCGCGCTGTCGAAGACCTCCTGGACCGTGCCCGCCGCGCCCGGCAGGAACACCACGCCCGCCGTGGACCGGGCCAGGAGTCCGTCCTCGCGGGTGGCGTTCGCGAAGTACTTGCCGATGTGGGCCGCGAAGGCGTTCGGCGGCTCGTGCCCGTAGAACCAGGTCGGGATGCCCACGGAGTCGCCGCCGCCCGGCCACCGGTCCCGTACGGCGAAGGCCGCCCGGGCCCAGTCGGAGACCGACGGGACGAAGGACGGGGCCTTGGCCAGCAGCTCCAGGGCCTCGGCGAGGGCCTCGTCCGGGGCGGGGGCCAGATAGGCGCCGAGGTTGGCGGCCTCCATCGCGCCGGGCCCGCCGCCGGTGGCCACGGTGAGCCCGGACCGGGTCAGCGCCCGGCCGAGCTCCGCCGCGCCGCGGTAGTCCGTACCGCCGCGGGACATGGCGTGGCCGCCCATGACGCCGACGACCCGGGCGCCCTGGAGGTGCTCGTCGAGGGCGTCGGAGACGGCGTCGTCGTGGATGGAGCGGAGCATCGAGGAGAAGATGTCGCCGTCGGCCTTGGTCTCCTGGAACCAGGCGTAGGCCTGGGCGTCCGGGGTGGACTCGTACCCGGCCGGCAGTCCGGCGAACAGCTCCTCGGGCGTGTAGAGCAGGCCCCGGTAGGGGTTGAACGGCAGGTCCGGGACGGGCGGGAAGACCAGCGCACCGTCGGCGCGGACCTTCACCGAGGCGTCGGGCTCCATCGCGCAGCCCAGGAAGACGGCGTCCGAGGTGTCCGCGGACAGCAGCGCGAAGGTCCGCTCCAGCAGGTTGACCGACTGGACGCGGTAGCCGCTGAGCGAGCCGCGGGCCACGACCTGGTCGAATTCGGCGAGCGTCTCGATCTCGGTGTCGATGTATCCGTTGACCATTCGGCCCACCCTAAGGGCTGCTCGCGTCAGCGGGTCAGGGCCAGTGACGTCAGCTGTGCCACACCCCAGCTGAGGGGGACGCACACGGCGACCAGCGCGGTGGCCCGCAAACTCGCGGCCGTACGCAGGACCTTGGCCGGTGCGCCGAGGTCGGCCAGGGCCTCGCGGCCGGCGGCCCGGCTCTGCCGGGAGTCCACCGCGGATGTGAGAAGGGTCGCGGCGGCGCACAGGGCCACCAGGGCCGCGGCCGGACCCGTCAGCGGCCCGAGGGGGAGGAGCAGCCCGCCGTGGTCCCGCAGGGCCAGGGCGGTGAGGGCGGCCGCCCCGACGGCGCAGAGCACCCCGAGCGGCGGGCCGAGCCGGGGCGCCTCCTCCTGGAGGGCCCGGCCGGCCAGCAGCCGCAGCGCCCCGGGGCGGGCTGCCTGGACCAGCGTGCCGCAGGCGTAGGCCAGGCCGGGTCCGGCCAGGGCCAGGCCGGCGGCGGTCAGCGACCAGCCGGCGAGCATCCCCGGCCCGCCCGGTCCGGCGTAGGCCTCGACCGCGAGTCCGCAGGCGGTGATCGCGATGCCCCACGGCAGCCCGGTCTGCGGGGCCAGGGGCCTGCGCCGGGGCAGGGTGAGGACGGCGGCCGACGCGGTCAGCGGGACCAGGAGCAGCAGGGTGAGCGCGGCCGCCACGGGCAGCGGCTGGTCGGCGTGGAGCAGCGCGGCGCCGGCCCCGTCGAAGGGCAGCCCGGCCACGTCGCCGCGCAGGTGGAGGAAGGCGGCCAGGGCCAGGGCGCTGCCCAGGGCGCAGGCGACCGCGGTGGAGATCGCCGCGACCAGGCTGAGCCGGACGGGGCCCAGCCCGGCGGCGTCCAGCCCCGCCCGGGGCCGGGTCGCCGGGTCGGTACGGGCGACCGCGACGGCGAACTGGACGGTGGCGGCCAGCGGCACCAGGGCCCACAGCAGGCGAGGGAACGATCCGCCGGGGCGGGCCACCGCCCCGGCGAGCACGTAGAGGAGGAGGAACCCGGTACCGGCCGAGGCGGCGGCCACGAGCAGCCGGCGCAGCTGGACCAGCGGCCGGGAGCCGCGGGCTAGGCGGAGAGCGAGCACGCGGCCTGCCCCTCCGTGGTCTCGTCGGCCGGAGGCCCGGGCGGTTCCGAGGCGGCCGGGGCCGTGGCGGCGGGCCGGCCGTCGAGCAGGGGGACGCGGCGGTCGGCGGCCGCCGCGGTCTCCTCGTCGTGGGTGGCGAGCACCACGGTGATCCCGTGCGAGCGGGCCGCGGTGGTGAGCGTCCGGAGCAGCAGGGCGCGCTCGGCCCGGTGCAGCGGAGCCGTGGGCTCGTCGCCGAAGACCACCGCGGGCTCGTTGACCAGGGCCCGGGCCAGTGCCACCCGCTGGCACTCGGCCCGGTTGAGGGCGCTGGGCCGCTTGCGGGCGAAACCGCCGATGTCCAGGCGCTCCAGCCATTCGCAGGCGGCGTGCTTGGCGGTGCGGTGCGAGGCGCCGGCGAGCAGCAGCGGCAGGGCCGCGTTCTCCCACACCTTCAGCTCGGGCAGCAGCTGCGGCTCGGGGCCGATCCAGCCGAACCGGTCGCGGCGCAGCCGTTCGCGGGTCAGGGCGCCCATGGTGTGCACGGGGACGCTGTTGAACCAGACCTCGCCCTGCTCGGGGCGCAGCTGTCCGGAGAGGCAGCGCAGCAGGGTGGTCTTGCCGCTGCCTCGCGGGCCGGTCAGGGCCAGGATCTCGCCCTGGCGGACCCCGACGGAGACACCGACGAGGCCGGGGGATCCGCTGTGGGAGTAGTGAAGGGACCTCGCCCACAGGACATCATTGTCGGGTGGGGCGGTCTCGGGTGGAGCCACCATGGCGTACACCTCCGTCCGGGGGAACGAAGCGGAGCCGGTTCGGTCACTGGCGCCGCAATGAGATGTAAAGAGATGAACGTCTTAAATGGTGACAGCACACGGCCCGGACCCCCGCGTTCTCACTCGAACGGGGGATCCGGGCCATGTGATCGGCCTATTTACGGCCTGGTCCGGCGGCTGATCAGAGCTTGGTCCACGCCTCGGTGAGCACCGAGCGCAGGATGCCCTCGATCTCGTCGAAGGTGCCCTGGTCGGCGATCAGCGGCGGGGCCAGCTGGATGACCGGGTCGCCTCGGTCGTCGGCCCGGCAGTACAGGCCGTTCTCGAAGAGGGCCTTGGAGAGGAAGCCGTAGAGCACGCGCTCCGTCTCCTCGTCCGTGAAGGACTCCTTGGTGTCCTTGTCCTTGACGAGCTCGATGCCGTAGAAGAAGCCGTTGCCGCGGACGTCGCCGACGATGGGCAGGTCGTGCAGCTTCTTCAGCGTCGAGAAGAAGGCGTCCTCGTTGTCCAGCACGTGCTGGTTGAGGCCTTCCTTGTCGAAGATGTCGAGGTTGGCCAGCGCGACGGCCGAGGAGACCGGGTGGCCGCCGAAGGTGTAGCCGTGCAGGAAGGTGTTGTCACCCTTGTAGAACGGCTCCGCGATGCGGTCCGAGACGATGCAGGCGCCGATCGGGGAGTAGCCCGAGGTCATGCCCTTGGCGCAGGTGATCATGTCCGGGACGTAGCCGAACTTGTCACAGGCGAACATCGTGCCGAGGCGGCCGAAGGCGCAGATCGTCTCGTCGGAGACGAGCAGCACGTCGTACTCGTCGCAGATCTCGCGGACGCGCTGGAAGTAGCCGGGCGGCGGCGGGAAGCAGCCGCCGGCGTTCTGCACCGGCTCCAGGAAGACGGCGGCGACGGTGTCGGCGCCCTCGAACAGGATCTCCTGCTCGATCTGGTCGGCGCACCAGCGGCCGAAGGCCTCGGGGTCGTCGCCGTAGATCGGGGCGCGGTAGATGTTGGTGTTCGGCACCTTGTGCGCGCCGGGGACCAGCGGCTCGAAGGGGGCCTTCAGGGCCGGCAGGCCGGTGATGGACAGGGCGCCCTGCGGGGTGCCGTGGTAGGCGACCGCACGCGAGATGACCTTGTACTTGGTGTGCTTGCCCTGGAGCTTGAAGTACTGCTTGGCGAGCTTCCAGGCCGTCTCGACGGCCTCGCCGCCACCGGTGGTGAAGAAGACCTTGTTCAGGTCGCCCGGGGCGTAGTCGGCGAGGCGCTCGGCGAGCTCCACGGCCTTGGGGTGCGCGTACGACCAGATGGGGAAGAACGCGAGTTCCTGCGCCTGCTTGTAGGCGACCTCGGCCAGTTCCTTGCGGCCGTGACCCGCGTTGACCACGAACAGGCCGGCGAGGCCGTCGAGGTAGCGCTTGCCCTTGTCGTCGAAGATGTAGGTGCCCTCACCACGCACGATGGTGGGCACGGGTGCGTTCTCGTAGGACGACATGCGGGTGAAGTGCATCCACAGGTGGTCGTACGCGGTTTTGGAGAGGTCCTGGCTCACGGGTTATCGAGTTCCCCACATGTAGGTCTGCTTCTTCAGCTTCAGGTAAACGAAGCTTTCGGTTGATCGCACGCCGGGGAGCGCGCGGATCTTCTTGTTGATCGTTTCGAGCAGGTGGTCGTCGTCCTCGCAGACGATCTCCACCATCAGGTCGAACGACCCAGCGGTCATCACCACGTACTCGCACTCGGCCATGGCGGTCAGGGCGTCCGCCACCGGGTCGAGGTCGCCCTCGACGTTGATGCCGACCATGGCCTGGCGTCGCAGGCCCACGGTGAGCGGGTCGGTGACGGCGACGATCTGCATGACGCCCTGGTCGAGCAGCTTCTGTACGCGCTGGCGCACAGCCGCTTCCGACAGGCCGACGGCCTTGCCGATCGCTGCGTAGGGACGGCGACCGTCCTCCTGCAGTTGCTCGATGATCGCCAGGGACACAGCATCGACCGAAGGGGACGGTTGTCTGTTCCTGGAATCTGCGCTTCGACTGACCACGACCACACTGTGCACGAGGAGTCGTCTGTTCCGCAAGGCGGAATCGATGAAATCCGTCGTTTGGCGACTCGGATCTCACTGATTTCGTAGTTCACCGTGTCTGGCTCTGTCGAAAGCATCCGCCGAGGAGCTACTCTTTGGGGATCGTCTCAATCGTTGGACATGGGATCAGGAGAGTGGCTGTAGTGACCACCGAACTGCGTCGTCTGCGCAACTACATCGGCGGAGAGTTCAAGGACGCCGCCGACGGGCGGACCACCGAGGTGGTCAACCCCGCCATCGGCGAGGCGTACGCCACCGCCCCCCTCTCGGGCCAGGCCGATGTCGACGCGGCCATGGCCGCCGCCGCGGCCGCCTTCCCCGGCTGGCGCGACACCACGCCCGCCGAGCGCCAGAAGGCCCTGCTGAAGATCGCGGACGCCTTCGAGGCGCGCGCGGACGAGCTCGTCGCCGCGGAGTCGGAGAACACCGGCAAGCCGCTGGGCCTCACGGCCAGCGAGGAGCTGCCGCCGATGGTCGACCAGATCCGCTTCTTCGCCGGCGCCGCCCGGCTGCTCGAGGGCCGCTCGGCCGGCGAGTACATGGAGGGGATGACCTCGATCATCCGCCGCGAGCCGGTCGGCGTCTGCGCCCAGGTCGCGCCGTGGAACTACCCGATGATGATGGCCGTGTGGAAGTTCGCCCCGGCCATCGCCGCGGGCAACACCGTGGTGCTCAAGCCCTCGGACACCACCCCCGCCTCCACCGTCCTGATGGCGGAGATCATCGACTCGATCCTGCCCAAGGGCGTCTTCAACGTCATCTGCGGTGACCGCGAGACCGGCAAGGCGATGGTCGAGCACGAGACCCCGGCGATGGCCTCCATCACCGGCTCGGTGCGCGCCGGCATGCAGGTCGCCGAGAGCGCCTCGAAGGACGTCAAGCGCGTCCACCTGGAGCTCGGCGGCAAGGCCCCGGTCGTGGTCTTCGAGGACGCCGACCTCGCCAAGGCCGTCGAGGACATCGCGGTCGCCGGCTACTTCAACGCCGGCCAGGACTGTACGGCCGCCACCCGCGTGCTCGTCCACGAGTCGATCCACGACGAGTTCGTGTCCGCGCTGGCCAAGGCCGCCGCCGACACCAAGACCGGCCAGCCGGACGACGAGGACGTGCTCTACGGCCCGCTGAACAACCCGAACCAGCTCAAGCAGGTCGCGGGCTTCATCGAGCGCCTCCCCGCCCACGCCAAGGTCGAGGCGGGCGGCCACCAGGTCGGCGAGAAGGGCTACTTCTACGCCCCGACCGTGGTCTCGGGGCTCAAGCAGGACGACGAGATCATCCAGAACGAGGTCTTCGGCCCCGTCATCACCGTCCAGTCCTTCACGGACGAGGCCCAGGCCGTGGCGTACGCGAACGGCGTCGAGTTCGCCCTCGCCTCCTCGGTGTGGACCAAGGACCACGGCCGCGCGATGCGGATGTCCAAGAACCTGGACTTCGGCTGCGTGTGGATCAACACCCACATCCCGCTCGTCGCCGAGATGCCGCACGGCGGCTTCAAGAAGTCCGGCTACGGCAAGGACCTCTCCGCCTACGGCTTCGAGGACTACACCCGCATCAAGCACGTCATGACCTCGCTCGACGGCTGACCTCCGCACCGGTCAGAGCAGGCCGCCTGAGGGGCGGGCGGTAGACAACATGTCTATTGCCCGCCCCTTCGCGTTTCCCCGAGGCTGTGGCCATGCCTCAACTCGCCTTCTCCCGCCGCGCCGCCCTGCGCGGCCTCGGTGCCACGGGCCTGCTGGCCGCCCTCGCCGGCTGCGGGGTGCCCGCCGCCTACGTCCCCGAAGGGCGGCGTGAAGGAATCGACCGGTCCGAGCGCGACCGGACCCTCTCCTTCTCCAACTGGCCGCTGTACATCGACACCGACGAGGAGGACGAGGAGAGCCGTCCGACCCTGGACGCCTTCTCGGAGCGGACCGGCATCGAGGTCCGGTACTCCGAGGAGATCAACGACAACGACGAGTTCTTCGGCAAGGTCAGCCCCGCCCTGATGAACCACCAGGAGACGGGCCACGACCTGGTCGTGGTCAGCGACTGGATGGCCGCCCGCTTCGTCCACCTGGGCTGGGCCCAGAAGATGGACCGCTCGGCGCAGTCCAACGTGGACCGCTACCTGGACCCCCAGCTGCGTTCCCCCGCCTTCGACGAGGGCCGGCTGCACACCGTCCCCTGGCAGTCGGGAATCACCGGCATCGCCTACAACCGCAAGGCCCTGGGCCGGGAGATCAAGTCCGTGGGCGACCTCTGGCAGCCGGACCTCGCGGGCCGGGTCACCCTCTTCTCCGGCCTCGACGAGTCCTTCGCCCTCCTGATGCAGGGCGACGGCGTGGACGTCACCCGCTGGACGGAGGCCGACTTCCACCGGATGTGCGACCGGGTCGAGAGCATGGTGAGGAAGAAGCACATCCGCCGCTTCACCGGCAACGACTACACCTCCGATCTGAGCAAGGGCGACGTCCTGGCCTGCCAGGCCTACTCCGGCGACGCCATCCAGCTCCAGGCGGACAACCCGGACATCGAGTTCGTGGTGCCGGAGGAAGGGGCCGAACTCTGGGCGGAGAGCCTCCTCGTGCCCAACCTCGCCCGGCACAAGGCCAATGCGGAGGCCCTGATCGACCACTACTACGATCCGGAGGTCGCCGCGGAGCTCGCCGCCTCCGTCAACTACGTCTGCCCCGTCCCGGCCGCCCGCGAGGTCCTCGCCGGCTCGGACGACCAGGAGACCGCCGAACTGGCCGAGAACCCGCTGATCTTCCCCGACGACGAGATGCGCGAGCGCTTGGTCGTCGCCCGGGACATCTCCTCGGCCGAACGGCGCGCCCTCGCCCGCCGGTGGAACGCGATCGTCGGACTCTGATCACGGTACGGGCACAGAGTTGAACATGTTCAGCAATGGGGCTGAACGCGTTCAGAAATGTGCGTACGCTTCCTTCCATGAGCGAGAGAAGCGCCCTTCAGCGGCGGATCCGTGCCTGGTTGACCCTGTTCCTCGTCTGCCTCGTGCTCAGCGGACTGACCGCCTTCCCGCTGGTCAGTGAACTCCGCTGGGCCAACGCCCTGGTGGACAACGAGTGGCTGCGGCGGGTGGGCGACGGCCTGGACCGTGCCGATGCCGACTACCCCTTCCTCCTCTACGGCACCGACTGGCTCGCCTTCGCCCACCTGGTCATCGCCGTCTTCTTCTACGGCGTCCACCGTGATCCGGTGCGGAACATATGGATCGTCGAAGCCGGCATGATCGCCTGCGCCGGCATCATCCCCCTGGCCCTGATCTGCGGCCCGATCCGCGGGATCCCCGTCTGGTGGAGCGTCATCGACATGGCTTTCGGCGTCTTCGGTGTGATCCCGCTGCTGGTGCTCCGCCGCATGATCAAGCGCCTGGAGGCCATGCCTACCGAGTGAAGGCCGCCAGCACGATCCCGAGGGCGACCGGGTTCGTGTCCTGGCCCTTGGCATCGGTGGAGTTCACCGAGTACACGAGGGTGCGGGAGAGGTCTCGGGTCGCCCCGATCGCCGTGTTGTAGCCGTAACGGCCGCCGGTCTTGCCCCAGGCCACCGTGCCGTCGGGCAGGACGAACCGCGACATCCCCGCCGTCAGCACGGCGTCCTCCCCGGTGGCGGAGTCCTTCACCCCGGGCACCGTGAACATCTCCTCCAGCTGCGCCTTGGGCACGATCCGGCCGCCAAACAGCGCCACGGTGAAACGCTCCAGATCGGCCGTGGTCGATATCAGGTCCCCGGCCGCCCAGTTGGAGGAGCTGTTCCACTCGGTCACGTCGACCAGCACGCTGCTCCCGTCGGCCCGCTCCACGGCCTGGTAGCCGCGGTTGTGCGGGCCCGGTATCCGCGTCTGCGTACGGGACGGCAGCGAGGTGTGCCGCAGGCCCAGCGGCTCGATGATCCGCGCGGTCACCGCTTCCGCGTACCCCGTGCCCGTCAGCCTCTCGACCAGCAGACCCAGGATCGTGTAGTTGATGTTGAGGTAGTGCTGCTTCTCACCCGGCCTGAACTCCGGCCCCTTGGCCACGGCGTCGGCGACCATGGCCCGCGGGTCGGCGAGGTCGAACCGGTGCGCGTACTGCGCCTCGAACGAATCCCCCGGGCCGTCGGCGGGCCGGATGCCGCTCGTGTGGTTCAGCAACTGCCGCACGCTGACCGGCTCGAAGGTGCCGGGCAGCAGCCCCGGCAGGTACTCCTGCACCGGCCGGCCCAGATCCACCGCGCCCTCGGCCGCCAGCTGGAGCACCACCGCCGCGGTGAAGGCCTTCGTCACCGACCCCGCCCGGAAACGGCCCTGCTCCACCGCCGCCCGCCCGGTGCGGATGTCGGCGACACCCGAACTCCCCTGCCATCTGCCGCTCGAACCGCCCACCCGGACCAGCGCGGCCGTCGCGGAATCGTGCCGCGGACCCAGCCCGGCGATCGCCTTGCGCAGCGCGGCCGCATCGGGCGGCGTGCCGACGAGGGGTGCCGCCGGCCCGGCGGAGGCGGGAGCGGCTGCCGGAGCCGGAGCCGGAGCCGCATGGGCGAGGGCCGGGCCGGAAGCGACCCCCAGCACCAGGGCGGTGGCGATCAGCGTGCGCGTAGATGCGTTCATGACGGGATCCCCCTGTGAGACATCCGGGGCCACTGCGGCCTCCGATGACTCAATGCTGCTGGTCACAGGGGTAGTTGCGGATCACCCCACGGAGGGGTCTTCAGCGGTACGACAACTCACCGGCGCGAGGGAGCCGACACGCCCGGCTCTCACCCCGCAGAGGGAGATACCCCAGAGGCAGATACCCCAGAGGGAGCCCCCGCAGGAACCGCCGCCCCCGCCGAACCCGCCGCGATCAGACCCGTCTCGTACGCGCAGATCACCGCCTGGATCCGGTCGCGCAGCCCCAGCTTCGCCAGCACGTTCCCCACGTGCGACTTCACCGTGTGCTCGCTCACCACCAGCGCCGCCGCGATCTCCGCGTTCGAGAGCCCCCGGCCCAGGTGCAGCAGCGTCTCCCGCTCCCGCGCCGTCAGCACCTCCAGCCGGTCCGCCGCGAACGCCGGCACCGCGGGGCGAGCCGTCGCCGCCGTGTACTCCTCGATCAGTCGTCGCGCCACCGAGGGCGCCAGCAGCGACTCGCCCGCCGCCACCACCCGTACGGCGTGCACCAGATCGTCCCGCCGCACGTCCTTCAGCAGGAACCCGCTCGCCCCCGCGTGCAGCGCCTCGTACACGTACTCGTCCGCGTCGAAGGTCGTCAGCATCACCGTCCGGCACGCGCCCCGCGCCGAGATCGCCCGGCACGCCTCGATCCCGTCCAGCACCGGCATCCGGATGTCGAGCAGCGCCACGTCCGGCGCGTGCCGGGCCACGGCCTCCACCGCCGCCGCGCCGTCCCCCGCCTCGGCCACGACCTCGATGTCGTCCTGGGCGTCCAGGATCATCGCGAACCCGCTGCGCACCAGCTCCTGGTCGTCCGCCACCACCACACGGATCGTCAACTCCCCACCTCCACCGGCGAGGTTACAAGTACGGCGCGCAGCCGGAACCCGAGCCCGCCCGGCCCCGGACCGGCCTCCACCGACCCGCCGTGCGCGGCCGCCCGCTCCCGGAGCCCGATCAGGCCGTGCCCGCCCGGGCCGCCCACGGTGCCGCCCGCGAGAGCTCCCCCGGACCCAACCCCCGCACCGGCCCCGGGTCCGCCTCCGCCCGGCCCCCGCCCGTCGTCCGTCACCGTGACCGTCAGCTGCTCCCGCTCGTGGTGGAGCAGGACCGTCACCCGTCCGGCCGCGGCATGCTTCACCACGTTCGTCAGGGCCTCCTGCACGATCCGGTACACGGCCGTGTCCACCGCCGCGGGCAGCGCCCGCACCTGCCCGGTCTCCTCGTACGAGACCTCCGGACCGCCCTGCCGCACGCGGTCCAGCAGCCGGGGCAGCGCCGCCACCCCCGGCTGGGGCTCCCGCGGCGCCGGACCGTCCTCCCGCAGCACCCCGAGCATCGCCCGCAGCTGCACCATCGCCTCCCGGCCCGTCTCCGAGATGGCCTCGAAGGCCGCCTCGGCCCGCTCCGGAGCCCGGCGCACCGCCACGGGCCCCGCCTCCGCCTGCACGACCATGATGCTCACGGCGTGCGAGAGGATGTCGTGCATCTCCCGGGCGATCCTGGCCCGTTCACGGGCCACGGCCTGCTCCGCCTCGATCCGGTTCGCCCGCTCCAGCTGCGCCGCCCGGTCCTCCACCGCCGCGGTGTAGGCCTGCCGCGTGTACTGGAGCCGGCCCAGCGCGTAGGCGGCGCCCGCACAGAACATGGTGAAGGACAGCTCCCTGGCCGTGCCCGTCTCCAGGCCCGCGGACGCGACGACGGCCGCCACCGAGAGCACCCCGACCGACACCCGCACCCGGGCCGGGCACATCAGGGCGACCGTGTAGAAGGCGAGCAGCCCCGCGTACGGCAGTGGCTGTCCCGGTCCGTCCATCGCCAGCCGGTAGACCCCGCCGACCAGCAGGATCACCACCAGCACGGTGACCGGCCGGTGCCGCCGCCACACGAGCGGCAGCACCCCCAGCGTGGTCATCGCGTAGGAGCCCCAGGTCACGGGCGGCAGCCCGGCCTCCCGCGGCAGGACGAACGGCATCGTGACGGCCAGCTGCACCAGCACCGTCAGGCCCAGGTCCACGCCCCACGGCCGGGCCCGGCCCAGCCGGGCGGCCAGGGCGCGTATCACAAGCCGAGCTCGGCGGCCCGTACGGCCGTGAGCGCGTCCACCCGGTTCGTGGTGATCGAGTCCACCCCGGCCCTGACCAGCGCCCGCATCGTCCGCTTGGTGTCCGCGGTCCAGGCGGACACCAGCAGGCCGTCCCGGTGCAGCGCGTCCGTCAGCTCCCGGCTCACCAGGCCGAAGCGGTAGTTGAGCCAGCGCGGGGCCACCGCGTCGAGCAGCACCCGGCGGGGCGGTGACAGCGTGGTCCAGGTCAGCGCGATCTCCGCGCCCGGATCGGCGGCGCGGACCGCCAGCATGGTGTTCGGCCCGGCGCAGTAGGAGGTGCGCTCGCGCGCCCCGCACTCGCGGACCTGGCCCACGACCGTGCGCACCGCCTCGTAGGAGGCGCCGGGAAGGTCGAGCATCAGCCGTCCCGCCCCCGCCGCCAGCACCGCCTCGCGCAGCGTCGGAACCCCGCCGCCGGTCAGCTCCCTGAGCTGCGGGGCCGTGACGGCGTCGAGCCGCACGTCATGGCCCCACAGCCGCTCCAGCGTCTCGTCGTGGAGCAGGACCGGCACCCCGTCGCGGGTCAGCCGTACGTCGATCTCGACCGCGTCCGCCCCGCGCGCGAACGCGGACCGGATCGAGGGCAGGGTGTTCTCACGGACACGGTAGGGATCGCCGCGGTGGCCGACGGCAGTCAGAGTGCGCATGGCCCCATTCTCAGGGCCGACGGCGTCAGCGGGTCGTCAGCGCGCGAGCCATTCGGCCGTGTACGCGTCGATCTCCGCGGTGAGCTTCGCCTTGCCGGCCCCGTCGAGGAAGGAGGCCTCGACCGCGTTCTTGGCCAGCTGGGCCAGACCGCGCTCGTCCAGGTCGAGGAGGCGCGCCGCCACCGCGTACTCGTTGTTCAGGTCGGAGCCGAACATCGGCGGGTCGTCGCTGTTGATGGTGACGAGCACGCCCGCGGCCACCATCTCCTTGACGGGGTGCAGGTCCAGGTCGGTCACCGCGCGGGTGGCGATGTTGGAGGTCGGGCAGACCTCCAGTGCGATGCGGTGCTCTGCCAGGTAGGCGAGCAGTTCCGGGTCCTGGGTGGAGCTGGTGCCGTGGCCGATGCGCTCGGCGCCGAGCTCGCGGATGGCGTCCCACACCGTCTCGGGGCCGGTGGTCTCGCCGGCGTGCGGCACGCTGTGCAGGCCGGCGGCGCGGGCGCGGTCGAAGTACGGCTTGAACTGCGGGCGCGGGACGCCGATCTCGGGGCCGCCGAGACCGAAGGAGACCAGGCCCTCGGGGCGCAGGTCGACGGCGAGGCGGGCGGTCTCGGCGGCGGCCTCCAGGCCGGCCTCGCCCGGGATGTCGAAGCACCAGCGCAGGATGACGCCGAGCTCGGTCTCGGCGGCCTTGCGGGCGTCCTCGATGGCCTCCATGAAGGCCTTCTCCTCGATGCCGCGGCGGGTGGAGGAGTAGGGGGTGATGGTCAGTTCCGCGTAGCGGATGTTCTGCCGGGCCATGTCGCGGGCCACCTCGTAGGTGAGGTGGCGTACGTCGGCGGGGGTGCGG
This sequence comes from Streptomyces sp. NPDC048270, assembly GCF_040652335.1. Lineage (NCBI taxonomy): Bacteria > Bacillati > Actinomycetota > Actinomycetes > Kitasatosporales > Streptomycetaceae > Streptomyces > Streptomyces sp. NPDC048270. Next base: position 87,227 of record NZ_JBEZLV010000015.1, read on the forward strand.
ACGAGGTCCACGACCGACAGGTAGACCTCGACGAAGTGCGCGAAGTCGGTGAAGGTGAAGTAGTCGGCGAGCGCCTCGGGATCGGTGGGGACCTTCGAGTCGGGGTGCCGGGCGGCGAGCTCGGCCACGATGCGCGGGGACGCCGAGCCGACGTGGTGGACGTGGAGTTCCGCCTTGGGCAGCCCTGCGATGAAGGGGTGCAGGTCGGTCATGAAGGTGCCTCCGGGAGGACGCGCGTGCGGTCAGGTCGGCCCTCATCGTAGGCACGCCGGTGACTGTCGGTGGCAGCGCTTAGCATGGCCGTACGAGAGGGGGGCGCCGTATGAACGAACAGAGCCCTGAGCCGAGGGACCCGTGGGCGCTGCCCGAGCGGCCGGCGGTGGACCTCGGCAAGCAGCAGGCCGCGCCGGGAGCGCCGTCCGTGCACGACCAGCCGACGCTCGCCGGGATGCCGGGGGCCGGGGCACCGCAGCCCGCCGCCCCGCAGTCCGCGCCGACACCCAACACGCCGCCCGCGTACGGCTATCCGGCGCAGCCGGACCCGGCCGGCTACGGATATCCCGCCGCGCCCTCCGCCGTACCGGGGTACGGGTACCCCGGCGACACCGGGTACCAGGCCATGCCCGGATACCCCGGCGACACCGGATACCAGCCCGTGCCCGGATACCCCGGGTACCCGGGCACGTCCGGATACCCCCTGTACGCGACGCCGAAGAGCAACGGCTTCGGCGTCACCGCCCTCGTTCTCGGCATCCTCTCCGTCGTCGGCTGCATCACCAGCTTCCTGGCCATCGCGATCGGCATCGGGGCGGTCGTCTTCGGCGCCCTGGGCAAGGGCAAGGCGACCCGCGGCGAGGCCGACAACGGCGGGATGGCGCTGGCCGGCATCATCCTCGGCGCGATCGGCATCGTGCTGGGGGCCCTGATGCTGCTGGCCATGTTCGCCCCGTTCCTGGACGGCGACTGGGGCGACGGCTCCCCCTACGAGAGCCCCTACTCGGACTCTCGGGAGCGCGAGAAGATATGAGCCCCGGGCTCAAGCCCGGGGCTCACCTCGTCCTCTCGCCCCCAACCGTGCTCAGTCGCGGGACTCCCACGGCCAGTCGGCGTCCTGGCCGCGCTCGATGAGGGACACCATGCGGAAGGCCGCGTCGCCGAGCCCGCCGAAGGTGTGCCGGTTCGCGGAGCCGGACGGCGCGTGGCCCACCCGGTAGCCCGCCAGGTTCCAGGTGTACACCGGGACCGTCTGCGGGACCTCGGCCGCGGGGTCCCCGCCGTAGCCGTACGAGGCGGCCTGCTCGTCGGTGACGACCAGCACCCGGTCGTGACCGCGGTAGTGCTGCCGGACGGCCTGGGCCGTGTAGGTGCCGCCGAGGTTCCCGAACCGCTCCAGCACCTTCAGCACGGACTCGCCCCGCGTGTACGGGACCACCGCACTGGTGGTGCCGAACTGGACCAGGTCCGCCTGCTCGGCGCGCAGCGCGAGCGCCGCTCCGAACACGGCGGCCGCGTCGGCCCGGTTGAGCTGCGAGCGGTCCGAGAGCGGGGACCACATCGAGCCGGACCGGTCCACGAGGACCAGCGTCCGGCCGGGCAGCGCCGGTACGTTGGCCAGCGAGTGGCCGAGCGCCCGCTCGAGCGGGTACGCCCAGCGCAGCGAGGGCGCGTGCTGGTAGGCGGCCAGGTAGCGGAAGGGGAACTGCCGCGCCCGGGCGACGGCCTCCGGGTCGGAGATCCTCGCCGCGACCTCCGCGGCCACCTCGTCCGAGACCCCGGCCTGGTCGAAGTTGCGCAGGTTGCGCAGCAGGGCCATCGCGCCCATGGACGGGATGACCGCCTCCCAGGCGGCCGCGTCCATGGGCCCCTGCAGCCAGCCGGCCAGTGCCTCCCAGGTCATGCCCGCCCGCGCGAGCCGGTCGGCGCCGTCGGGCGCGGTGACCACACCGCGCCGCTCGGACACCGGGAGCGCCATCAGCGCCCGGTGGGCGGCGAGGGTCCGGTCGCCGGCCGGGGCCTCGGCGCTCTCCGGGTGGTGCCGGCGGTCCAGGGCGTAGCGGAACAGCTCGCCCTGCCAGGGCTTGGCCGGGTCGGGGGAGGCATGCACGAGGTTGAGGACGTCGCCGAAGCGGTAGCTCTTGGAGTCGGTGTCGTACTTCAGCAGCGAGCTGCCGGAGTAGAGCCGGCGCACGGCGTCGGCGATGCCGCGCTTGACGGGCTTGGGCACGTTCCGCCCGTACGTCGCCGTCCAGTAGGCCAGCAGTTCACCGGGCTCGTCCGCGCGCCTCAGTACGGAGTCCACGACCTGGCGGTTCGCAGGGCCGTCGGCGGCGTCCGCGTCGAGGCGCGCCTTCACGTACTCGGCGGCGCCGACGAGCGAGGCGGTGCGCATGTTCGCCTCCCCGCGGAGCCAGCCCAGCAGGCCGGCCGTCCACGCGGGATCCTCGACCGCCAGACGCCGCACCAGGGCCGCGAAGCGGTCGTCGCGGGCCTCGCCGCTCTCGTAGGCGGTGCGCTGGGTCACGAAGTTGGCGACCGCGAGCAGGAACAGCTCGGAGCGCGGATCGCGCAGGTGGCCGGGGCCGCCCTGGTGGGTGCGGGCGCGGCCGGCCGAGCGCACGGGCGAGGTGGGCGCGGCGTTCGCGCCGGTCGCGGCGGGCGTCGCCTTGGCCGTGCGGCGCAGGTTGAAACGAGCCATGTGAATCCCCCCGAATTCAAAGAAGGCGGGGGAGGCGTGACGTGGGGGATGCCCGAGATCAGGAGTCGGCGGCGGACCATTGCCCGGCGAGCTGTCGCACTGCTCCACCGGCCCGTTCCCTCGCGGGTGACGAACCGGGTGGGATTCGAACCCACGACCTCCGGGTCCCAGAAGGAGCCGTCGCCTGCGCACCGGGCATCCCCCACGCGTGCCTCCCGAGATCAAAGTGGCGGCGGCCTGGTGTCTTTGCGAAAGAAGGAGCCGCTGCCCGCGCACCGGGAGGTGCGTGACGTAGGTGTCCAGAGATCGAGTTCGGCGAAACCACGTGGTGCTCTAACCGACTGAGCTACACCGGCACGAAGCCGGTGACGGGACTCGAACCCGCGGCCGCCCCATTAACAGTGGAAGTATGTCTCGCCTGCGCACCTGGACGAGGATCACGTTAGGCGGCGGTCCCGGGGCGCGCCACGCAATTACCGATCGGCCTGCCGCAGCCGTTCCCGGGCTTCCATCAGGGCGAAGCCCAGCAGGTTCAGGCCCTGCCAGCGGGCCGGGTCCAGGGCGCGCTCGTCGTCTGCCGCCAGGCCGATGCCCCAGATGCGGTCCAGGGGACTCGCCTCCACCAGGACCCGGTCCCCGGTGGACAGCAGGTACGAGCGCAGCGCGGGGTCGGAGTCGAACTTGTGGACGCTGCCCTCCACGACCAGGGCGAACCGCTCCCGCTGCCACACGGCGTCGTCGAAGCCGCGCACGAGCCGTCCGGCCTTCTTCGCCTCGGCCGGGGTGCGGGCCGCGAGGGCCGCCCGCTCCGCCTCGGCGTCCTCGAAGAGGCGGGCCTTCCCGGCCATCATCCAGTGCTCGGCGGTCGCATAGCGGACGTCACCCACAGTGAACTCGGCCGGCCACCACTGGCTCAGGCAGCTCGGGCCCAGGCTTCCGTCGGGCCTCGGCCGGTGCCCCCAGAAGGGCAGGTACTTCACGCGCTCACCACGGCTGACCTGCTTGATCAGATTGTCGATCATCTCCATGCACGCGAGTCTGGCAGTCGCCACGGACAACTCGTACGGGATTTCGGGCGCGCCTCGACACTTGGTCGACCGAATCCGTCGCGTAATCAAAAGGCAACAACGGAATCACTTGGACAGGGGACTCTCCTCTGCCAGGATCGGCACTCAATTCGAGCTGTAGCTCGAACTGTAGCTACGGAGAGCGTGAGAGCGTGATGGGCAACCGCTTCCAGGTCAAGGACCGCTTCGCGGACGGCGCGCAGTACATCGACGGACAGCTCAGGTCCGGCACCTCGGGCCGGTCACACACCGTGGTCGACCCGGCCACCGGGGACGAGGTCCTCACCTACGAGCTCGCGAGCACGGCGGACGTGGACGAGGCCGTCGCCGCCGCCAAGAGGGCCTTCCCGGGCTGGTCGGCCGCCACCCCCGGCGAGCGGTCGGACGCCCTGCACCGGCTGGCCGCCGTACTGGCCGAGCAGGCCGAGGACTTCGCGTACGCCGAGTCCCTCCAGTGCGGCAAGCCGATCAAGCTGTCCACGGAGTTCGACGTCCCGGGGACCATCGACAACACCGCCTTCTTCGCCGGGGCCGCGCGCCACCTCCAGGGGCAGGCGGCCGCCGAGTACTCCGGCGACCACACCTCCTACGTGCGCCGCGAGGCCATCGGCGTGGTCGGCTCCATCGCCCCCTGGAACTATCCGCTCCAGATGGCCGCGTGGAAGATCCTCCCGGCCATCGCCGCCGGCAACACGATCGTCCTCAAGCCTGCCGAGCTCACCCCGCTGACCTCCCTGATGTTCGCGCAGGCCGCCAAGGAGGCGGGCCTGCCCGACGGAGTGATCAACATCGTCACCGGCGCGGGACGCGAGGCCGGCGAGCACCTGGTCGGCCACCCCGACGTGGTGATGACCTCCTTCACCGGCTCCACCGCCGTCGGCCGGCGCGTCGCCGAGATCGCCACCGCCACCGTCAAGCGGCTCCACCTGGAGCTCGGCGGCAAGGCGCCCTTCCTGGTCTTCGACGACGCCGACCTGGAGGCCGCCGCGCACGGCGCCGTCGCCGCCTCCCTCATCAACACCGGCCAGGACTGCACGGCCGCCACCCGCGCCTACGTCCAGCGCCCCCTCCACGACGCCTTCACCGCCCGCGTCGCGGAGCTGATGGACACCGTCCGGCTGGGCGACCCCTTCGCGTCCGGCACCGACCTCGGCCCGCTGGTCTCCCACGCCCAGCGCGACCGGGTCGCCGCCTTCGTCGAGCGGGCCCGCGGCTACGCCACCGTCGTCACGGGCGGCGAGATCCCGGGGGGCGAGCTCGCCGCGGGCGCGTACTACCGGCCCACCCTCATCGCCGGAGCCGCCCAGGACAGCGAGGTGGTCCAGTCCGAGATCTTCGGCCCGGTCCTCGTGGTCCTGCCCTTCGACACCGACGACGAGGGCATCGCGCTGGCCAACGACACCCCGTACGGACTCGCCGCCTCCGCCTGGAGCCGCGACGTCTACCGCGCCAACCGTGCCACCCGCGAGATCAAGGCGGGCTGCGTCTGGGTCAACGACCACATCCCGATCATCAGCGAGATGCCCCACGGCGGCTACAAGGCCAGCGGCTTCGGAAAGGACATGTCGGCCTACTCCTTCGAGGAGTACACGCAGGTGAAGCACGTGATGTACGACAACACCGCGGTGGCCGAGAAGGACTGGCACCGCACGATCTTCGGGGACCGATAAGAACTCGCCGCCCGACCAGCGGTACACCTCCCGAAAGGGCACAGCGCATGGAGCAGTTCGAGCCCGACCGCCTCTCGGCGGCGCAACTCGCCGCGATGCGGCGCAGCCTCACCAGCGGGCGCGGCGCCCTCACCCGCCGCTCGCTGCTGCGCGCCTCCGGAGTCGGAGCGCTCACCCTCGGCGGCCTGTCCGCCCTCGCCGGGTGCGGGATCCCGCCCGCCAAGCGCGAGGGCGACGCGGCGGTGGCCTCCGACGACCACTCGGCACAGGAGAAGGAGATCAACTTCTCCAACTGGACCGAGTACATGGACACCAGTGACGACGAGAAGACCCGGCCCACCCTGGAGGAGTTCACCCAGCGGACCGGGATCGAGGTCAAGTACACCGAGGACATCAACGACAACGTCGAGTTCTTCGGCAAGATCCGCCCCCAGCTCGCCGCCGGCCAGGACACCGGCCGCGACCTGATCGTCGTCACCGACTGGCTGGCCGCGCGCATCATCCGCCTCGGGTGGGCGCAGAAGCTGGACCCCTCCCAGCTGCCGCACGCCTACGCCAACCTGATCCCGCAGTTCCGCACCCCCGACTGGGACCCGGGCCGCGCCTACAGCTACCCGTGGACCGGCATCGACACGGTCATCGCCTACAACACCAAGGCCACGGACGGGAAGAAGGTCGACTCCGTCACCCAGATGCTGGACGACCCCACCCTCAAGGGCCGGGTCGGCTTCCTCACCGAGATGCGCGACAGCGTGGGCATGACCCTGCTCGACCAGGGCAAGAACCCGGCGAACTTCACCACCGCCGACTTCGACGGCGCGATCGGCCGCCTGCAGAAGGGCGTGGACTCCCACCAGATCCGCCGCTTCACGGGCAACGACTACACCGCCGACCTCGACAAGGGCGACCTCGCCGCCTGTCTGGCCTGGGCGGGCGACGTCATCCAGCTCCAGGCGGGCAACCCGGACATCCAGTACGCCATCCCCGCCCCCGGCTACATCACCTCCAGCGACAACCTGCTGGTCCCCGCCAAGGCCCGGCACAAGGCCAACGCGGAGAAGCTCATCGACTACTACTACGAGCCCCCGGTCGCCGCCCAGCTGGCCGCGTTCATCAGCTACGTCTGCCCGGTCGAGGGCGTCAAGGACGAACTCGCCAAGATCGACCCCGCACTCGCGGACAACCCGCTGATCGTCCCGGACAAGGCCATGGCCGCCAAGGCCCACGCCTTCCGCTCCCTGACCAGCGAAGAAGAGACGGCGTACGAGGAGAAGTTCGCCAAGCTCATCGGAGCCTGACGCCCCGCGGCGAGCCGCAGCGCACCGGGGCGCCGCCCACCGGACGACACCGGCGGCCGCACCCCCGGCCGGCTCCGCCCGGCCCAGCCCCCTTGACCCTTCCCCCACCCAACCCCGGGACCCACCCATGACTGAGAAGACCGCGGGCGGCGACGTCCGCCTCGCCGGGATCAGCAAGCACTACGGCACCTTCACCGCTGTGCACCCGCTGGATCTCACCATCCCCCAGGGCTCCTTCTTCGCCCTGCTCGGCGCCTCGGGCTGCGGGAAGACCACCACCCTGCGCATGATCGCCGGCCTGGAGGAGCCCTCCACCGGCACCGTCAGCCTCGGCGACCGGGAGGTCACGCACCTGCCGCCGTACAAGCGCCCGGTCAACACCGTCTTCCAGAGCTACGCCCTCTTCCCGCACCTGAACATCTTCGAGAACGTCGCCTTCGGCCTGCGCCGCCGCGGCATCAAGTCGGTCAAGAAGCAGGTCGACGACATGCTGGAGCTGGTCCAGCTCGGCCAGTTCGCCCAGCGCAAGCCGCACCAGCTCTCCGGCGGCCAGCAGCAGCGCGTCGCCGTGGCCCGCGCCCTGATCAACCACCCCCAGGTGCTCCTGCTCGACGAGCCGCTCGGCGCCCTCGACCTCAAGCTGCGCCGCCAGATGCAGCTGGAGCTCAAGCGCATCCAGACCGAGGTCGGCATCACCTTCGTGCACGTCACGCACGACCAGGAGGAGGCCATGACCATGGCCGACACCGTCGCCGTGATGAACGGCGGGCGGGTCGAGCAGCTGGGCGCCCCGGCCGAGCTCTACGAGAACCCGGGCACGACCTTCGTCGCCAACTTCCTCGGCACCTCCAACCTCATCGAGGCCTCGGTGGAGTCCGCCGGCTCCGAGGTGGTCGTCTCCGCCGCCGGTACGAAGCTCCGGCTGCCCGCGGCGCGCTGCGCCACCACCCCCAGCGGCGGCGGCAAGCTGCTGGTCGGCGTGCGCCCGGAGAAGATCTCCCTGGTGCACGCCGACGAGGAGCACACCATCGCGGCCGGCCGCAACAAGGTACCCGGCCGGATCGCGGACTCCTCCTTCATCGGCGTCTCCACCCAGTACGTCATCGACAGCCCGGTCTGCCCCGAGCTGGAGGTGTACGCCCAGAACATCGAGCGGGACGGCCGGCTCGTCCCGGGCGCCGAGGTGATCCTGCACTGGAACCCGGAGCACAGCTTCGGCCTCGACGCCGCCCAGGACATCGACGCGGGCATCGAGACGGTCGAGGAGTCCGCGTGACCGGGCCCGCCGTGGAGACAGCGCCGCCCCAGGCGCCCGCCCCCGCCGAGCCCCCGGTGCACAAGGCGTCCCTGCGCAAGCGGCTCATCCCGTACTGGCTGCTGCTCCCGGGCATCTTGTGGCTGCTGGTCTTCTTCGTGCTGCCGATGGTCTACCAGGCCTCCACCTCGGTGCAGACCGGCTCGCTCGAAGAGGGCTTCGAGGTCACCTGGCACTTCCGGACCTACTGGGACGCCTTCACCGAGTACTACCCGCAGTTCCTGCGCTCCCTGCTCTACGCCGGCACCGCCACCGCGCTGTGCCTGCTCCTGGGCTACCCGCTGGCCTACCTGATCGCCTTCAAGGCGGGCCGCTGGCGCAACCTGCTGCTGGTGCTGGTCATCGCGCCCTTCTTCACCAGCTTCCTGATCCGCACCCTCGCCTGGAAGACGATCCTGGCCGACGGCGGCCCGGTGGTCGCCGTCCTCAACAACGTCGGCTTCCTCGACGTCACCAGCTGGCTCGGCCTCACCCAGGGCGACCGGGTGCTGGCCACCCCGCTCGCGGTCGTCTGCGGTCTGACGTACAACTTCCTCCCCTTCATGATCCTGCCGCTGTACTCCTCGCTGGAGCGCATCGACACCCGCCTCCACGAGGCGGCCGGGGACCTGTACGCCCGCCCCGCGACGGTCTTCCGGAAGGTGACCTTCCCGCTGTCCATGCCGGGCGTGGTCTCCGGAACCCTGCTCACCTTCATCCCGGCGAGCGGCGACTACGTCAACGCCGAGCTGCTCGGCTCCACGGACACCCGGATGATCGGCAACGTCATCCAGTCGCAGTACCTGCGGATCCTGGACTATCCGACGGCGGCCGCGCTGTCCTTCATCCTCATGGCCATTGTGCTGATCATGGTCACCATCTACATCCGCCGAGCGGGGACGGAGGACCTGGTCTGATGCGTTGGCTTCGCCGCAATCTCGTAGTGATCGCCGGTCTCGGCACGCTCGCCTACATGATCCTGCCGAACGTGGTCGTGACCGTGTTCTCCTTCAACAACCCCACCGGGCGGTTCAACTACGCCTGGCAGGAGTTCTCACTCGACGCGTGGAAGGACCCCTGCGGGGTCGCCGACCTGTGCGGATCCCTCTCGCTCTCGCTCCAGATCGCCCTGTGGGCCACCATAGGCGCGACCGTCCTGGGCACCGCGATCGCCTTCGCGCTCGTCCGCTACCGCTTCCGGGCGCGCGGCGCGGTCAACTCGCTGATCTTCCTGCCCATGGCCATGCCCGAGATCGTGATGGCGGCCTCGCTGCTCGCCCTCTTCCTCAACATGGGCATCCAGCTGGGCTTCTGGACGATCCTGATCGCGCACGTCATGTTCTGCCTCAGCTTCGTCGTCGCCGCCGTCAAGGCGCGGGTGCTGTCCATGGACCCGCGGCTGGAGGAGGCCGCCCGCGACCTCTACGCGGGCCCGGTGCAGACCTTCGTACGGGTCACCCTGCCGATCGCCGCACCCGGTATCGCGGCGGGAGCGCTGCTCTCCTTCGCGCTCTCCTTCGACGACTTCATCATCACCAACTTCAACTCGGGCAACACCGTCACCTTCCCCATGTTCGTGTGGGGATCGGCCCAGCGCGGTACGCCCGTGCAGATCAACGTCATCGGCACGGCGATGTTCGTCATCGCCGTACTGGTGGTCCTCGCCGGCCAGATGGTCGGCAACCGCCGCAAGAAGGCACAACCGAAGTAGACCCCTGTAGGGAGTTGGAAGCCATGGCCCCAGTCGCCATGCGTAGTGTTGCGAAATCCCTGTCCGGAGCGAAGCCCGTCTCGTACTGGCTGGACGACCCCGGCAAGCCCGCCGCCCAGCCGGCGCTCACCACCGACGAGCGGTGCGACCTGCTGGTCGTCGGCGGCGGCTACAGCGGACTGTGGACCGCGCTGCTCGCCAAGGAGCGCGACCCCGGCCGGGACGTGGTGCTGATCGAGAGCAAGGAGGCGGGCTGGGCCGCCTCCGGCCGCAACGGCGGATTCTGCGCCGCCTCGCTCACCCACGGACTCGCCAACGGGATGGCCCGCTGGCCCGGCGAGCTCGCCAAGCTGGAGGAGATGGGCGCCCGCAACCTCGACGCCATCGAGGAGGCCGTCGCCCGCTACGGCATCGACTGCGACTTCGAGCGCACCGGCGAGATCGACGTCGCCACCGAGCCCCACCAGGTCGAGGAGCTGCGGGAACTGCACGACGAGGCCCAGCGGCTCGGCCTCGCGGGCCGCACCGAATGGCTCGACGCAGAGGCGCTGCGCGCCGAGGTCGACTCCCCGACCTTCCTCGCGGGGCTCTGGGACCGCGACGGCGTCGCCATGCTCAACCCGGCGAAGCTGGCATGGGGCCTCAAGCAGGCCTGTCTGGACCTCGGGGTGCGGATCTACGAGAACACCCGCGGCCTGAAGATGGCCCCGGCGGGCCGGGGGATGACCGTCCAGACCCCGTACGGCACGATCTTGGCGCGCCGGGTGGCCCTGGGCACCAACATCTTCCCGTCCCTGGTGCGCCGCATCCGCCCGTTCACCGTGCCCGTCTACGACTACGCGCTGATGAGCGAGCCGCTGGACGAGGCCCAGCTCGCGGCCATCGGCTGGAAGAACCGGCAGGGGCTCGGGGACAGCGCCAACCAGTTCCACTACTTCCGGATCACCAAGGACCACCGGATCCTGTGGGGCGGATACGACGCGATCTACCCCTACCGCGGGAAGCTCGACTCCGAGTACGACCACCGCCCCGAGACCTACCTGAAGCTCGCGGAGCACTTCTTCACCGCCTTCCCGCAGCTGGAGGGCCTCAGGTTCAGCCACGCCTGGGGCGGGGCGATCGACACCTGCTCGCGCTTCTCGGCCTTCTTCGGCACCGCGCACTCCGGGAAGGTGGCCTACGCGGCCGGGTACACCGGGCTCGGGGTGGGAGCCACCCGCTTCGGCGCCGACGTGATGCTGGACCTGCTCGACGGGGTGCCCACCGAGCGCACCCGGCTGGAGATGGTGAAGTCCAAGCCCATGCCGTTCCCGCCCGAGCCCTTCGCCTGGACCGGGATCACCCTCACCAAGTGGTCGCTGGCCCGCGCCGACCGCCACGGCGGGCACCGCAACCTCTGGCTGCGCACCCTCGACCGGCTGGGACTCGGCTTCGACAGCTGACCCGCCGCGTGACCGGCCCGCGTCCCCGGCCCCACCCCCGGCGCACGCCCCGGGCGCACGACGCCGGTTGGCCGTGTGACCCGCTTCACCACCATGGAGTAACGGAACCCGCGTCATAGCCGCGCCCGGCCGCGCTCTCTCCCGGTGAGAACCCTTCACCGCACGAGACGAACGGAGGCCGGGCGATGACGACCCCGGTGGACAAGGCGGCAGTGGAATGGCTCGTATCGGGGGCGCCGGATCCCGACGCCAGCCGGTGGGAGTGGGAGCACAACCCCCTCGGGGTGGTCCTGCTGCCCGCCGGCCGGCGCTGGGACGTGCTGATCCTGCCCGGGGAGCTGGGGCAGGCCACCCTCGACGTACTGCACCTGCTCCTGGAGCGGCCCGGCCCGGTGCTCGGTGATTTCGGCACCACGTCGGGGAGCCGAACGGTGTTCGGCCGGCTGGGCTTCTTCGTGCCCCCCGGCACGGCGTCGCGCTGGGTCGGCACGGGCGTGCGGGGAGCGGGCCGCGGGACCTGGATCGTGGTCCCGTACCCCGGCCGGGCGACGGGCGGGGTGCGCTGGCTGGTGCTCCCCGACGGGGAGGGGACCCTCACCGATCCGGCCGTGCTGGAGCTCGCCATGCACGAGGCGGCCGCGCGCGTGGCGGCGGAGGAGGGCGGGAGGCCTTGACAAGTCCATTGGTCTGGACCATCTTGAGCGCCGCCCCCGGCTGCCGCCGGGAGGTGCCCGCAGACCCCCTCCATCCCCCCATGACCCGGAGGCAGTTGTGCGCAGAGCCTGGTCCCTCCTCACGGCCGCCGCCCTCGCGGCGGCCGGCTTCCTCGCCGCGGGCCCGCCGGCCGCCGCGGCCGACGCCGATCTCGTGCGCAACGGCGGCTTCGAGGCCGGCCTCGACGGCTGGAGCTGCTCGGCGGGCAGCGGAGCGGTCGTCACCACCCCCGCCCACAGCGGCAGTTCCGCCCTCAAGGCCACCCCGGCCGGACAGGACAACGCCCGCTGCGCCCAGAGCGTCACCGTCAAGCCCGACTCGACCTACACGCTGACCGCCTGGGTGCAGGGCGCCTACGTGTACCTCGGCGCGACCGGGACCGGCACCACCGACGTGTCCACCTGGACCCAGACCCCGGGCGCCTGGAAGCAGCTGACGACCAGCTTCCGCACCGGCCCGTCGACCACCTCGGTCACGGTCCACACCCACGGCTGGTACGGCCAGCCCGCCCACTTCACCGACGACCTCACCTTGGTCGGCCCCGACCCCGGCGGCCCCGGCCAGCCCCAGCCCCCGGCCGCCCCCACCGGCCTGAGCGCGAGCGCCACCTCCTCGACCTCGGTGTCCCTGTCCTGGTCGGCGGTGCCCGGAGCGAGCTCCTACACCGTCCACCGGGACGGCGCCGCGCCCCAGTCCGCCACCTCCGCCGCGGCGAGCGTGACCGGCCTCGCCGCGTCCACGACGTACACCTTCCGGGTCAGCGCGGTGAACGCGGCGGGCGAGTCCCCCAAGAGCGCCCCCGTCTCCGTGACCACGACGGGCGGCGGCGGTGGCGGCGGTGGCGGACTTCCCGCGCACGCGTTGGTCGGCTACCTGCACGCGAGCTTCGCCAACGGCTCCGGCTACGTGCGGATGGCCGATGTGCCCGCCTCCTGGGACGTGGTCAACCTCGCCTTCGGCGAACCGACTTCGGTGACCTCCGGCGACATCCGCTTCCAGCTCTGCCCGGTCGCCGAGTGCCCGAACGTGGAGAGCCCCGCGGAGTTCAAGGCGGCCATCAAGGCCAAGCAGGCCGCGGGCAAGAAGGTGCTGATCTCGATCGGCGGCCAGAACGGCCAGGTGCAGCTCGCGACCACGGCCGCCCGCGACACCTTCGTCTCCTCCGTCGGCAGGATCATCGACGAGTACGGCCTCGACGGCCTCGACATCGACTTCGAGGGCCACTCCCTGTCGCTGGCCACCGGGGACACCGACTTCCGGGCCCCCACCACCCCGGTCATCGTCAACCTGATCTCCGCCGTGAAGACCCTGAAGGCCAAGTACGGCCCGGACTTCGTCCTGACCATGGCCCCCGAGACCTTCTTCGTCCAGCTCGGCTACCAGTTCTACGGCTCCGGCCCCTGGGGCGGCCAGGACCCGCGCGCCGGCGCCTACCTGCCGGTCATCCACGCCCTGCGCGACGACCTCACCCTGCTCCACGTCCAGGACTACAACTCGGGTCCGATCATGGGCCTGGACAACCAGTACCACTCCATGGGCGGCGCGGACTTCCACATCGCCATGACCGACATGCTGCTCACCGGCTTCCCGGTCGCCGGGAACACCGCCCGCGTCTTCCCGCCGCTGCGCCCCGAGCAGGTGGCCATCGGCCTCCCGGCCACGACGAACGCGGGCAACGGCCACACCCCGCCCGCCGAGGTGAACAAGGCCCTGGACTGCCTGACGAAGAAGACCTCCTGCGGCGGCTACCAGACCCACGGGACCTGGCCCGCGCTGCGCGGCCTGATGACGTGGTCCATCAACTGGGACCGCTTCGGGGGAGGGGAGTTCAGCCGGAACTTCGACGCGTACTTCGGGGGCTGAGCCGGGCGGCCCACCGCACGCCGAGCAGCAGGGGCGCGCACATCAGCAGGCTGGCCAGCACGTCCAGCGGCCAGTGCCAGCCCCGCAGGACCAGCCCGACGGCCGTTGCCCCCGTGAGGACGAGGGCGGCGGCCGTCGGCCATGCCCGGCGGGTGTACGGGCGCACGAGCAGGGCCGCGCCGAAGTACGCGACGGCGGCGGTCGCCGTGTGGCCCGAGGGGAAGTAGCCGGCGGCCCAGGGCTCCAGCGGGCCCGGGCGGGCGGTCCACTGCTTGAACGGGATGACCAGGGCCGGCACCAGGGCCATCGCCAGCGCCGCCGCCCCGGCCGCCAGGCGCCGGCCGCGCCAGGCGGCGTAGGCCGCGGCCAGGACGAGGACGGGCACGGCGACCGGCACGTTGCCCAGGTCCGAGAGGCGCTCGGTGACGGAGTCCGGCACGGAGCGGACCAGGGCGCGGCTCAGCGCGTGGTCAGGCCCCAGCAGCGGGCCGGAGACCAGGACCTGCCAGGTGGCCAGGAAGAAGAGGAGGCCGCAGACCGCGGCGGCGAGGAGGTGAATGGCCGGCCGTCCCGGAACAGGGGGGATGGTTCCGGGACGGCCGCCCGGATCGGGTTGCCGCTCGCCCCGGGGGGTTTGGGGCGGTCGGCTGTCCGATCGGTGAGGAGTGTGCGCGAACGCATGCCCAGTACGGCGCTGGGGAAGCCCGGTACCGGAATCGCCCTCGGTTGCCCGGGAGCGGGGTGTCTCACTCATCTGCAGAAACCGTACGGCAGCGAGCGGGGGGCCGACAGCAGGATCGCGCACCCGCCATCGGCCCCCCACACGTTCTTCACAGCGTCCGACTGTTACCGGTGGTAGAAATCGGACGCCGCGCTCGGGTGTTCTAGCCGTTCGCTCAGATGCCCGCGAACGCGGCCTCGAGGATGTCCAGGCCCTCGTTCAGCAGGTCCTCGCCGATGACGATCGGCGGGAGGAAGCGGAGCACGTTGCCGTAGGTGCCGCAGGTGAGGACGAGCAGGCCCTCGGCGTGGCAGGCCTTGGCGAGCGCGCCGGCCGCCTCCGGGAACGGGGTCTTGGACGCGGGGTCCTTGACCAGCTCGATCGCGATCATGGCGCCGCGGCCGCGGATGTCGCCGATGATCTCGTACTTCTCCTGCATGGCCGTCAGGCGGGCCTTCATGACGGACTCGATCTTCTTCGCCGCGGCGTTGAGGTCGAGCTCCTTCATGGTCTCGATGGAGCCGAGCGCACCGGCGCAGGCCACCGGGTTGCCGCCGTAGGTGCCGCCCAGGCCGCCCGCGTGCGCGGAGTCCATGATCTCGGCGCGACCGGTCACGGCGGCGAGCGGCAGGCCGCCCGCGATGCCCTTGGCGGTGGTGATCAGGTCCGGGACGATGCCCTCGTCCTCGCACGCGAACCACTGGCCGGTGCGGCAGAAGCCGGACTGGATCTCGTCGGCCACGAAGACGATGCCGTTGTCGTTGGCGAACTTCACGATCGCCGGGAGGAAGCCCTTCGCCGGCTCGATGAAGCCGCCCTCGCCGAGCACCGGCTCGATGATGATCGCGGCGACGTTGTCGGCGCCGATCTGCTTGGTGATCTGGTCGATCGCCTGGGCGGCGGCCTCGGGGCCGCAGTTCTCGGCGCCGGTGGGCCAGCGGTAGCCGTAGGCGACCGGCACGCGGTAGACCTCGGGGGCGAACGGACCGAAGCCCTGCTTGTACGGCATGTTCTTCGAGGTCAGCGCCATCGTGAGGTTCGTACGGCCGTGGTAGCCGTGGTCGAAGACGACGACGGCCTGGCGCTTGGTGTACGAACGGGCGATCTTGACGGCGTTCTCGACGGCCTCGGCGCCCGAGTTGAACAGGGCCGACTTCTTGGCGTGGTCGCCGGGGGTCAGCTCGGCGAGGGCCTCGCAGACCTCCACGTAGCCCTCGTAGGGGGTGACCATGAAACAGGTGTGGGTGAAGTCCGCGAGCTGCGCGGAGGCGCGGCGCACGACGGCCTCGGCGGAGGCGCCGACCGAGGTCACGGCGATGCCGGAGCCGAAGTCGATCAGGCGGTTCCCGTCGACGTCCTCGATGATGCCGCCGCCCGCGCGGGCCGTGAAGACGGGGAGCACGGAGCCCACGCCGCCGGCCACCGTCTCGAGGCGGCGGGCCTGCAGCTCCTGCGACTTGGGGCCGGGGATCGCGGTGACGATGCGGCGCTCCTGCGGGACAGCGGTCATAGAGGGCTCCTGGGGGGTGTTTTCGGACGCACTTGTGTCTTTGTCCGCAGGCTAGGCCCGGCGGCGGGGGTACGGCATGCTCCGTTCGGGAGTGGTGCCCGCGTGTCCTTGTCCGTGACGGCCATAGGAAGGCCCCGGAGGGATCTTGCCGGACGCGCGGCGAAACCCCCTGCGGGTACGGGCCCACGGCCGCCGCCGGGCAACTACATTGAGCGGCGCAGCGCAGGAACGGGCAGGGGGCAGGGGTTTCATGGACACCGACGGCACGCACGAGACGCGCCCGCCCGGTACCGGGCAGATCCCCCGGCCGGCCGGCCCGCCGCCGGGCCTTCCGCCCAAGCCGGCCCACGCGCCCGCGGGCGGGCCCTCGCTGGGGGAGTGGCTGCGCGTCCCGCGCGCCTCGGACGGGCCCGGCGTCTGGTCGTACGGACACGTGCCGCGGGCCGCCGAGGAGCCCGAGGAGACCCCGACCCGCCAACTGGTCAGCGGCGCCCTGATCGCCCTGCTGGCCGGCCTGCTCCTGTGGTCCCTGCTGTGGAACGGCTACCTCGGCGGCTTCTGGCTCTGGCCGCTCTACATGTTCACGCCCGACTCCTGGGCCGGGACGCTCCCCTCCGTCGTGGCCGCGTACATCTGGTACGCCGTGGTCGCCGGCATCCTGCTCTTCGGCTTCGGCCGGCTCGGCCGCTGGCCGGAGCTGGCCCGCCGCCTGCTCACCGGCCGCCCCCCGCGCGCCGCGCACCCGGCCGCCCCGGTCCGCCCCGAGGCGGGCGGCCCGGAGGATCCCGCGCGTTGGCCGCAGCTGCGGGCGGCCGGACTGGGCGAGGCCGCGGACCGGCTCGAGGGCGAGGCCGGGGCCGGGCGGATGAACGACGTGGACTACACCCGGATCCGGCGGGCCTGGGACTCCGTGCGGGTCGACCCCTCCCGGCTGCGGGCCTTCGCCGAGGCCGTGCGCGACAAGGGCGCGGGGGCCTGCGCGCACCCCTCCGGGGCGCGGGACCTGCCGGTGCGCGCCGCCCGCCACGACCTGCTGGCCCGGCAGGTGCGGCTCGGCACCGTCGAGGACGGCCCGCGCAACCCCTACGTCCGGCGCGGCACCTCGCTCGCCCTGGACCCCGCCGTCCTGGGCACCTCGCTGCTCGCCGTCGGGCCCTCGGGGTCCGGCAAGACCCGGCGCCTGGTCCGGCCCGTCGTGGAGTCCCTCGCGCTCCAGGCGCTCGCCGGACAGGCCGCCGTCGTCGCCGTCGGCGCGGCCGGCTCCCAGCTCGGCCCGGACGCCGCCTACGACGTCGTGGTCCGCATCGGCGACCCCGAGTCCGTCTACGACCTCGACCTCTACGGGGGCGCCACCGACCCCGACGAGGCCGCCACCCTCCTCGCCGAAGCCTTCGTCGGCGACGTCCCCGGCATCGAGGTGCGCCGGGCCGCGACCGCGCTCGCCCAGCTCCTCGGCCCGTTCCGGGCCGCCTACGGCCGCTTCCCCGCGGTGCCCGAGCTGCGCGAACTGCTCGACCCGCTGCCCGACGCCTTCGGCGCGCTGCGCCGGGAGCTGGCCGGCGCCGGAGCGCACGCGATGCTCCGCGAGCTCGACGCCCGGGAGCGGCAGCACCGGATCCCCGGCGACCCGGGACCGGCCCTCGCCGACCGGGTGGCGCTGCTCGACCGGCCGGCCTTCGCCGCCTTCTTCGACACCACCGGCCAGAACCGGCCCTTCTCCCTGCGCACCCTCGAGCACCCGATCCGGGTCCGCGTCGACCTGCCCGAGCGCGCCCACGCCGACGCCTCCCGGATGCTGGCCCGGCTGCTCCTCACCCAGTTCAACGCCGCCGCGGCCGCCCGCACCGACCGCTCCCTCTTCGCCTTCCTCGCCTTCGACGACGCCTCGCACACCCTGACCCCGCAGAGCGTCCGGGGCGTGCAGCGGCTGCGCTCGGCCAACGCGGGAGTCCTGCTCACGCTGCGCACGCTGGACGACGTACCGGAGGAGCTGCGGACGCCGCTGCTCGGCTCGGTCGGCTGCCGCATGGCCTTCTCCGGGGTCACCACCTGGGACGGCAAGCGCTTCGCCGAGGCCTGGGGCACCGAATGGGTGGAGACCCGAGACGTCACCCACCGCACGGTCTTCGCCGACCAGCCGCTGACCCGCCTGATCCACGCCTTCCGCAAGCTCGTCACCGGAAAGGCGGTCACCACCGACGCGGTCACCGTGCGCCAGGTGGAGCGCGAGCGGTGGTCCGCCTCGGACCTCGCGCACGCCGTGCCGCCGGGGCACGCGGTGCTGTCACTGACCTCCGTCGAAGGGGAGCGGGCGGCTCCGCTGCTGGTCCGGCTCGGCGGAACGGACTGAACCGAACCGTACGAGGTGGCAGAATCGAGGGGAGCCGTTCATACGACACGGCGAAAACGGGTGCGGCCCCTCTGATGCGCTTTGCGCCGGACCCCTTCCGCCGTCCCCTCCCGCTAAGGCCCCGGTAACCGATGCCGCTCACCCTCGCCTCGCTCGTCCAGCACTCGGCCCTCAAGCTCAGCGTCCGGGCGGGGGAGGGCCGCCTCGACACCCCCGTGCGCTGGGCCCACGTCAGCGAGCTCGCCGACCCCGTGCCCTACATGGAGGGCGGGGAGCTGCTCCTGATCACCGCGATGAAGCTGGACGCGGAGGACCCGCGGGAGATGGGCCCCTACGTACGCCGGCTGGCCGCGGCAGGGGTCGTCGGCATCGGCTTCGCCGTCGGCGTCAACTACGAGGCGATCCCCGAAGCACTGGTCGAGGCCGCCCGCACGGAGGACATGCCGCTGCTGGAGGTACCGCGGCGGACCCCCTTCCTCGCCATCAGCAAGGCCGTCTCCGCGGCGCTCGCGGCCGACCAGTACCGGGCCGTCACCGCGGGATTCGAGGCGCAGCGCGAGCTGACGCGGGCCGCGCTCTCCGCCGACGGGCCCGCCGACCTGCTGGCGAAGCTGGCCGCGCACGTGCACGGCTGGGCCGCGCTGTACGACGCCTCGGGCTCGGTCGTCGCGGCCGCCCCCGACTGGGCCGCCCGGCGCGCCGCCCGGCTCACCCCGGACGTGGAGCGGCTGCGGGAGCGGCCCGCGCCGGCGAGCGCCGTCGTCGGCGGCTCGGAGGACCGGGTCGAACTGCAGTCGCTGGGCACGGGGCGGCGCGCGCGCGGCGCCCTCGCCGTCGGCACCGGGGCCCCGCTGGGCACGGCCGAGCGCTACGCCGTGCACTCCGCGGTCGCGCTGCTCACCCTCACCACCGAGCGCTCCCGTTCGCTGCACGACGCCGAGTCCCGGCTGGGCGCCGCCGTGCTGCGGATGCTGCTGGCCGGGGAGGCGGAGCACGCGCGGGCCGTCGCCGGTGACCTGTACGGGGTCCTGCTGGAGGCGCCGTTCCGACTGATCACGGCCGAGCCGGCGCTGCCGGGGACGGCCCAGCCGGAGGGGCTGGCCCTGCTGGCCGACACGGTGGAGTCGGCCGCGTCCCGCGCCGGGGAGCCGCTGCTGGTGGTCCCGGAGCCGGGCCGGCTCGTGGTCCTGGCCGCCGACGGGGGAGCGGCCGTACAGGCGTGCATGGACCACGCGGAGGCGCTGGAGGCGCGGCGCGGCCGGGACGCCGCCGGTCCCGAGCCCGACGAACTCGTCGTCGGCCTGTCCGCGCCGGCCGGCCCCGCCACCGTCGCGGCGGCCCTGAAACAGGCCGACCAGGCCCTGGCCGTGGCCCGGCGGCGGGGCAGGCCGATGGTGGAGCACGAGGAGATGGCGGCGGGGTCGGTCCTGCCCCTGCTGGCCGACGACGCCGTACGGGCCTTCGCGGACGGCACCCTGCGCGCGCTGCGGGAGCACGACGCGACCGGGCGCGGCGACCTGGTGGCCTCGCTACAGGCCTGGCTCTCCCGCCACGGCCAGTGGGACGCGGCCGCGGCCGACCTCGGCGTGCACCGCCACACCCTGCGCTACCGGATGAAGCGGGTCGAGGAGATCCTCGGCCGCTCCCTGGACGACCCGGACGTCCGGATGGAGCTGTGGCTCGCCCTCAAGTCCTCCCCGCACCCCGCCTGAGCGGACCGACAGTGACAAACCGGCGAAGCCGGGACGTCCGCCGCTCCACCCCGGCTAAACGACGCGGGGCCCGCCGAGTCCTACGGTGGAGGGGACAAGCCCCCACCGCACACTCGAAGGGCCGGGATTCGCATGACTTCCACCCACGCCTTCTGGCTCGCCGGCCGCCTGGCCACCGGCGAGGACAGCTTCGACGTCCACTCCCCGTGGGACGGACGCCTGGTCGGCACGGTCAGCGTGCCCACCGACGCCCAGGTCGAAGAGGCCGTGGCCGCGGCGTACGCCGTGACGGCGGAGTTCTCCGCGACCCCCGCCCACGTGCGTGCCGCCGCCCTGGACCACGTGTCCAAGCGGCTCGCCGAGCGCACCGAGGAGATCGCCCAGCTGATCTCCGCCGAGAACGGCAAGCCCATCAAGTGGGCGCGCGGTGAGGTCGGCCGTGCGGTGTCCGTCTTCCGCTTCGCCGCCGAAGAGGCCCGCCGCTTCAACGGCGGAGAGGCCCAGCGCCTCGACACCGACGCCGGCGGCGTCGGCCGTCTCGCGCTGACCCGCCGCTTCGTCAAGGGCCCGGTCCTCGGCATCGCGCCCTTCAACTTCCCGCTGAACCTGTGCGCCCACAAGGTGGCCCCGGCCATCGCCGTCGGCGCGCCGATCATCCTCAAGCCCGCGCCGGCCACGCCGCTGTCCGGGCTGATCCTCGGTGAGCTGCTCGCCGAGACCGACCTCCCGGCCGGCTCCTGGTCGGTCCTGCCGGTCGCGAACGAGAAGATGCCCGCCCTGGTCAAGGACGAGCGCCTGCCCGTCATCTCCTTCACCGGCTCCGACACCGTCGGCTACGCCATCCAGCAGTCGGTGCCCCACAAGCACTGCACGCTGGAGCTCGGCGGCAACGCCGCGGCCGTGGTCCTCGCCGACTGGTCCGCCGAGGCCGACCTCGACTGGGCCGCGACCCGCATCGCGACCTTCTCGAACTACCAGGCCGGCCAGTCCTGCATCTCCGTGCAGCGCGTGATCGCCGACGCCTCCGTCTACGACCGCCTCGTCGAGAAGGTCGTCGCGAAGGTACAGGCCCAGGTCACCGGCGACCCGTCCGACTCGGCCACCGACGTCGGCCCCCTCGTCTCCGAGGACGCCGCCCGGCGCGTCGAGACCTGGGTCGACGAGGCCGTGTCCGCCGGCGCCAAGCTGCTCACCGGCGGCAAGCGCGAGGGCGCCTCGTACGAGCCCACCGTGCTCGCGGAGGTCCCGGCGGGCGTCAAGCTCGCCACCGAGGAGGTCTTCGGACCGGTCCTGACCCTGACCCGCGTGGAGAACGCCGACGAGGCCTTCGCCGCGGTGAACGACTCCAAGTTCGGTCTGCAGACCGGCGTCTTCACCCGCGACATCCAGGTCGCCTTCCGCGCCCACCGCGAGCTCGAGGTCGGCGGCGTGGTCGTCGGCGACGCGCCGTCCTACCGCGCCGACCAGATGCCCTACGGCGGCGTCAAGCAGTCGGGTGTCGGCCGCGAGGGTGTCCGCTACGCGATGGACGACTACACGTACGAGCGAGTCCTGGTCCTGACCGGCCTCGACATCTGATCTCGTACCGCCAAAAAGCCGACGGCCGGAGCCTACTGTGCGGGGGCTCCGGCCGTCCCCCTTTTCCTTCGCGCCGACATTGGGTACGACTCCCAGGTAGCACCGGCCGGTAATCCGGTGAACCCCCCGACTCGGCGGCGAGGTGAGTCCCCTCATGTCCGCAACACAGCCCGTACAGCCCAAGGTGACCGAGCGCGAGGCACGGCAGGTCGCGGAAGCGGCCCGGGAACAGGACTGGCGCAAGCCCAGCTTCGCCAAGGAGCTCTTCCTCGGCAGGCTGCGGCTCGACCTGATCCACCCGCACCCGCTCCCCGCCGACGAGGACGTCCGGCGCGGCGAGGCCTTCCTCGCCCGGCTGCGGACCTTCTGCGAGAACGAGATCGACGGAGCCCGCATCGAGCGCGAGGCGAAGATCCCCGACGAGACCGTGCGCGGGCTCAAGGAGCTCGGCGCCCTCGGCATGAAGATCGACCCCAAGTACGGCGGCCTCGGCCTGACCCAGGTCTACTACAACAAGGCGCTCGCCCTGGTCGGCTCGGTCAGCCCCGCCATCGGCGCCCTGCTCTCCGCCCACCAGTCCATCGGCGTCCCCCAGCCGCTGAAGATCTTCGGCACGCAGGAGCAGAAGGACGCCTACCTGCCGCGCTGCGCCACCACCGCCATCAGCGCCTTCCTGCTCACCGAGCCGGACGTGGGCTCCGACCCGGCGCGGCTGGCCACCACGGCGGTCCCCGACGGGGAGGACGCGTACGTCCTCGACGGGGTGAAGCTGTGGACCACCAACGGGGTCGTCGCGGACCTGCTCGTGGTGATGGCCCGGGTGCCCCGGAGCGAGAACCACCGCGGCGGGATCACCGCCTTCGTCGTCGAGGCCGACTCGCCGGGCATCACCGTCGAGCACCGCAACGCCTTCATGGGCCTGCGCGGCCTGGAGAACGGCGTCACCCGCTTCCACCAGGTCCGGGTCCCCGCCGGCCAGCGCATCGGAGCCGAGGGCTCCGGCCTCAAGATCGCCCTGACCACGCTCAACACCGGGCGGCTGTCGCTGCCCGCCATGTGCGTCGGCGCCGGCAAGTGGTGCCTGAAGATCGCCCGCGAGTGGTCCGGCGTACGCGAGCAGTGGGGCCGCCCGGTCGCGCGGCACGAGGCGGTCGGCGCCAAGATCTCCTTCATCGCCGCCACCACCTTCGCCCTCGAGGCCGTCGTCGACCTCGCCTCCCAGATGGCCGACGAGGACCGCAACGACATCCGCATCGAGGCCGCCCTCGCCAAGCTCTACGGCTCGGAGATGGCCTGCCTGATGGCCGACGAGCTGGTCCAGATCCGCGGCGGCCGCGGCTTCGAGACCGCCGAGTCCCTCGCGGCCCGCGGCGAGCGCGCCGTCCCCGCCGAGCAGATGCTCCGCGACCTGCGCATCAACCGGATCTTCGAGGGCTCGACCGAGATCATGCACCTGCTGATCGCCCGGGAGGCCGTCGACGCCCACCTGTCGGTCGCCGGCGACCTCATCGACCCGGACAAGGACCTCGGCGACAAGGCCAGGGCGGGCGCCCGCGCCGCCGGGTTCTACGCCCGCTGGCTGCCGAAACTCGCCACCGGCGCCGGCCAGGTGCCCGGCACCTACCGCGCCTTCCACCCCGCCGGCCACCCGGACCTCGCCACCCACCTGCGCTACGTCGAGCGCGCCGCCCGCAAGCTCGCCCGGTCCACCTTCTACGCGATGTCCCGCTGGCAGGGCCGCATGGAGACCAAGCAGGGCTTCCTCGGCCGGATCGTCGACATCGGCGCCGAGCTCTTCGCGATGAGCGCGGCCTGCGTCCGTGCCGAGCACCTGCGCGCCACCGGCGACCACGGCCGGGAGGCCTACCAGCTGGCCGACGCCTTCTGCCGGCAGTCCCGGATCCGGATCGAGGAGCTCTTCGGCCGGCTGTGGAGCAACACCGACGACCTCGACCGCAAGGTCGTCGCGGGGGTGCTGAGCGGCACCTACACCTGGCTGGAGGACGGCATCATCGACCCCTCCGGAGACGGCCCCTGGATCGCGGACGCCGCCCCCGGCCCCTCGACGCAGCAAAACGTGCACCGTCCCCTCCGCTGACCTGCGATCATCGCCGGACGCCGGACAGGCGTACGAGGATGAGTGCACGTACGGACAGCCGTACGTGCGAGCACGGGCAGGGCGGAGAGAACGATGCCGACGGCCGAGGAAGACCGCACCAGCCGACGGCTGGCCTGGTGCGTGGCGCACCTGCTGCGCCACGCACCGGACCATGTCGTCGCCGACCTGACCGGCCGGCTCGACGCGCCGGCCCGCAAATACCTGTGCCGCGACGCGTGGCTGTCGCCCTCGACCGTCAGCCTGCTGCTGCGCCACGGCACCGAGCAGGACCGGCAGTACGTCGCCCGCAACCCGCACGTCGTCGGACGCCCCCTGCCCGGACTGCCCGGCCCTGCGCGGTACGCGGCCCGCCCCGGGCCCTCGCCCGAACTGCTGGCGGACGTCGGCCCCGGCCCGTTCACCACCGGCGAGCTGGTCGCGCTGCTGCGCCGGCACGGCCGCCGGCCCCGGATCCCGCTCACCCTGCTGCGGATGCCGCACGCCCCCCTCGACCCCGCGACGGTGCTGCACGAGCACGCCCGGGACCCGCTGCCGCCCAGCGCGGTCGAGGCCCTCCTGCTGGCCGGCGCACTGCCCCCGGAGGCCTGCCGGGCACTGCTCGACGCGGGACCCCAGGACACCCGGGCGCACCGGTGGTACCGGCCCGCCGTCCGGGCCGTCCGGATGGGGCTGCTCACCTGCGACGAGCTCGTCGCCCACATCGCCCCCGCGCACCGCACCCTGCTGCTCACGGACCTGCCCGCGACCCGGGGCCTGCGCTGGTCCCTGCCCGAGCGGACCGGGATGCGCACGGCCGTCGCCCGGGCCCTGCGCCCGCTGCGGGACGACCCCCGGCTCTGGTCGGAGCTGCTCCGCCGCGCCCCCGGCTTCCGCGGGACCCTGCCGGTCCTCGTGGCCCGGATCGTGCGCGGGACCCTGCCGGAGCCCGACGGCGGGCCGGACGTCCCCGGCCTCTCCGACGCGGTGCGCTCCCTGGCCCCCAAGGCCGCCGGGCCCGCCGGGGGCGTGGACCGCGAACTGGCCCTGGCCAGCCTCGCCGTGCCCATGCCCTCCGTCGAGGAGGACATCCGCTGGGTGCGCGACTGCCTGGCCCGCGGGCTGCTCACCGGGGAGGACGTGATCCGCCACAAGGCGCCCGCCTGCTGGGCCCTGGACGAGGGCCACTGGCTGGGCGAGGTGGACCACCCCGACCGCCACGACCGGGCCGCGCCGGTGCTCGCCGCCCGGGCCGAGGCCGACCGGCTGTTCGCCCTGGCCCTCGGCGCCGATCCGGACGCCTGGTGGCGCGTCGCCGTCACGCTCCCCGACTTCGCCGGAACGCTGCCGCACCTCCTCCTGCGGGTCACGGAAGGGGGCTCCGTGTCGGGCCGCTCCTGAGTTCCGGCAACAATGGGGGGCATGAGCGACCGCCCAGCCCCCCTCGCCGATCCGCACCTCCTCTTCGACCCCGCGGCCGGCCGCCGGGACATCGTCATCCTCGGGTCCACCGGTTCCATCGGCACCCAGGCCATCGACCTGGCCCTGCGCAACCCGGACCGGTTCCGGGTGACCGCGCTGTCCGCCGCCGGCGGCCGGGTCGAGCTGCTGGCCGAGCAGGCACGGCAGCTGCGGGTCACGACGGTGGCCGTGGCCCGCGAGGACGTCGTGCCGGCCCTCAAAGAGGCGTTGAGCGCCCGGTACGGCACGTCCGAGCCGCTGCCCGAGATCCTCGCCGGGCCGGACGCGGCGGCCGAGCTTGCGGCCTCCGAGTGCCACACCGTCCTCAACGGCATCACCGGCTCCATCGGCCTCGCGCCCACTCTCGCCGCACTCCGGGCGGGCCGGACCCTGGCGCTGGCCAACAAGGAGTCGCTGATCGTCGGCGGCCCGCTGGTGAAGGCCCTCGCGCGGCCCGGCCAGATCATCCCGGTGGACTCCGAGCACGCGGCGCTCTTCCAGGCGCTCGCCGCCGGGACCCGGGCCGACGTGCGCAAGCTCGTCGTCACGGCCTCCGGCGGCCCCTTCCGCGGCCGCACCCGCGCGGAGCTGGCCGGGGTCACCGTCGAGGACGCCCTCGCGCACCCCACCTGGGCCATGGGGCCGGTGATCACGGTCAACAGCGCCACGCTCGTCAACAAGGGGCTCGAGGTGATCGAGGCGCACCTGCTCTACGACATCCCCTTCGACCGCATCGAGGTCGTGGTCCACCCCCAGTCCTACGTGCACTCGATGGTCGAGTTCACGGACGGCTCCACCCTCGCCCAGGCCACCCCGCCGGACATGCGCGGCCCCATCGCGATCGGCCTCGGCTGGCCCCAGCGGATCCCGGACGCCGCCCCCGCCTTCGACTGGACCACGGCCTCCACCTGGGAGTTCTTCCCGCTGGACACCGAGGCCTTCCCGGCGGTCGGCCTGGCCCGGCACGTGGGCGCCCTCGGCGGCACTGCCCCGGCCGTGTTCAACGCGGCCAACGAGGAGTGCGTCGAGGCGTTCCTGGCAGGTCGGCTGCCGTTCACGGCAATCATGGATACCGTCTCTGCCGTGGTCGACGAGCACGGGGCGCCGCGGTCGGGAACCTCCCTGACCGTGCAGGACGTCCTTGAAGCAGAGGCCTGGGCCCGGTCCCGGGCGCGGGAGATGGCGGCGCGGGCCGCCGTGGAGGCGAGCGCATGACACTGCTGATGACGGTGCTCGGGGTGGTGATCTTCGCGGTCGGCCTGCTGGTCTCGATCGCGTGGCACGAGCTCGGACACCTCTCCACGGCCAAGCTCTTCGGCATCCGGGTGCCGCAGTACATGGTGGGCTTCGGCCCGACCCTCTGGTCGCGGAGGAAGGGCGAGACCGAGTACGGGATCAAGGCCATCCCGATGGGCGGCTACATCCGCATGATCGGGATGTTCCCGCCCGGTGAGGACGGCAAGGTCACCGCCCGCTCGACCTCGCCGTTCCGGTCGATGATCGAGGACGCGCGCTCGGCCGCGTACGAGGAGCTGCAGCCCGGGGACGAGAGCCGGCTCTTCTACACGCGCAAGCCGTGGAAGCGCGTGATCGTGATGTTCGCCGGTCCGTTCATGAACCTCGTGCTCGCCGTGGCGATCTTCCTCACCACGCTGATGGCCTTCGGGCTGAACACGCAGACCACGACGGTCGCCACCGTCTCGGACTGCGTCATCCAGCAGAGCGAGAAGCGCGACAAGTGCGCCCCCGGCGACCCGGCCGCCCCCGCCAAGGCGGCGGGCCTCAAGGCCGGCGACAGGATCGTCGCCTTCAACGGCCGCCCGGTCGAGGACTGGTCCGCCCTGCAGAAGGACATCCGCGCCACCGTCGGCCCCGCCACGATCACCGTGGAGCGGGCCGGCGAGAAGGTCGGCCTCACGGCGAACCTGATCGAGAACAAGGTCGCCAAGACCGACGCCGACGGCAGGTACGTCAAGGACCAGTACGTCACGGCCGGCTTCCTCGGCTTCGCCCCCGCCTCCGGCTACGTCCCGCAGTCCTTCGGCCAGTCCGTCGACCGCATGGGCGAGATGATGGCGGCCGGCGTGCAGTCGCTGATCGACCTGCCGTCCAAGGTCCCGGACCTGTGGAACGCGGCCTTCAACGGCGCCGAGCGCGCGCAGGACAGCCCCATGGGCGTGGTCGGCGCGGCGCGGGTCAGCGGTGAGATCTTCACCCTCGACATCCCCGCCCAGCACCAGCTGGTGTTCTTCCTCAACCTGCTGGCCGGCTTCAACCTCTCGCTGTTCCTCTTCAACATGCTGCCGCTGCTCCCGCTCGACGGCGGGCACATCGCGGGAGCCCTGTGGGAGTCGGTCCGGCGGGGCGTGGCCCGGGTCTTCCGGCGCCCGGACCCCGGCCCCTTCGACGTGGCCAAGCTGATGCCGGTCGCCTATGTGGTGGCCGGGCTGTTCATCTGCTTCACGCTGCTGGTGATGGTGGCGGACGTGGTGAACCCCATCAAGATCACCTGAGCGCGGCGGGTCCTACACGACGCACGCGGGAGCCGGGCACGCATCGTGCCCGGCTGCCTACGTTCGGGTGGCGCGGCCCCTCGGATGCGAGGGGCGCACCGTGATTGGCGTAATCTCGAAGCCTGGAGCCCGTCGATTTCGGGACCTTGATCCACACCTTGGGGTTGCACAGCAGATGACTGCCATCTCTCTCGGAATGCCGTCCGTGCCGACGAAGCTTGCCGACCGCCGGGTCAGCCGCAAGATCCAGGTCGGTTCCGTGGCCGTCGGCGGTGACGCACCCGTCTCGGTGCAGTCGATGACCACCACCCGTACCTCCGACATCGGCGCCACGCTCCAGCAGATCGCCGAACTGACGGCCTCCGGCTGCCAGATCGTCCGCGTGGCCTGCCCCACGCAGGACGACGCGGACGCCCTCGCCGTCATCGCGAAGAAGTCGCAGATCCCGGTCATCGCCGACATCCACTTCCAGCCCAAGTACGTGTTCGCCGCGATCGAGGCCGGCTGCGCCGCCGTCCGCGTGAACCCGGGCAACATCAAGCAGTTCGACGACAAGGTCAAGGAGATCGCGCGGGCCGCCAAGGACACCGGCACCCCGATCCGGATCGGCGTCAACGCGGGCTCCCTCGACGCCCGGCTGCTGAAGAAGTACGGCAAGGCCACCCCCGAGGCGCTGGTCGAGTCCGCGCTGTGGGAGGCCTCCCTCTTCGAGGAGCACGGCTTCGGCGACATCAAGATCTCGGTCAAGCACAACGACCCGGTCGTCATGGTCAACGCCTACCGCCAGCTGGCCGCCGCCTGCGACTACCCGCTGCACCTCGGCGTCACCGAGGCCGGCCCCGCCTTCCAGGGCACCATCAAGTCGGCCGTCGCCTTCGGGGCACTGCTCTCCGAGGGCATCGGCGACACCATCCGCGTCTCCCTCTCCGCGCCGCCGGTCGAGGAGGTCAAGGTCGGCAACCAGATCCTGGAGTCGCTGAACCTCAAGCCGCGCCGCCTGGAGATCGTCTCCTGCCCGTCCTGCGGCCGCGCCCAGGTCGACGTCTACAAGCTGGCCGAAGAGGTCACGGCGGGCCTGGAGGGCATGGAGGTCCCGCTGCGCGTCGCGGTCATGGGCTGCGTCGTCAACGGCCCCGGCGAGGCCCGCGAGGCCGACCTGGGCGTGGCCTCCGGCAACGGCAAGGGCCAGATCTTCGTGAAGGGCGAGGTCATCAAGACCGTCCCCGAGTCGAAGATCGTCGAGACCCTCATCGAAGAGGCGATGAAGATCGCCGAGCAGATGGAGAAGGACGGCGTGACCTCGGGCGAGCCGACGGTCGCCATCGGAGTCTGATCCTCCCGACCCGTGCCCCGGCCCCGTTCCCGCAGCTCGCGGGCGGGGCCGGGGCTTTTTCGTGACCTGGGAGACCGGGCATCCATCCGCCCCGGCGGGTACAGTGCGGAGATCAGCAGACTTGTACGGTGAGGCCCCAGTGTTGACGCAGACCACCACCCGGGTCCTTGAGCCCGGTGATCTCGACGCCGCGCTCGACGTCCTCGGACGCGAGCCGGTCGAGAACGCGTTCGTCACCTCCCGGGTCCAGGTCGCCGGGCTCGACCCCTGGCGCCTGGGCGGCGAGATGTGGGGATGGTACGCCGACGGCGAGCTCCGCTCCCTCTGCTACGCGGGCGCCAACCTGGTCCCCGTCTGCGCGGAGCCCGACGCCGTACGCGCCTTCGCCGACCGCGCCCGCCGCACCGGCCGCCGCTGCTCCTCCATCGTGGGCCCCGCCGAGCCCACCCGGCTGCTGTGGCAGCTCCTGGAGCCCAGCTGGGGCCCCGCCCGCGACGTGCGCTCCCGCCAGCCGCTCATGGTCATCGAGGGACCCTCCACCACGGTCGCGGCGGATCCGCTGGTCCGCCGTGTCCGCAAGGACGAGATGGACCTGATCATGCCCGCCTGCGTGGCCATGTTCACCGAGGAGGTCGGCATCTCGCCGATGGCCGGTGACGGCGGTCTGCTCTACCAGGCGAGGGTCGCCGAACTCGTCGGCAGCGGCCGCTCCTTCGCCCGGATCGAGGACGGGAAGATCGTCTTCAAGGCCGAGATCGGCGCCGCCACCTCCGGCGCCTGCCAGATCCAGGGCGTGTGGGTGGCCCCCGAGTTCCGCGGCCGCGGCTACTCGGAGACCGGGATGGCCGCCGTCGTCGGCTACGCCCTGCGCGATGTGGCCCCCGTGGTCAGCCTCTACGTGAACGACTTCAACACCGCCGCCCGGGCCTCCTACCGGCGGGTGGGCTTCCGCGAGGTCGGCGCGTTCATGAGCGTGCTGTTCTGAACCGGCCGAACCCGTACCGGCCCCTCCCTACCGCGAAGTAAGGTCGCCGCATGCTGCCTTCCGGACTCCGCATCGGCCCCCTCGACCTCGCCGCCCGGGTGGACGAGGCCCTGCGCGTGCAGGCCGTCGCCTTCGGCCTCAGCGAGGAGGAGGTCGGCATCCGGCGCTACATCGTGCAGCGCCACATGGCCTGCCGCGGAGCCCGCGCGCTGGGGGCCTTCGCCGAGGACGGCGCGCTCACCGGATTCGTCTACGGGATGCCCAACGACCGCACCCACTGGTGGTCCACCATCGTCGAGCCCTACCTGCGGGCCGGCGGCCACGAGCACTGGCTGGACGGCTCCTTCGTGATCACGGAGCTCCACGTCCACCCCGGGTTCCAGGGCCACGGCGTCGGCCGCGCGCTGATCACCGAGATCACCGACAGCGCCGCCGAACCGCGCTCGATCCTCTCCGCCATCGACACCGACAGCCCCGCCCGCGGCCTCTACCGGGCCCTCGGCTACACGGACCTCGCCCGCCAGGTCCACTTCCCGAGCGCGAGCCTGCCGTACGCCGTCATGGGCGCCCCGCTGCCGCTGCCGAGGCCCTGAGCCGCAGCCCCGGGAAACGCGGTACCCCCGCCGGTGCGGCCGCCGGTAATCTCCCGGCATGTCCACACCTCACGTGCAGCGCATGTCCCGACTCATGGCCAAGACCCTCCGCGAGGACCCGGCCGACGCCGAAACCCTCAGCCACCGGCTGCTGGTCCGCGCCGGCTACGTCCGGCGCACCTCGGCGGGCGTGTGGACGTGGCTGCCGCTCGGCAAGCGGGTCCTGGACAACGTCTCGCGCGTCGTCCGCGAGGAGATGGACGCCATCGGGGCCCAGGAGGTGCTCCTCCCCGCGCTGTTGCCGAAGGAGCCGTACGAGGTCAGCGGGCGCTGGTCGGAGTACGGGGACCTGCTGTTCCGGCTCAGGGACCGCAAGGGCGCGGACTACCTGCTCGGCCCCACCCACGAGGAGATCTTCACCCTGGTGGTGAAGGACCAGTGCACCTCGTACAAGGACCTGCCGGTCATGCTCTACCAGATCCAGACCAAGTACCGGGACGAGGCGCGGCCGCGGTCGGGAGTGCTGCGCGGGCGCGAGTTCCAGATGAAGGACTCGTACTCCTTCGACGTGTCCGACGAGGGGCTGGCGCAGTCGTACGCCCTGCACCGCGCCGCCTACCAGCGCATCTTCACCCGGCTCGGGCTGGACCACCGGATCGTGTCGGCCGTGTCGGGGGCGATGGGCGGCTCGGCGTCCGAGGAGTTCCTCGCGCCCGCGGAGGCCGGCGAGGACACCTTCGCGGACTGCCCCGCCTGCGACTACGCGGCGAACACCGAGGCGGTGACCTTCGGCCTGGCCCCGGTCGCCGGCGACCACGGCCCCGTGGAGGAGCTGGACACCCCCGAGACCCCGACGATCGAGTCCCTGGCGGCGCTACTCGGCGTCCCGGCCTCGGCGACCCTGAAGAACCTGCTGGTCAAGGTGGACGGGGAGATCGTGGCCGTCGGCGTCCCGGGCGATCGCGAGGTCGACCTCGGCAAGCTGGGCGAACACCTGGCCCCGGCGGCCGTCGAGCTCGTGACGGCCGAGGACTTCGAGGGCCGGCCCGATCTCGTACGGGGCTACGTGGGCCCGCAGGGCCTGGACAAGGTCCGCTACCTGGCCGATCCCCGGGTGGCGCCGGGTTCGGCGTGGGTCACGGGCGCCAACAAGGCCGACACCCACGCGCGCAACGTGGTCTGCGGGCGGGACTTCGAGGTGGACCGGTACCTGGACGTGGTGGTGGTGGAGCCGGGCGACCCCTGCCCGTCCTGCGGGGCGGGCCTGCGACTGGACCGCGCGATCGAGATCGGCCACATCTTCCAGCTGGGCCGCAAGTACGCCGACGCCTTCGGCCTGGACGTGCTGGGCAGGGAGGGCAAGCCGGTGCGGGTGACGATGGGCTCGTACGGCATCGG
The DNA here is from genome assembly GCF_040652335.1 of Streptomyces sp. NPDC048270. Classification (NCBI taxonomy): domain Bacteria; kingdom Bacillati; phylum Actinomycetota; class Actinomycetes; order Kitasatosporales; family Streptomycetaceae; genus Streptomyces; species Streptomyces sp. NPDC048270. The sequence continues at coordinate 119,230 of NZ_JBEZLV010000015.1, forward strand.
CGTCTCACGGGCGGTGGCGGCGCTGGCCGAGCAGACGGCGGACGAGCGAGGCCTGTCCTGGCCGGCGGCCGTGGCTCCGGCCGATGTCCACGTGGTGGCCGCGGGCAAGGCCGTGCCGCTGGCGCTGGCCGAGCAGGCGGCGTCGGCCCTCGGGGAGGCGGGGCTGCGGGTCCTGCTGGACGACCGTCCCGGGCTGTCGCCCGGCGTGAAGCTGACGGACGCGGAGCTGATCGGCGTGCCGTGGATCCTGGTCGCGGGCCGTCGCTCGGCCGAGGGCGTGGTCGAACTCCAACACCGCGCGACGGGCCACCGCGAGGACCTCCCCCTCACCGAGGCCCTCACCCGCCTGACCAACCGCCCTTGACCCACCCCGAGCCTCCCGCCGGGGGTACCGGGCCCGGCTCAGGGACCGGGGCTCCGCCCCGGGACCACCGCCTCAATCGCCGGCGGGGCTGAATGCATGGGGCTCCGCCCCGGACACCGCGCATTGGGTGCGGGCTGCCCTGGGCTTGCCGCCTGGGGCCGGGTGCGGCTCAAGAATCGGGGCTCCGCCCCGGACCCCGCGCCTCAATCGCCGGCGGGGCTGGTTTGGCCCGGACGGGCTGGATGGGCGGGGCTCCGCCCCGGGCCCGGCGTATCGCCGTGGGTCGTGGGTGTGGGCTGCCGTGTGCCTGTCGGGTGCGGCTCAAGGATCGGGGCTCCGCCCCGGACCCCGCGCCTCAAACGCCGGCGGGGCTGGATTGGTCCCAGACGGGGTGGATGGGTCCGGCGGGGCTGAGATTGGCCCCCGGCCGGGGTGGATGGGTGCGGAGGGGCTGGATTGGCCGCCGGGCGGGGTGGATTGGTCTGCGGACGGGGTGGATGGGTCCGGAGGGGCTGGTTTGGCTGGGCTGGGGTGTGGACGGGCTGGCCGAGGCGGGTTGCCGCGTAGCGGCGAGCCGGACTTCGGGCGGCCGCGGGTTCCGGGCTGGGCCGGGGTTTTCGGGCCGTGGCCGGGCCCTTGCGGCACGCAGTCGGGGGACCATCCAGCCCCGCCGGCGTTTGAGGCGCGGGGTCTGGGGCGGAGCCCCAGGTCTTTGAGCCGCGCCGGCGATTGAGGCGCGGGTCCGGGCGGAGCCCGGTTTCGGGAAGGGGCGGGGTGGGGGAGAGCCCCGCGCAGCGGGCCACGCCTAGGCGCGTGGATCGTCCCGGTCCTGCTGCGGCGGCGGCGCCCCGTCCAGGGCCAGGTCGACGGCCGGAGCCGGCGCCCCGGCATCAGCCGGAGAGGCCACGGCCGAGCCCGGGCCCGCAGCCGGGGTGTCCGACGGGGCCGGGACCGCGGACAGTGGGCCCGGGCCGGGAGGGGTAGGGGCTTCGCCCGGAGCCCGGGTGTCCGACGGGGCCGGGGCCGCGGACAGTGGGCCCGGGCCGGGCGGGGCCGGGGCACCGGGGGCCGAGGCTGGGGGTTCGCCCGGGGCCGGGGTGTCCGGGGCGGCCGGGGCCGCGGGCAGCGAGGCCGGAGCGGACGGGGCGGCCGCAAGGGCCGGGGATTCGGCGGCGGACGGGGTGGCCGCAAGGGCTGGGGATTCGGCGGCGGACGGGGTGGCCGCAGGGGTGGACGGGGTCGGGGCTTCGCCCAGGGGCGGGGCTTCCGCGGCGGGCGGGGCGGTCGCAGCGGGCGGTGGCGTGGGGGCCGCTCGTTCCAGGAAGCGGAGGAGTTCCACCGGGAAGGGGAGGACCAGCGTCGAGTTCTTCTCCGCGGCCACCGCGATCACGGTCTGGAGCAACCGCAACTGCAGCGCGGCCGGCTGCTCCGACATCACCCCCGCGGCCTCGGCGAGCTTGTGCGAGGCCTGGAGCTCGGCATCCGCGTTGATGACCCGCGCCCGCCGCTCCCGGTCCGCCTCCGCCTGCCGCGCCATCGACCGCTTCATCGTCTCCGGCAGGGACACGTCCTTGATCTCGACCCGGTCGATCTGCACGCCCCACCCCACCGCAGGACTGTCGATCATCAGCTCCAGCCCCTGGTTGAGCATCTCCCGGTTGGACAGCAGATCGTCCAGGTCCGACTTGCCGATGATCGACCGCAGCGAGGTCTGCGCCATCTGCGAGACGGCGAACCGGTAGTCCTCCACCGCCACGATCGCGTTCGCCGGGTCGACGACCTTGAAGTACACGACCGCGTCCACCCGGACCGTGACGTTGTCCCGGGTGATGCCCTCCTGGGCCGGCACCGGCAGCGTCACGATCTGCATGTTGACCTTCCGCAGCCGGTCGACCACCGGAACGATCACGGTGAAACCGGGCCCCCGGATGTCGTTCCGCAGCCGGCCGAGGCGGAACACCAAGCCCCGCTCGTACTGCTTCACCACGCGCGCGGCGGCGCCCACATACACCGCGACACCGGCCGCGGCGGCGATTCCCGCTGTCAGGAGTTCTTCGACCATGAGGGCGACCCCCTGCCGGACATAGCCGGACATGCCTATCACCTACGGTATGCCCTACAACCAGGCGGCGAACTCCAGCAACAGCTCCGCATCCCGGCGCCGCCCGGCGGCCAGCGCCCGGTGCCCGGACTCCACCGCCCGGAACACCGTCCAGCCCCGCAGCCGGTCCCGGTCCACCTCCAGGGCGTCGGCCAGCCGGTTCACCCGGCGCCGGGCGCCCGCGGCCCCCGCCGAGGTGGCCACCTGGTCCTCCAGCCGGTCCCGGGCCAGCCGCGCCAGGTCGTACGCCCGCTCGCCGACGACCGGTTCCGGACCCACCGTCAGCCACGGTGCGCGCTCGCCCGCGAGGACCTTGCCCTGCCGGAAGTTGCCGTGCAGCAGCAGTTCCTCCGGCGGCGCCGCGACCAGCTCCTCGCGCATGGCCAGAGCCGTGTCGGCCAGCGCCCGGACCTCCGCCGGGGCCGCCCGCAGCACCGCCGACTGCCGCTCCGTCCGCTCGGCCACCGTCTCCCAGACGTGCCCGGCCGGCGGTGCCACCCACAGCCTGCGCAGCGTGCCGCCGGCCTCCAGCAGCGCCTTGGCGTCCGGCAGCGACCGCAGCGACACCTCCGGGTGCAGCCGCTCCAGCAGCAGCGCCCCGTCCTCCTCGTGGTAGCGCGAGTCGAGGACCCGTACCGCCCCGAAGCCGCCCCAGTGCGCCAGGGCGGCCAGTTCCCGGTCCGGCCGGGCGCGCGGCGGAGCCAGTTTCAGCGCGGCCGGGGTCCCGTCGGCGTACTGGACGAGGACGACCAGACTGCTGCGGCCGCCCGGGGCCTGCACCCGCTGGGACCGCACCTCGCGCCGGGACAGCGCAGCCTCGGTGAGCCCCGGCAACTGCTCCAGCCACTCCGCGTCCTGCGCCGATTCCGGCATCTCGCCGAGCGCCCGTACAAGCCGCTGCGGCGGTTCGAAAGCCATGCGTGCGTGGTCCCTTTCAGCTGTGCCGGGCCCGTTTCGCCACTTCAGCGCTTTTCGGTGAGCCCAGGGAAGGCTACGCCGACACCGCGCCAGCGTGCCGCGCGCACGGCCGCGGCGCTCAGCGCGTCGGCCGCCTCACGGCGCAGCGGACCCTCCGCCGCACGCACCAGATCGGAGTACGCGCCCGCCACCCGGTCCTCGATCTCGGCGGCCAGCCGCTCCGCGTCGGCGGCGCCGCGCACCTCGAAGGGCAGGGCGTACGCGGCCTCCGCGGGCCGCGGCGCGCCGCCCAGCTCCCGTACCGTCCGGGCCAGCGAGTCCCGTCGCGCGAGGTGGCCGCCGTAGGCCTCCCGGGCCTCGGTCGCGCGGGCCCCGGCGGTCCGGGCGCCGATCACCCCGTAGCCGTACGCGGCCGCGTGCTCGGCGGCGAGCGCGGCCTGGGCGGCCTCCAGGGCCCGGCCGGCGGGCGAGGGTTCGGGCTTCACGGCGTGGCTCCGGGGGTCGAGGCGAGCAGGTACGCGTGGACGGCTCCGCAGGCGGCCACCGAGGCCAGCATCCGGGCCAGCTCTCCCGGCGCCCCGGCCAGGTCGATGGTCCGGGCCTCCGACAGGCTCCGCTCGGCGTCCGCGAGGGCGGTCAGGGCCTCGGCGGGCTTCGGCGCCACCGGCTCCGCGCCCGGCGCGGGGGCGGCCGCGCCCGCACCGCCGGACGGGGAGGCGGAAGCCGCCGGGGACGGAGCGTCGGAAGGGCTGAGGGAGAAGGCCGCCGCGTGCGCGGCGACGGCGGCGCGCAGCGGCGCGAGCCGCGCCGCCAGCGCCGGATGGGCGGCGGCCGTGGCGTCGTAGCGCTCCAGCAGCCGCGCACTGTCACGAACGGCCGCTTCCCGCATCCGCCGTTCGAGTGGAATCCCGGTGTCAGTGCCGGGCGAACCGGCGTCGGAGCACCCCGCGAGCAGCACGGATCCGGCCGCTCCGGCCGCTCCGGCGAGCAGGCTCCTGCGCGAGGGCCTCGATGGCAGAGTCCAGGGCACGGCGACGTCCTCGGGGGTGATGGCGGGGCAGGTGTGATCACCGTACCCGGGGCCCCGTCCACAGGGCGGACGGCAACACCCTCCGCGACCGGATACCCTTTGACCTGACGCACGACGGAAACCACAACAGCACACGCGGCCGAGGAGTCACCCGGATGAGCACCACCCAGAGCGACAGGCTGCGCGGACTGCTGGAGCCGCTCGTCGCCGCCAAGGGCCTGGACCTCGAGGAGATCGAGCTGTCCAAGGCGGGCAAGCGCCGGATGCTGCGGATCATCGTGGACTCCGATGAGGGTGTGGAGCTGGACGCGTGCGCCGAGCTGAGCCGTGAGGTCTCCGACCAGCTCGACGAATCCGACGTGATGGGCGAGGACGAGTACGTCCTCGAAGTCAGCTCCCCCGGCGCGGACCGCCCCCTCAGCGAGCACCGCCACTACGTACGGGCGACGGGCCGCCTCGTGAAGTTCCAGTTGGCGGAGGGCGGGGAACTGATCGCCCGCATCCTCGACGTCGACGACGAGGGAATGGACCTCGAGGTCCCGGGCGTGAAGGGCCGCAAGGCGACCGCCCGCCGCATTGCTTTCACCGACATCGCCAAGGCGCGTGTCGAGATCGAGTTCAGCCGCAAGGACAAGAAGGAAGAGGAGGCGTAGCCGTGGACATCGACATGAGTGCCCTGCGGGGTCTGGTCCGGGAGAAGGAGATCTCCTTCGACCTGCTCGTCGAGGCGATCGAGTCGGCCCTCCTCATCGCGTACCACCGGACCGAGGGGAGCTTCCGCCGCGCCCGCGTCGTGCTGGACCGCACCAACGGTCACGTGGTCGTGTGGGCGACGGAAGACCCGAGGGACCTCGAAGAGGGCCAGGAGCCCAAGGAGTTCGACGACACCCCGTCGGACTTCGGGCGCATCGCCGCGACGACCGCCAAGCAGGTGATCCTGCAGCGTCTGCGCGATGCCGAGGACGACCTGACCTTCGGCGAGTTCGCCGGCCGGGAGGGCGATGTCATCACCGGCGTCGTCCAGCAGGGCAAGGACCCCAAGAACGTCCTCGTCGACATCGGCAAGCTGGAGGCCATCCTGCCGGTGCAGGAGCAGGTCCCCGGCGAGGAGTACACCCACGGGCTGCGCCTGAAGGCGTACGTCGTGCGGGTGGCGAAGGGTGTCCGCGGTCCGTCCGTGACGCTTTCGCGCACCCACCCGAACCTGGTGAAGAAGCTCTTCGCGCTGGAGGTCCCGGAGATCGCGGACGGCAGCGTCGAGATCTCGGCGATCGCCCGTGAGGCCGGTCACCGCACCAAGATCGCCGTCCGGTCCACCCGCTCGGGCCTCAACCCGAAGGGCGCCTGCATCGGCCCGATGGGCAGCCGAGTGCGCAATGTCATGGCCGAGCTGCACGGCGAGAAGATCGACATCGTCGACTGGTCGGACGACCCGGCGGAGATGGTCGCCAACGCGCTGTCACCCGCCCGGGTGAGCAAGGTCGAGGTCGTGGACTGGGACACCCGGTCCGCGCGGGTGACCGTGCCCGACTACCAGCTGTCGCTGGCCATCGGCAAGGAGGGCCAGAACGCCCGCCTCGCCGCGCGGCTCACCGGCTGGCGCATCGACATCCGTCCCGACACCGAGGCGTCCCCGGACGCCGACGCGGACCGCGACGGGGAATAAACCGGTACCGCCCGGGGTTGCCCGGGCGGTAGACAGGGACCACACGACGGCCGTACCACCGGCCGGTGGATCACCACAACACAACAGCCGTTCGATTTTCGCCCGGAACTTGTCGGGGGAGGGTCGGTGCGGGGAGGTAGACTTAGGCGTGTCTGGCCGGACGCAAGCCCGCGCATGCCCCGAACGCACCTGTGTGGGGTGTCGGGAGCGAGCGGCCAAGAGCGATCTGCTGCGCATCGTGGCGGTCGAGGACGAATGCGTCCCCGATCCACGCGGTACGCTGCCCGGCCGGGGTGCATATGTGCACCCTGCCGTGGTCTGTCTCGACCAGGCGGTCCGCCGCCGGGCGTTCCCCCGGGCCCTCAGGTCCGCCGGAGCGCTCGACACGACGGAACTGCGCAACGCCCTGGCCCCCGAGGCCGAGGCGACACCGTAAGAAGTAGTACGGCACGGATACCCCGTGCGGTCAGGTACCTCGCGAGTTGGAAGTAGGTCGAGATTGCGATGAGCACTCGATGAGTACGCGATGAGTACGCCCATGAAGTAGCGACGGTCCGGCGTAACCCGGACCTAAAAGGAGCGAAGTGGCTAAGGTCCGGGTATACGAACTCGCCAAGGAGTTCGGGGTGGAGAGCAAGGTCGTCATGGCCAAGCTCCAAGAACTCGGTGAATTCGTCCGTTCGGCGTCCTCGACGATCGAGGCGCCGGTTGTACGCAAGTTGACTGACGCACTGCAGGGGCCCGGCGGCAACGCCGGCAAGTCCGCTGCCAAGCCCGGCGCGCCCCGCAAGGCCGCGCCCGCCAAGCCCGCAGCGCCCTCCCCGGCCGCTGCGGCACGTCCTGCTGCCCCGAAGCCCGGCGCACCGGCCCCCAAGCCGGCCGCCGCAGAGGCTCCGGCCGTCAGCGCCCCGGTGACTCCGGCCGCATCCGGCCCGCGTCCCGGCCCGAAGGCTCCGGCCGCCCCGAAGCCCGCTCCGGCGGCTCCCGTGGCGACCGAGTTCTCCGCGCCTCCGGCGGCTCCCGCCGCCCCGGCGCGCACCGAGCGTCCCGCTGCCGCCCCCGGTCCCCGTCCGGCGCAGCAGCGTCCGGCCGCCCAGGGTGGTCAGCCCGGCGCCCGTCCCGGCGCCCCGCGTCCGGCCGGCGCCACCCCCGGCGCCCAGGCCCCGCGCCCGGCCGGTGCTCAGTCCCCGCGCCCCCAGGGCGCACGTCCGGCGGGTCCCCGCCCGGGCAACAACCCCTTCACCTCCGGCGGCTCGACCGGCATGGCGCGCCCGCAGGCGCCCCGTCCGGCCGGCGCTCCCCGTCCCGGTGCCCCCGGCGCCGGTGGCGGCCAGGGTGCTCCCCGTCCGCAGGGCGGCCCCGGCGGCGCCCCGCGTCCGCAGGGCCAGGGCGCAGGCCGTCCGACCCCCGGCGGCATGCCCCGTCCGCAGGGCGGCGCTCCGCGTCCCGGTGGTGCTCCCGGTGGTAACCGTCCGAACCCGGGCATGATGCCGCAGCGTCCCGCTGCCGGTGGTCCCGGTCCCCGTCCCGGTGGCGGCCCCGGTGGCCGTGGTCCCGGTGCGGGCGGTCCGCGTCCCGGTGGCGCCGGTCGTCCCGCGGGCGGCGGCTTCGCCGGCCGTCCGGCCGGTCCGGGCTCGCGTCCCGGCGGCGGTGGCGGCTTCGGCGGCCCGCGTCCCGGTGGCGGCGGCTTCGGCGGCGGTCCGGCCGGTGCCGGTGGCGGCGGTCGTCCCGGCTTCGGCGGGCGTCCCGGTGGTCCCGGTGCCCGTGGTGGCACGCAGGGTGCCTTCGGCCGTCCCGGCGGTCCGGCCCGTCGCGGCCGCAAGTCGAAGCGTCAGAGGCGCCAGGAGTACGAGGCCATGCAGGCCCCGTCCGTCGGCGGCGTGATGCTGCCCCGCGGCAACGGCGAGACCGTTCGCCTGTCGCGCGGTGCGTCCCTCACCGACTTCGCGGAGAAGATCAACGCCAACCCGGCGTCGCTGGTCGCGGTCATGATGAACCTCGGCGAGATGGTCACTGCCACGCAGTCCGTCTCCGACGAGACGCTCGAGATGCTGGCCGGCGAGATGAACTACACGGTTCAGATCGTCAGCCCGGAGGAAGAGGACCGCGAGCTCCTCGAGGGCTTCGACATCGAGTTCGGCGAGGACGAGGGCGGCGAGGAATACCTCATGCCGCGTCCGCCGGTCGTGACCGTCATGGGTCACGTCGACCACGGTAAGACCCGACTGCTCGACGCCATCCGCAAGACGAACGTCGTTGCGGGCGAGGCCGGTGGCATCACGCAGCACATCGGTGCGTACCAGGTCGGTACCGAGGTCAACGGTGAAGAGCGCAAGATCACCTTCATCGACACCCCGGGTCACGAGGCGTTCACCGCCATGCGTGCCCGTGGTGCCAAGTCGACCGACATCGCGATCCTCGTGGTCGCGGCCAACGACGGCGTCATGCCGCAGACGATCGAGGCGCTCAACCACGCCAAGGCCGCCGGCGTCCCGATCGTCGTCGCGGTCAACAAGATCGACGTCGAAGGCGCCGACCCGGTCAAGGTGCGCGGTCAGCTCACCGAGTTCGGTCTGGTCGCCGAGGAGTACGGCGGCGACACGATGTTCGTCGACATCTCCGCCAAGCAGGGTCTGCACATCGACTCCCTGCTCGAGGCCGTCGTCCTCACCGCCGACGCCTCGCTCGACCTGCGCGCCAACCCGGAGCAGGACGCTCAGGGTATTGCGATCGAGTCCCACCTCGACCGCGGCCGCGGTGCCGTTGCCACCGTCCTCGTCCAGCGCGGTACCCTCCGCGTCGGCGACACGATGGTCGTGGGCGATGCCTACGGCCGCGTGCGCGCCATGCTCGACGACAAGGGCAACAACGTCGAGGAAGCGGGTCCGTCGACCCCCGTCCTGGTCCTGGGTCTCACCAACGTCCCCGGCGCCGGCGACAACTTCCTCGTCGTCGACGAGGACCGTACGGCCCGTCAGATCGCCGAGAAGCGTGCTGCGCGTGAGCGCAACGCCAACTTCGCCAAGCGCGTCCGTCGTGTGTCCCTCGAGGACCTCGACTCCGTGCTCAAGGCCGGTCTGGTCCAGGAACTCAACCTCATCATCAAGGGCGACGCGTCCGGTGCGGTCGAGGCTCTCGAGTCCTCGCTGCTCCAGCTCGACGTCGGTGAAGAGGTCGACATCCGGGTCCTGCACCGCGGTGTGGGTGCGGTCACCGAGTCCGACATCTCGCTGGCGATGGGCTCCGACGCCATCGTCATCGGTTACAACGTCCGTGCGGCCGGCCGTGCCGCGCAGATGGCGGACCGCGAGGGCGTCGACGTCCGCTACTACTCGGTGATCTACCAGGCCATCGAGGAGATCGAGGCGGCCCTGAAGGGTCTCCTCAAGCCGGAGTACGAAGAGGTCGAGCTCGGTACGGCGGAGGTCCGCGAGATCTTCCGCTCGTCCAAGCTGGGCAACATCGCCGGTGTCCTCATCCGGTCCGGCGAGGTCAAGCGCAACACCAAGGCGCGGCTCCTGCGCGATGGCAAGGTCATCGCCGAGAACCTCACCATCTCCGGTCTGCGCCGCTTCAAGGACGACGTCACCGAGATCCGCGAAGGCTTCGAGGGCGGTATCAACCTCGGCAGCTACAACGACATCAAGATCGACGACGTCATCGCGACGTACGAGATGCGCGAGAAGCCCCGCGCGTAAGCGCGAGGCGGTTCGCACCGTGTCGTAACTCGTAACACCGGGGCCGGTCGGCGGAATATCCGTCGATCGGCCCCGGCCGTTGCGTGTACGGTTCTGATGACCCGGCCGCACGGCGGACGGGTGATCCTGACGGGCGACGGTCCGGCAGGCCATCGAACCCGCACCGGCGGGACATCCGGAACTGCATGTACGTGGGGACTCTGTCCTTCGATCTGCTCCTCGGCGACGTCCACTCGCTGAAGGAGAAACGCTCCGTCGTCCGGCCCATCGTCGCCGAGCTCCAACGCAAGTTCTCCGTGAGCGCGGCCGAAGTGGGCGACCAGGACCTGCACCGCAGGGCCCGTATAGGGGTCGCTCTGGTGAGTGGGGACGCGGGGTTCCTCTCGGACGTACTGGACCGCTGTGAGCGGCTGGTCGCGGCGCGTCCGGAAGTGGAGCTGCTGTCCGTACGACGGCGCCTCCACGGTGATGAAGACTGATTGCTTGTCTGCAAGAAAAGAAGGAGACGGACCAGTGGCCGACAATGCGCGGGCGAAGAAGCTGGCGGACCTCATCCGGGAGGTGGTGGCGGAGAAGCTGCAGCGCGGTGTCAAGGACCCCCGCCTCGGTACGCACGTGACCATCACGGACACCCGGGTCACCGGCGACCTGCGGGAGGCCACGGTCTTCTACACGGTCTACGGGGACGACGAGGACCGGGCCAGCGCGGCAGCGGGCCTGGAGAGCGCCAAGGGCGTACTGCGCTCCGCGGTCGGCCGGGCGGCGGGGACCAAGTTCACGCCCACCCTGACCTTCGTCGCGGACGCCCTCCCGGAGAACGCCAAGACCATCGAGGACCTCCTCGAAAAGGCGCGGACCTCCGACGCCCAGGTCCGTGAGGTCTCCTCGGGTGCCAAGTACGCCGGCGATGCCGACCCGTACAAGAAGCCCGACGAGGACGCCGACGACTCGGACGAGGACGCAGCCGCGGAATGAGCAGCAACGCAGGGAAGACTCCGGACGGCTTGGTCATCGTCGACAAGCCGTCCGGCTTCACTTCGCACGACGTGGTCGCCAAGATGCGCGGGATCGCCAAGACCCGCCGCGTCGGCCACGCCGGCACGCTCGACCCGATGGCGACGGGCGTGCTGGTCCTGGGCGTCGAGAAGGCCACCAAGCTCCTCGGCCACCTCGCGCTCACGGAGAAGGAGTACCTCGGCACGATCCGCCTGGGCCAGAACACCCTGACGGACGACGCCGAAGGCGAGATCACCTCTTCCACGGACGCCGCCGGGGTCACCCGGGAGGCCGTGGACGCGGGCATCGCCAAGCTGTCCGGCGAGATCATGCAGGTCCCGTCCAAGGTCAGCGCCATCAAGATCAAGGGCGTGCGCTCCTACAAGCGCGCCCGAGACGGCGAGGACTTCGAGATCCCGGCCCGCCCGGTGACCGTCTCCTCGTTCCAGGTGTACGACATGCGCGAGGCGGAGGCCGAGGACGGCACCAAGGTCGTCGACCTGGTCGTCTCCGTCGTCTGCTCCAGCGGTACGTACATCCGCGCCCTGGCCCGTGACCTCGGCGCCGACCTGGGCGTCGGCGGGCACCTCACCGCGCTGCGGCGCACCCGGGTGGGCCCGTACAAGATCGACCGGGCGCGCACGCTGGACCAGCTCCAGGAGGAGCTGACCGTCATGCCGATCGGCGAGGCGGCGGCCGCGGCCTTCCCGCGCTGGGACCTGGACGCCCGGCGCGCCTCGCTGCTCGCCAACGGCGTGCGGATCGAGATGCCCGACGCGTACGAGCCCGGCCGGACCGTGGCGGTCTTCGGACCGGAGGGAACGCTGCTCGGGCTCGTGGAGAGCAAGGGCGGCAAGGCCAAGTCCCTCGCGGTCTTCGTCTGACCCAGCGCCGGTCCGTCCGCCGCCGGTCCGTCCGCCGCCGGTCCGTCGGCTGCCGGTCCGTCGGCTGCCGGTCCGTCGGCTGCCGGTCCGTCGGCTGCCGGTCCGTCGGCTGCCGTGCGGCGGTCGTCGTTGACGTTGACGTGGAGCGGTGAGCGCACCTCCATCGGCGCTCACCGCTCCACGACCCCCCTCGGGTAGGTCTCTATCCATCCGGAGCCCCTAATTCACCCGTCCGAGCAGGCGCTCGGAGTGAATGGAGGGAGCGTAAGGGGGCGCTTTCGCCTCACGTGCTGTTCTCGCTGATCTTCACCTGCCTACCGTCGTGGTCACGGGGCGTTGCGGGGGAGTGGTGCGGCCATGGCGGAGCTCGTCACAATCTGCGATCTCGCCGGTCGGGCGCGCGGCAGCGGGTTCGTCGCCGACGACCGCGGGACGGTGGTCACCAGCCATGAGGCGGTCGACGGGCTGAGCCGCGTGGTGCTGCGCGCGCCGGGGGCGGCCGGCCGGACCTGGCTGGCCGAGGCGGGTGACGTGACCGCCCTGCCGGAGCTCGCGCTGGCGCTCGTACGGACCGACGGGCTCGGGCTGCGTCCGCTGCCGGTGGCCGTGCGCGAGGCCATCTCCCCGGGGACGTACGTACGGCTGCCCGCGCGGGGGTGGCGTCAGGCGCGGGTGCTCGGGGGCGCCGAGGTCACCTACCAGGCGGGCACGGCGGGCGGCCCGCACGCCGTGCCCGTGCGGGCCGCGGTGGAGCTGGCGATCGGAACGGACGGGCGGGACGCGCTGAGCGAAGGCGGGGAGGCCTGCGGTGGCCCGGTCCTCGACGCGGGGACGGGGGCGGTGCTCGCGGTCCTGGGCACCGCTCTGCGGGCGGAGCACCGCTCCGGCGGCTTCGCGGTCGCCCTGCGCGCGGCGGCCGTCGCCGACCCGTCCGGTCCGCTGGCCGCCCTGCTGGAACGCAACGCCGCGACCGTGCCCGCGTACGGGCCGGACCTGAACCTCGCCGGAGTCCTGGAGCTGACCGGGGCCACCGTGGGCGCGGCCCTTCCCCCGCCCGGGGCCGAGGCCGGCTGCGAGGCCGGCTGCGAGGCCGGCTGCGAGCCGGTGGAGCGGCCGGGGGTCGCGGCCGAACTGGAGGCGTTCACGGCCGGGGACCGCCTCGTCCTCGGCCTGGTCGGCGAGCCGGGCACCGGCCGCACCACCGCGCTGGCGGCCCTCGCGGTACGCCGGGCCGGCGGGGCCCGCCCCGCCCCGACGCTGTGGCTGCGCGGTGCCGACCTGACGGCCGCGGACACCTCGCTGGCCGACGCGGTGACGCGGGCCCTCACCGCCGCCGCGACCCGCACCGTCACCACCGCGGGCCCGCCGAACAGGCCGCTCGAGCCGGCGGGGCCGGCGGGGCCGGCGGGGCCGGCCGCGTGGCCGGGGTCAGCCACGGCGTGCGGGCCGGCCGGGGCGCCCGGGTCGACGGCAGCGTCGGCTTGGTGTGTGCCGTGTGCTTCGTCTGCGTCGGCTGGGGCTTCCGTGCCGTCTGCTTGGCCTGCGTCGGATGGGGCGCCTGGGTCGGGGGGTCAGCCGCCTGTGGGGGCCGGGTGGGGCGGGGTGTCGGGGCCGTGTGCTTCGTCCGCGTCGGCTGGGGCTTCCGCGCCGTCTGCTCGGCCCGCGTCGGACGGGGGGCTCGGGCCGGGGATGCAGGACGTACGGGCCGGGTGGGGCGGGGTGTCGGGGCCGTGTGCTTCGTCTGCGTCGGCTGGGGCTTCCGTGCCGTCTGCTCGGCCCGCGTCGGACGGGGGGCTCGGGTCGCGGATGCAGGACGTACGGGCCGGGTGGGGTGGTGCGGCGGGGGCGTCCGTGTGGTCTGCGCTGCCTGGGCCGGCGGCGGACCCCGGGCCGTCCACGTGGTCGGGGCCGTCTGTGGCGGCCGGGACTTCGGCGCCCTCTGCCGGGCCCGCGTCGGCCGGGGCGCCCGGGCCGGGGGCCCAGCCCGTGTCGCCCGGGTCGGGTGGGGCGGCGGGGCCGGGGACCCGGCACGCATCGCCCCGGTCGGGTGGGGCGGCCGGGCCGGGGGCCCGGCACGTATCGCCCGGGTCGGCCGGGCCGGGGGCTCAGCCCGTATGGCCCGGGTCGGACGGGGCGGCGGGGTCGGCTGCGTGGTTCTTGTTGTCCGGGGCGGCCGCGGTTTCGGTGCCGGCCCCGGCGTTCGTGGCGGGCGCCGCGTCCGGGGCGCCGACCAGCCGGCCGGTGGCGGCCGGGGCGGACGTGTCCGCGGGGCTGCGCGGGGAGGGCGCGGGTCCCGCCCCCGCCGATGCCGGTCACGTGGCGCGGGTGGCCGCGGCGGCCGGGCGGGAGCTGCTCGTCGTGCTCGATGCGCCCGAGGAGATGCCGCCGGAGCTCGCGCACCGCCTGGGGGCCTGGACCGAGGCGACCGCGCAGTGGCTGCGCGCGACGGGAGCGCGGCTGGCCGTCGCCGCTCGGCCCGAGCACTGGGAGCGGGCCGGCGCCCTGTTCCCGCCCGAGGTGCTGCACACGCCCGCCCGCCCGGCCCGGCGGATGCCGCCCGCCCTGCCGCTCGGCGACCTCACCGCCGCCGAGGCCGAGGCCGTGCGGGCCCGCCTGGGTGTACCCGAGGGCGCCGTCCGGGCCACCGACGCCCGCCACCCGCTCACCCTGCGCCTCCTCGCCGGGATCCGCGCCGCCGGGGTCACGGCCGGCCGCCCCGGCCGCGACGAGGTCTTCGCCGCCCACCTGGACCTGCTGTGCCTGCGCGCCGCGGTCCGCATCGCCGCCGACCACGCCGCCGGTAGCCGGGTGCACGGCCCCGGAGTGCGGCGGCTCGCCGCACGTGTGGCAGGCAGGATCCACGAGGCCGCCCGGCGCTGTCTGGGGCCGGGTCAGGGGGCCCTCGCCCGGAGCGACTTCGAGGAGCTCTTCCCGTGGCGCACCGGCTGGGCCTCCGCCGTGCTCGCCGAACGGCTGCTGGTGCCCGCCGGACCCGGCTACCGATTCGCCCACGAGGAGCTGGCCGACTGGATCCAGGCCTTCCACCTGGATGTCCCGACCGCCCTGGACTGCCTCGTCCACCGGCCCGCCAGGTCCGGCCTCCCCGTGCCCCGGCACCGGATCGGGCCCGTCCTGGAGGCCCTGCGCAGACTGCCCGCCGAGAGCCTGCGCGGCGAGCTGGAGCGCCTGGTCCACCGCCTGGGCGCCTTCGCCGAGGACGGGCCCGGCGCCACCGGACCCGACCGGATCTGGTGGGCCGCCCGGCTGTTGCGCGAAACCCTGCTGCGGGCGCCCGACGCCCACCCCCACCTCCCCGTCCTGCACGCCCTCGCCGAGCACGTGGCCCGCGCCGGCCCCGACGGGTTCGGGGGCCGGTTCTGGAACCGGCTGCGGCTGCCCGAGTCCGACCGCCTCGACCTCCTGCGCCATCTGCTGCCCGCCGACCCCGCCGACGCGGTCCCGGGCGAGCGCTACCTCGACGCCGCGGCCCGCCGGCTCGCCCGGGACCCCCGGCTCGCGCAGCCCCTGCTCTGCGCGTGGTTCTCCGACGGGCGGCGGCTGCGCGGCCGGCCCGGGGCCACCGTCGCGACCGCCGCGCAGGCCCTGCTGCACACCCACCGGCGGCTCGCCGTCGACGACCTGACCGAGGCGCTCGTCACCGCCGCGCACCCCCGCGCCGACGAGCTGCTCGCCGTACTCGCCGAGGAGGAGCCCTCCGCGATGTGCCGGGCCGTGGACCGCTGGGCCCACGACGAACGGCCCGGGCGGCGGGTCGCGGCCGCCGCGTACGGCCTCGCCACCGCCGCGCACGTGCGCACCCCCGCCGACCGCGAGTTGCTGCGCTACGCCGCCCAGGCCCTGCTGGCCCGCCCCGCCGACGCGGCCCTGCACGGCAGCGCCCTGGCGACGCTGCTGCGCGACCCACAGGTGCGCGGCCGCTACCTGCCCGACGCCCTCGCCTGCTTCCGCGCCCCCGACCACGGCGCCCGGCTGCCCGCGGCCGCGCTGGTCGCGGCCCTGCCCGTACTGCCCGACCCGGACGCGGTGTTCGACGCGCTGCGGGCCCGGGCCGACGGGGAGGTGCTGCGCGCCCTGGCCGCGCTGACCACGCCGGGTCTCGCCCGGCGCGCCGGGGACCTCGTACGCGAACACCTCGCGCGCCGCCCCGAGGACGCCCCGCACGCGGCCGCCTTCGTCGACCGGCGCCTCGAGCAGGGCCCGGCCGCGGGCCCGGTGCTGCGCCCGCTGGTCCAGGACCTGCTGCGGTCCGCCCCGGCGGCGGTACGGGCCGAGCTGGCCGCCGTACTGGCCGCGCCGGGCGGCGAGCCCTCGTACGCGCTGCGCGGGGAGCTGGCCGACGTACTGCTGCGCAAGGAGACCGACCGGCGGGTGCTCGACGCGTTCCTGGGGGCGGTCGCGGCGGGGGCCGCCGCGCGCCCGGAGGAGCGGACGCGGGAGCTGCTGCGGCGCACCGGCCGGCAGCTGCTCGGGGCACCGGGCGGGCCCGCGGTGTTCGAGCGCCGGACGGTGGAGCTGGCCCGGTCCGAGCCGGCCTTCGGGGCGCTCGTGGCGCGGTGGCTGGCGCAGGCGGGGGCGGAGGCGGCGGCCCTGCTGGGCCCGAGCGCGCGGCGGACCGTGGAGACCCTGAGCAGGGCGGCTCCGGACGTGACGTGAGGCGGGGCCGCGACGACGCGGGCGTGCCCGTCCCAGCCGGACGCCGATGCGGGCCCGCGGGCACCGGCATGGCAGTCTTAGACCTGTAATCGGCAATCAGTACAAGGCCTACACGGGTTCGGGCGAGGAGCGGTCACAGTGCAGCGCTGGCGTGGCTTGGAGGACATCCCCCAGGACTGGGGACGCAGCGTCGTCACCATCGGCTCCTACGACGGTGTGCACCGGGGTCATCAGCTGATCATCGGACGCGCCGTGGCCAAGGCGCGCGAGCTCGGCGTCCCGTCCGTCGTCGTCACCTTCAGCCCGCATCCGAGCGAGGTCGTCCGCCCCGGCAGCCACCCGCCGATCCTGGCCCCCTACGACCGGCGCGCCGAACTGATGGCCGGGCTGGGGGTGGACGCGCTGCTGATCCTGCCCTTCACGGCGGAGTTCTCGCAGCTCTCCCCGGCCGACTTCATCGTGAAGGTGCTCGTCGACAAGCTGCACGCACGGGCGGTCATCGAGGGCCCCAACTTCCGCTTCGGCCACCGGGCCGCCGGGAACGTGGACTTCCTGCGCGAGCTGGGCGGCACCTACGACTACGAGGTCGAGGTGGTGGACCTCGTCGAGCGCGGCGAGGCGGGCGGCGGCGTGCCGTTCTCCTCGACCCTGGCCCGCAGGCTGGTGGCCGAGGGGGACATGGACGGCGCGGCCGAGATCCTCGGGCGTCCGCACCGGGTCGAGGGCGTGGTCGTGCGCGGTGCGCAGCGCGGGCGCGAGCTCGGGTACCCGACGGCGAACGTCGAGACGGCGCCGCACACCGCGATCCCGGCGGACGGGGTGTACGCGGGCTGGCTGACGGCCGACGGGGAGCGGATGCCCGCGGCGATCTCGGTGGGCACGAACGTGCAGTTCGACGCGACCGAGCGGACCGTGGAGGCGTACGCGATCGACCGGATCGGGCTGGACCTGTACGGGCAGCACGTCGCCGTCGACTTCCTCGCGTACGTGCGGGGGATGGCCAGGTTCGAGTCGCTGGACGGGCTGCTGGAGGCGATCGCGGACGACGTGAAGCGGGCGCGGGTGCTGACGGACGCGTACGACTCGGCGCGCTGACGGCAGGCCGGGGTGACCGGCTCGCAGAGACAGGCGAGGGCCCGTACCACCCCGGTGTCCGGGGCGGTACGGGCCCTTCCTGCTGTCGGCCGCTGTCGGCCGGTCAGCCGAGGCGCGGGTCCCGCGGCGGCTGCTGGGGCTGCGGCGGCGGGGCTGCCGGGGGCTGCTGGGGCTGCTGCCAGGGCTGGCCCGGCTGCGGGTAGGGCTGGGCGTACGGCTGCTGCGGCTGCGGCTGCGGGTACGGAGGCTGCGCCTGGGGCTGGCCGTACGGGGGCGGCTGCTGCTGCGGGTGGGGCTGGGGGTGCTGCTGGTGCTGCTGGTGCGGGGCTCCCCAGTGGCCCTGCGGGGCCTGCTGTTGGGCCCGCAGGAAGTCCTCCGCCACGAGGGCGGACAGGTTGAAGTAGGCCTCGCGGGTCTTGGGCCGCATCATGTCGAGGTCGACCTCGGCGCCGGCCGCGAGGTGTTCGTCGAACGGCACGACGACGACGCCGCGGCAGCGGGTCTCGAAGTGCTGCACGATGTCCTCGATCTTGATCATCTTGGCGGTCTCGCGGACCCCCGAGATGACGGTGAGGGAGCGCGAGACGAGGTCGGCGTACCCGTGGGCGGAGAGCCAGTCGAGGGTGGTGCTGGCGCTGCTCGCGCCGTCCACGGACGGGGTCGAGATGATGATCAGCTGATCGGCCAGGTCCAGGACCCCGCGCATGGCGGAGTACAGCAGGCCGGTGCCCGAGTCGGTGAGGATGATCGGGTACTGGCGGCCGAGCGTCTCGATGACGCGGCGGTAGTCCTCGTCGTTGAACGTCGTCGAGACGGCCGGGTCCACGTCGTTGGCGATGATCTCCAGTCCGGAGGGCGCCTGCGAGGTGAACCGGCGGATGTCCATGTACGAGTTCAGGTACGGGATCGCCTGGACCAGGTCGCGGATCGTGGCCCCGGTCTCGCGGCGCACCCGGCGGCCGAGCGTTCCGGCGTCGGGGTTCGCGTCGATGGCCAGGATCTTGTCCTGGCGCTCGGTGGCGAGGGTGGCGCCGAGGGCGGTGGTCGTCGTGGTCTTGCCGACGCCGCCCTTGAGGCTGATGACGGCGATGCGGTAGCAGGACATGACCGGGGTGCGGATCAGGTCCAGCTTGCGCTGGCGCTCCGCTTCGGCCGCCTTGCCGCCGAAGCGGAAGCGGCCGCCGGCGCCGCCGCCGTTGTTGCTGCTCTTGGGCTTCTGCTTGTTGCGCAGCAGGCGGTCCGAGGACAGCTCCACGGCGGCCGTGTAGCCGAGCGGCGCCCCGCCGCCGGGGGCCTGGCCCGAGTACCGGGCGTCGTGCGGCTGCGGGGGCTGCGGCTGCGGCTGGTGCTGCTGAGGTCCGGTGGGCCACTGGGCGCCGGAGCGGGGGTCGTGCTGCGGCACCGGGCCCGGAGCGGCCGGAGCCGGGCCGGGGGCCGGAGCCGGCGGCTGGAACGGGTAGGCGTCATGGGCCGGGAACGCGGGCGGCGGCGCCTGCGGCGGGACACCGGGTCCCCCGAACGGGTTCTCCGCTCCGGCGTGCGGTACGTCCGTAGGGCTGACCGGCGCGGCCTGCTCCCCGGCGGGCACGGCGTCGGCCGCGGCCGGCGCGGGGGCCTCTGCCCCGACCGGGGGCAGGGCCGGAGCCGGGTAGGCCGGGGGCCCGACCGGCGCGGGCGCCTCGACGGGCGCCGGCGCGTGGAGCTCGGCCGCCGGCGGCGGAGGCAGGTCCGGAGCCGGGTGCGCGGGAGCGCCGGCCTCGGACGGCGGGAGCGCCGGGGCGCGGTACGCGGGCGCTTCGATGCGGGCCGGGTTCTCCGCCGGTGCGGGAGGAGCCGGGGCCGGGGGCACCGGCGCCGGGGGAGCCGCCGGTGCGGACGCCTCGGCCCGGTACGCGGGCGGCTCGAGCCGTGCGGGGAACTCGGCTGGCGGGGTGGGCGCCTCGGGCTCGGACGACGGGAGCGCCTCGGCCCGGTACGCGGGCGGCTCGAGCCGTGCGGGGAATTCGGCTGCCGGGGCGGGCGCCTCGGGTTCGGCCGGCGGGAGCGCCTCGGCCCGGTACGCGGGCGGCTCGAGCCGTGCGGGGAATTCGGCCGCCGGGGCGGGCGCCTCGGGCTCGGCCGGCGGGAGCGCCTCGGCCCGGAACGCCGGAACCTCGACCGCGGGCAGCGGCGGAGCCGGGAAGGCCGGTCCCGCGTCGGCCGGAGCCGGGAATGCCGGTCCCGCGTCGGCCGGAGCCGGGAAGGCCGGTCCCGCGTCGGCCGGAGCCGGGGGCTCGGCCGGGGTCTGGGCCCGCGCCGGCGACGGGGCGGGCGGGCCCGCGTCGTCCGACGGGGGCCGCGGCGCCGGCGGAGCCATCCGCATCGTCGGGGGCGAGGCCACGTCCGACGGGCGGTGGGGCTCGAAACCGCTGCCCTCGGGCAGCCCCGGTACCTGCGCGGCGGGAGCCGCACCCTGCGTGTACCAGGCCGGCGGGGTGTAGTCGATGGTGAACTCGCCCGTCAGCTCGGGCTCCGCGTCGGACTGATCGTCCGTCGGGACGTCCCACGTCCCGCCGCGCCTCTCGTTCCGATCGCCGCTCACTGG
Source organism: Streptomyces sp. NPDC048270 (assembly GCF_040652335.1). NCBI lineage: Bacteria > Bacillati > Actinomycetota > Actinomycetes > Kitasatosporales > Streptomycetaceae > Streptomyces > Streptomyces sp. NPDC048270. The sequence continues at coordinate 139,240 of NZ_JBEZLV010000015.1, forward strand.
TCCTCCTGGTCTGTCGAACACTGGTCCGGCGCCCACCTCCGCGCCGCGCCCACGCTCAGCCTAATCGCGGCCCGGTACGGTGTCCGCCCCCGTCTGCCCTGCCCGCGCTCAGTCGATGCGGCGGGCCGCGCCCAGCAGGCCCGTCTCCGCTTCCGTCCCCTGCGTCAACACGAACTGCCGGTCCCGTGGCGTGCACCACAGGGTCACCCCGTCGCCCAGCGTCGGCAGGGAATCCACCGCGGGCCGCGGCAGGCCCATCAGCCGGCCGATCTGCTCCGCCTCGTCCGGCGACACCCGCTGCACGCCCACCAGCGAGGACTGCTGGAGCAACCGCGGAGCCGTCGGGCTCAGATAGGGCAGCAGCGTCAGCACCGACTGCCAGGGTCCGGCCACCACGCGCCCGCGCGGCGGCCGCATCCCGCAGTCCCGGATCACCAGCACCGGGCTGCCCGCCGACGCCCCCTGCGGGGGCACCCGGCCCACGTCGTGCAGGGTCACGCACTGCTGCCCGCCACCCGCCGCCTGGGCCAGCCCGGACCACACCTGCCCGCGCCCGGTCTCCACCGCCACCCGCGCGCCCGTGGCCGCCGCGCGCAGCGCCAGCACCTGCGCCGTCCACAGGCCGCCGATGAGCGTGACCTCGTACGGGGTCGGCCGGTTGACGCCGAGCACCGCCGACCGCCCCTCGGCGTCCACCCCGATGACGACCCCGTCGTCCCCGAGGGGCAGTGCGAGGCGGTCGAGGTCCACGGCCGCCACCACGTGGCGCTCGCGCCGCGGGCCGACCAGTCCGAAACCGCCCCTCATCGCGCGCCTCCCAGCGGCAGCGAGGCCAACAGCCCCGGCACCTGTTCCCGGTCGAGCCGGACCAGCCCGGTCTTCACACCCCGTGCCGTCCGCTCCAACTCGCGCCGCGCGGCGACCAGTTCCTCGTCGCTGCGGCCCGTCACCCGGACGTGCCCGGTCAGGGTCACGCCCTGGCGCTCCGCCGGGGCCAGCGTCAGGCTGAAGGTGGTCGCGAGGGCCGGCAGCGAGGTCAGCAGCGCCACGAACTGCGGCAGCGGCGCCGCCCCCGCGCCGCCCAGCTGCGGCCAGCGGCCTATCCAGTACGTGGTGTGCCGCCGGTCGTCGCACCGCCAGGTCCGCGGGGTCTCCTGCGTCCGCCGTCCCGTGCCGGCCGACCGCCCGGCCTGCGTGATGGCCATCGGGTTCGCACACGAGGAGGTGGCCAGGGCCGCCGTGAGCTCCTGCTCGGTCAGCACACCCGCCGTGAACCCGGCCCCGGCCAGCCGGCTCGCCAGCTGGTCGGCCGCCCGCACCAGGCACCGCTGGGCACCCGCCAGGCCGCCGCCGCGCGCGGTGACCGCCTCGGGGCACAGCTCCGGGTCGAGCTTGAGCGCGATCCAGGTGAGCCGCACCGCCGGAGTGCCGGTACGGGCCTGCAGCGGCGCGTAGTTGCGCGTGGCCATCGACTGGGCGGGCAGGTGCGGGGCCGGCGCGGGCTGGGTGTGCTGCACCAGCTGCGCGGACTCCAGCCGGATGCCGTCCACTTCGAGGATGTCCCGTACGAGGGCCAGCGGAAGCGGCCGCGCCGCCCGGTCGGGCCGCAGCGCGGTGGCGTCGGTGTCCACCTGGAGGACCGCGGTGAGGAAGGTGCCGTCGCCGATCATGCCGACCGGCCGCCGGTCGCGGTCGCTGAACGTCAGGGTGCGCAGGGCCGGATCGGCCTCGACGAGCGGGGCCAGCCCGGGCTCCGTGCCCGCGGGCACGGTGAGGGACGCGGCCCGGCGCTGCCGCGCGCGCAGGGCGAGCGCGCCGCTGATCCATTCCGGCAGGGAGCGCTGGTGCCGGCGTACGACCGCGAGCGTCACCAGGACGAGCGCGGGAGCAACGGCGGGCACCAGCAGCACCGGTTCGACCACCCAGGCCACCAGCAGGACGGCAGCGGCCACTTGGAGCAGGACGAGCTGTTGCAATCGGAACGGGCCGAAGCGCCCGGGGCTGGACTTCGGATGCGGTGCCACCCCGCCGCGCGCGGGTGCGGCAGCGCCGGTCTGCGGCTGCGTCGCCGTGGCCATCACTCGCGCACTTCCCCTTCCCGGGACCAGACCCCCGTCGGTTCCGGCACGGCGCGACGGCAGCCGCGCGGCCCCGGAATCTCCCCAATCCACCCCAACAAGCCCTGATTACCCCGGTGTGGAAGGCGCTGAGCGGCAACCTCACCCTACCCGGCCCCTGCATACCGTCGGTCAAGAGGCATAGTAGGTGCCCGGTCCGACGAACGAGGCCCGGGGACCGTACTCACCGACCGGGCCGTGCGGGGAGAATCAGGCGGTCATGGCATCACGACGTGATGAGCTCAACGCGTACACCTTTGCGAAGCGGCGCACGGTGGCCGCGTTCCTCCAGCCGTCCGCGACGGGCACCGAGGAGGGCGCGCCGCGCCCGTTGCGCGCGGTCGTGCCGGGTGTGATCGTCGGCGCCGTCGTCCTCGCCGCCTTCGGCGCCTGGGGCATGTTCAAGCCCACCGCCCCCAAGGGCTGGGCGGACGCCGGGACCCAGGTGATCGTCGGCAAGCAGTCGACCACCCGGTACGTGGTCCTGACGACGAAGGTGAACGGCAAGGACCAGACCCGTCTGCACCCCGTGCTGAACCTCGCCTCGGCCCGACTTCTGCTGGATCCCTCGAAGTTCAAGGTGGTCCAGGTCGACGACAAGGTGCTGGACGCCGGCAAGCCGCCGCGCGGCCCCATCATCGGCATCCCGTACGCACCCGACCGGCTCCCCGCCAAGGCGGACGCGGCCAAGGCCAAGCGCTGGGCCGTCTGCCAGCAGCCCGGGGGCAACGGGCGCGGGGTGCAGACCGCCACCTTCGTGCTCGCCGACCGGGAGGCGCACCTGACGGACGACGGGCGCAGGCTCACCGACACCCAGGCGCTGTACGTGCAGAGCACCGGCGAGGGCAAGGAGCGCTACCTGGTCGACGCGACCGGCACGAAGTACAAGTTCCCCGAGGGCACCGCGGCCGCGGGCACGATGACCAACGCCCTGGTCGGTACGGGCGCCACCGCGCAGCCGGTCAGCGAGCAGTGGCTGGCGACCCTCAACTCCGGTGACGACCTGGCCTTCCCGCAACTGCCCGGAAAGGCCGGCGCCAACGCCGACGTCAAGGGCCTGGTCACCGCCGACAACAAGGTGGGCATGGTGCTCAGGGCCCAGACGGGCTCCGGCACCCAGCACTACGTGGTCCTGCCCGGGAAGGTCGCGCCGGTCTCCGAGTTCGTCGCGTGGCTGCTGATCTCCGCGCCCGCCACGGACGGCCTGAACATGCACGGCAAGGCCCGCGAGGTCGACCTCCAGGCGCTCAGCCCGGACCCCGCCCCGTTCGGCGGCGAGGTCAAGTGGCCGCAGAGGAAGGCGGAGCGCGTCAACCAGAGCGCACCGGCCGCCGGGGCGCAGGCCGGCGGCCCCGGCGCCCGTGACACCGTCTGCAACGTCCTGCGCGCGGTCGACGGCCAGGGCGGCCAGACCCTGAGCACCTGGGCGGGCAGCGGCTTCCCCGTCGACATCACCGCCAGCGGCACCAGCGCGTACGTCACCCCGGGCTCGGGACTGCTCTACACGCAGGTCCAGGGCAGGCAGACCACGGCCGGCGGCTCCCTCTTCCTGGTCACCGACACCGGCCTGCGGTACGCGGTACAGGCCAACGGCGACAGCGACGCCGAGCAGTCGAAGATCGGCGCCCCCGACCAGCAGGCGAAGGGCGGCACGGCCGGCGCGCCCGGCGCCCCCGAGCCCAGCCAGGCGCAGATCCGGCTCGGCTACGCCGGCGTCACCCCGGCCATGGTGCCCATCGCCTGGTCGGAGTTCCTCTCCAAGGGGCCGCGGCTGGACACCAACTCCGCCCGTCAGCCCCAGGGTTCGTGAGGCGGCCGCCGATGATCCAGCTCCCGCAGCCGCGGCGGCTCGCCCCGCTCGCCGCCGCCCTCGCCCTCGCCGGGGTCTGCGCCGCCGCGCCGGCCGCCGCGGCCGCCCCCGCATCCCCGCCCGCGACCGAAGCCCCGTACACCCTGCGCCTCGACGGCGCCGGCGAATGCACCTTCCCCATGAAGAAGCAGATCGCCGACCGCCCCTGGGCCCTGCAGCGGCTCCTGCTCGACGAGCTGTGGGCGCACACCAAGGGCAAGGACAAGAACGGCAACAGCGTCCGCGTCGCCGTCATCGACACCGGGGTGGACCGGGCCAACCCCCAGCTGAGCGGCGCCCTCGACATCGGCGCCGGCAAGGACCTGATCGACCCCAAGGGGGACGGCACGGCCGACACCGTCGGCCACGGCACCAAGGTCGCCGGGCTGATCGCGGCCCGCCCCCAGGAGGGCACCGGCTTCGTGGGCCTGGCCCCGGACGCCACGATCATCCCGATCCGGCAGAACGACGGGCAGGGCAAGGGCAACGCCCTGTCCCTGAGCCAGGCCATCGACCATGCCGTGGCCAAGGGCGCCCAGGTCATCAACATCTCCCAGGACACCGACGTGCCGCTGACCGCGGACTCCGAGCTCGGCAAGTCGGTGCAGAAGGCCATCGACGCCAAGGCCGTGGTGATCGCCTCGGCGGGCAACGACGGCCTGAGCGGCGAGAAGCGCAAGACCTACCCGGCGGCCTTCCCCGGCGTCCTCGCGGTGGGCGCCTCGGACCGCAACAACGAGCGGGCCGCCTTCTCCCAGCCCGGCGACTTCATCGGGGTGGCGGCGCCGGGCGTCGACATGGTCTCCACGGTCCCCGGCTTCGGCCAGTGCATCGACAACGGCACCAGCTTCTCCGCACCGTACGTCGCCGGCGTCGCCGCCCTGCTGCGCGCCAAGCACGGCGACTGGTCGCCGCAGCAGATCGTCTGGCAGATCCAGAACACCGCCGAACGCTCGGTCAAGGGCCGCGACGACTACGTCGGCTGGGGCGTCGTCGACCCCGTACGGGCGCTCAGCCAGGACCGCGAGGCCCCCAAGGCGCCCGTCCCCGACCCCGGCCCGCCCCCGGCCGCCGCCCCGGAGGCGGCCGGGCTCCGGCTCACCGAGACGGCCCAGGAGCGGCAGGAGCGGTACGGCACGTACGCTCTGGGCATCGGCGCCGTCGTCATCGCCGTCATCGCGGGGACCGCGACCGTCGTCCGCGACGCCCGCGGCCGCCGACGCCGTTTGCAGTGAACGGGCACGGTTCATCTGCGCAACCTGCCCAGCGGTGTTGGGCCGTGAGGCTGAACTGACTAGAGTGACGGCAGGCTTCACGAATGTGATCGGGGGATCGCGTGGAGCGGAGGGGGATGTCCGCCGCGCGTGACCCAACACCGCGCCGGGACCGTCCGCTCCGCCGCGCAATCCGCCGGTTCTGCCGGCGAATTGAGAAGTGAGGAGCTTCGGATGAGCACGAACACCTTCGGACTGGCGGACGATCCGGTCGTCAAGGCGGCCAACAGGATCTCCGAGACGGCCAACGCCGTCACCCGCCAGGCCCGCGAGCTGGCCGACATCATCGCCACCGTGAGCGCCGGCTGGACCGGTGTCGGCGCCGCCGGATTCGCGAAGGCGCAGTCGGACCTCAACGTCGAGCACGACGAGATCCGCCGCCTGCTCGGGGTACTGCACAACGCCGTCTCGCAGACGAAGAACCTGAGCAACGCCCAGGACGAGGACGTGCGCGCGGCGTTCCGCGCCGTGGCCCCCTCCGGCGGCGGCACGGGCGGCGGCGCCCGCTCCGGCCTCGACAACGTCTGACCGGCGTCGTTCCCGGTCACCACCAGCGCGAAGGAGAAGATCATGTCGGGCAACGACGGCAACACCCGGGTACGGTACGAAACCGTCCAGCAGATGGCGGACCGCATCCGCGTCGTGTCGAACAACATCATCAAGGACCTGGCCGAGATGGAGCAGGCCGTCAAGGTGGTCACCGACACCTGGGACGGCGAGGCGCACCGCGAGTACGTGACCCTCCAGACCAAGTACAAGCGCATCGCCGACGAGATGCAGAAGAAGCTGGAGACGGTCGCCAAGCTCATCGAGCAGGGCAAGGGCGACTACCGCGCCACCGACGTGAAGGCCTCGCGCCTGTTCACCGAGGCCTACTGAGCCGCTCCGGCCGGCAGACGCACGCAGCCAGTACGCGCCGAAGGGGCGCGCCCGCACCGGGCGCGCCCCTTCCGGCTTCGCCGTACAGCCGCCCCGGTCCGTCAGGGCCGGTGGCGGTCCAGGTCGAACTCCCCGTCCCGGGCACCGAGCACGAAGGCCTCCCACTCGGCCGCGGTGTACCGCAGCACCGTGTCCCGGTCCAGCGAGGACCGCATGGCCACCGCGCCCTCCGGCAGCCGGGCGATCTCGACCCGCTCCTCGTCGGGGCTGGTCCCGGGCGGGCCCTCCCACTCCACGCCGCTGATGTCGAGCGCGTACAGCTCGTCCTTCTCCTGCTGGGTGCCCATGTGCGGCCTTTCCCCTCGGTGGCGCGGTCTTCACCGCCGATTATCTGCCCTGCGCCGCCCGGAAGGACGGGATTGCTCACATCCCCGGCATCCGCCCCAGCTGCACCAGCGAGGTACCCCGCCTGCGCGAGGCGAAGTAGGCCCGGCCCGGCGGCATCGGACGCGGCCGCACGGTGCCGATCAGATCGCCCTCGGACGGATCACCGGACAGCACCACGCCCTGCGCGCCCAGCTCCTTGATCCGCTGCATGAACGGCTCGTACATCGACCGGGAGGCACCCGCCGAGTTCCGCGCGATGATGAAGCGCACGCCCGTGTCCCGGGCGAAGGGCAGGAACTCCACCAGCGGCGCCAGCGGATTGCCCTGGCTCGTGGCCACCAGGTCGAAGTCGTCGATGATGATGAACACGTCCGGCCCCGTCCACCAGCTGCGGTCGCGCAACTGCTGCGGCGTGACGTCGTTCGGCGGCTGCCGCCGGGAGAACACCCCGCCCAGCGCCTCCATGTGCATCTGCAGCGAGCTCGCCATCGGCGCGTACTCCAGCAGGTGCGCCTCCGGCAGCGCCCCGAGCAGGCTCCGCCGGTAGTCGCCCACCACCAGGCGCGCCTGCTCCGGCGCATAGCGCTCCGAGATCTGCCGGGCGATGAGCCGCAGCAGGTTCGTCTTGCCCGACTCGCTCTCGCCGAAGACCAGCAGGAAGGGGTCGGATTCGAAGTCGACGAACACCGGCTCCAGGTCCGTCTCGTCGATGCCGATCGCGATCCCGCGACCGGGGTGCTCCCCGCCCCGGGGCAGCTGGTCGGCGTGCAGCAGCCGCGGCAGCAGCCGCACCCCGGGGGCCGCGGGCCCCGCCCAGTGCCGCTTCACCGCGTCCACGAAGGAGGCCGTGGCCTCCGACAGGTCCGCCGCGTCGTGCGAGCCGTCGATCCGCGGCAGCGCACCCAGGAAGTGCAGCTTCTCCGGCACCTGGCCGCGGCCCGGCATCCCGGTGGGGACGTTCGCCGCGACCTTGCGGTCGAACTCCGAGTCCATGACGTCGCCGAGCCGCAGCTCCAGCCGGCTCAGCATCTGGTCCTTGAGCGCCGAGCGCACCTCCATGTACCGCGACGCGGTGATCACCACGTGGATGCCGTAGCCCAGACCGCGGGCCGCGATGTCCGTGACCACCTGCTCCAGGCCCTCGTACTCGCCGCGGAAACCGCCCCAGCCGTCGATCACCAGGAACACGTCGCCCCACGGCTCGCCGGGCAGCTCGCCGGCCGCCCGGCGGCGCCGGTAGGTGCCGATCGAGTCGATGCCGTTCGAGCGGAAGAACTCCTCGCGGCGATTGAGGACGCCCCCCACCTCCGCGACCGTACGGCGCACCCGCTCCGGGTCCAGCCGCGAGGCGATACCGCCCACGTGCGGCAGCTCGGCGACCGCCGACAGGCTGCCGCCGCCGAAGTCCAGCCCGTAGAACTGCACTTCGCGCGGGGTGTGGGTGAGCGCGAACGAGGAGATCAGCGTCCGCATCAGCGTGGACTTGCCCGACTGCGGACCGCCGACCACCATCATGTGGCCCGCCGCACCCGAGAAGTCCCGGTACAGCACCTCGCGCCGCTGCTCGAAGGGCTTGTCGATGAGGCCGAGCGGCACCACGAGCCCGCCGGGCCGCGTGTACCCCTCCGCGTGCAGCCCCCGCTCCGCACCCGGCGCCAGCGCCGGCAGCAGCTGGTCCAGCGGCGGCGCCTGGTCCAGCGGCGGCAGCCACACCTGGTGCGCCGGCACCCCCTGCCCCTCCAGCCTGCCCACGATCACGTCCAGCACGGTGTCGGCGAGCGCGTCGTCCTCCCGCGCCGACCGCGCCGCCAGGTAGGCCGGGTCCGGCGCCGCGTACACCACCGGCACCGGGGCCGCCGTGAACAGCGCGGGCCGCCGCTCCACCGGGAACGGGCCCACCGACAGGTCCGGCCCGCCCGAGCGGTAGGTCCCCGACACGTACGCCGCCTTGAAGCGGGTCATCTCGTCCGTGCCGAACTTCAGATAGCCCGAACCGGGCACCGACGGCAGGTGGTAGGCGTCCGGCACGCCGATCGCCGTACGCGACTCCGCCGCCGAGAAGGTCCGCAGGCCGATCCGGTACGACAGGTACGTGTCCAGCCCGCGCAGTTTGCCCTCCTCCAGCCGCTGCGAGGCCAGCAGCAGGTGCACGCCCAGCGAGCGGCCGATCCGGCCGATCTGGATGAACATGTCGATGAAGTCCGGCTTGGCCGTCAGCAGTTCGCTGAACTCGTCGATGACCAGCACCAGCGAGGCCAGCGGCTCCAGCGGGGCGCCGGCCGCGCGGGCCTTCTCGTAGTCGTGGATGTTCGCGTAGTTGCCCGCCGACCGCAGCAGCTCCTGGCGGCGCTGCAGCTCGCCGCGGATCGAGTCGCCCATCCGGTCCACGAGCGTGAGGTCGTCCGCCAGGTTGGTGATGACGGCCGCCACGTGCGGCATCTGCCCCATGCCGGTGAAGGTCGCACCGCCCTTGAAGTCCGCGAGGACGAAGTTCAGCGTCTCCGAGGTGTGCGTGACCGCGAGCCCCAGCACCAGCGTGCGCAGCAGCTCCGACTTGCCGGAGCCCGTCGCGCCCACGCACAGCCCGTGCGGGCCCATGCCCTCCTGCGCGGCCTCCTTCAGGTCCAGCATCACCGGGGCGCCGTCCTCGCCGACACCGATCGGCACCCGCAGCCGCTCACCGGCCGACCGCGGCCGCCAGGTGCGGGCCACGTCGATCGAGGCCGCGTCGCCCAGGTTCAGCAGGTCCGTGAAGTCCAGGTTGGCCAGCAGCGGTTCGTCGTCGTCCCCGCCACCCGTGCGCAGCGGGGCCAGCTGGCGGGCCAGCGCCTCCGCCGCGGGCAGCGACAGGATGTCCGGAGCGCCCTCGTACGCCACGCCCGCGCCCGACTCCAGGCGCAGCCGGCCCGGCCGCACCACGACCGACAGCCCGCCGCGCGGGTCGTCCAGCTCGCCCGCGACCACCTCGACGATCGTGACGCCCTGTAGTCCCTCGACCGCCGCGAACACCGAGTCCGGCGGCACCATTCCGCCGTCGAGGACCACCACCAGGTGCGGCTGGTCCAGCACCGGCGACACGTCACGGCTGAACCGCGGCCGCCCCTCCAGCCGGGGCGCCAGCAGGCCCTCCAGCTCACCCAGGTCGTCGCCGAACAGCCGCTTCGTACCGGCCCCGTCCACCTGCCCCGGAACCTGCGTGTGCGGCAGCCACTTCGTCCAGTCCCACGACGGCACCGCGCCCCGCGCCGCCACCACGGCCACCACCAGGTCCTCGGGGGAGTGCAGTGTCGCCAGCTGCGCCACCAGCGCCCGCGCCGTACCGCGCGCCGACTCCGGCTCGCCCGACACCGTCACGTGGTAGAACGCCCGGATCGACACCGCCATCGGCAGCCCGTCCAGCGAGGAGTGCACCCGCAGGAAGCGCTGCATGGCGCCGGCCGTCAACGGCTCCAGCTCGTCCACCGGCGCCGTGTCCGGCGCCACCAGCGGGGTCGACAGGCGCTGCGAGCCCAGCCCGAGCCGCGCCTGGCCGAAGTCCGGGTCGCCGACCCGCCGCTCCCACAGACGCGAACCCTCGGCCACCACCGACCACAACTGGTCCGGAGCCGGGTGCAGATACAGCTGCGCGTCGCGCTGCGCCCGCGCGGTCCGCCGTACCTGACGGCGCGTCTGCGCAAGGTATTTGAGGTAGTCCCGGCGCACATCGGCCATTTGCCCCTGCGTACCGCGGCGGTGGCGCACCAGCTGCGCCACGACCATCGCCACCGTCGACGTCAGCATCAGCACGCCCATGATGCGCATGAACGGCGCCGCACCCGGCATGAAGAAGAACACCGCGGAGGAGCCCATGCCGAGCATCGGCAGGAGCTGCATCAGCATGCCCTCCTGCTGTCCCCGGGGGAGCTCCGGCGGTGCCTCCAGCCGCAGTTCGTCCGAAGGGACTTCGGGCGGCAGGGACCGCGGCGGCCGCTTGACGACGATCTGACTCACCGGAGCATCAATCCCTCGAAAACGGACGGGACACCGCATCCGGCGCCCCCAAGTCCCGGGCGGGGAGGGGGTCTCCTCCACGCGTCGGTGATCCTACTTGCCGACAGTCGGGCAAGCGCCCGGTAGGGTGACGCGCGCAGCATGCGCATCCGCGAATCGTCCGCCGCCGCGGGCGGCCACAAGGGGGGTCACACAGGTGAGTACGGCCGAGGCGACGGGCTTCTGCAGGGTCACCGTCGTGGCCCCGGACAGCCGGATCGACGTCGCCCTCCCCGAGGACATCGCCGTCGCCGACGTCTACCCCGAACTGCTGCGCCTCACCGGCCAGACCCAGCCCGTCGGCGCCCCCACCGGCTTCCACCTCGTACGCCGCTCCGGCACCGTCCTCGACGGCGCCCGCACCCTCGCCGCCCAGCAGGTCCTCGACGGCGAGGTGCTCAGCCTGCGCCCCTTCGCCGAGTCCCTGCCGCCCGCCGTCTTCGACGACGTCTCCGACGCCGTCGCCTCGGCCGTCGTCCGCGACCGGCACCGCTGGAGCGACGACATGCTGCGCGGCGCGGGCCTGGCCGGAGCCGCACTGCTCCTCGTCATGCTCGGCTTCGTCCTCTGGTACGCCGACCCCCTGCGCCACGACATGCACGGCCTGCCCGGGATCATCGCGGCCGCCGTCGGCGTCCTGCTCACCGCCGTGGCCGGGGTCCGCGCCCGCGTCTACCGCGACCGCGGCTCCGCCGTCGCGCTCGGCCTCAGCGCCCTGCCGCACCTGCTGATCGCCGGCTCCGGGATCGTCGCCCCCGCCGCCGGCCAGGGCCCCGGCCGGCTCCAGTTCCTGCTGGGCTGCGTCTGCGTCCTCGTCGCCTCCGTGGCCCTGGTCGCGCTCACCCCCAGCGGGGACGCCCCCTTCGTCGCGGCCACCTTCGTCGCCGCCACCGGCACCCTGGCCACCTTCACGGCCATCGCCACCGAGGCCTCCGCGACGGCCACGGCCGGAGCGGTCGCACCGGTGGCCATCGGACTCGTCGCCTTCCTCCCCGGCCTCTCCGCCCGCTTCGCCCGCCTGCCCATCGGCTACGCCGCCCCGCGCAGCGCCACCGAGGTGTACGAGACCCCGGACCGCTACGAGACCCAGCCGTACGGTGACCCGTCCGGCCCCGACCAGCACGACCCGGCCGCCTCCCTCGACGCCGAGCAGATCGCCGCCCAGGCGCGCCGCGGCCACGAGATGCTGCTCGGCCTGGTCGGCGGCTGCGCCGCGGTCGCCGTGGGAGCCGCGGCCGTCCTCGGCTTCTCCGACAACACCTGGGGCCGGCTGCTCGCCCTCGCCACCGGCCTCGCCATGCTGCTGCGCGCCCGGCTCTTCCGCTACACCTCCCAGGTGGTGTGCGCCCTGGCCGCCGGGCTCCTCGCCGTCGCGCTGCTGATCCTGGGCCTGGCCCTGAACCCGCCGGACGACCTGCTCGACGCCCTCGTCCGCAAGCAGGACCACAGCGGCCTGGAGCTGCGCACCATCTGGCTGACCGCCGCCGTCGCCGCCGGCGCGGCCCTCCTCGCGGGAATTGCGCTTGTCATCCCCCGCAAGGGCCTGTCACCCTTCTGGGGAAGGCTGCTCGACCTCACCGAGGCGGCGGTCCTGCTCAGCCTGGTCCCCCTGGCCCTGGCCGTGCTGGACGTCTACTCCCGGGCCCGCGCTCTCACCAGCTGAGACGCCGCGGCCCGGCAGCCTGGTACGCTGTGTGACGGCCGTTTGTGTACGCGTCCCCCGGATCCCCGACAGAGGGTCTGTGGACTGCGCTCAGCGGACCCCGCCTCCCGAGTTACGGAAGATCCCCAGAGAATTCGACCTGGGGCACTCGGTGGCAACGAAGACCTAAACGAGGAGTAAGCGTGCCGCTCGACGCCGCTACGAAGAAGCAGATCATCGCAGAGTTCGGTGCCAAGGAGGGCGACACCGGCTCTCCCGAGGTCCAGGTCGCGATGCTCTCCCGCCGCATCTCGGACCTGACCGAGCACCTCAAGACGCACAAGCACGACCACCACTCCCGTCGTGGTCTGCTGATCCTGGTCGGCCAGCGTCGCCGCCTGCTGCAGTACCTGGCCAAGAAGGACATCCAGCGCTTCCGTACGCTGGTCGAGCGCCTCGGCATCCGCCGCGGTGCGGCCGGCGCCAAGTAAAGCGTTGCGAAGGGAGCGGTTCCCACATCCGGGGGCCGCTCCCTTCGCCGTACGTGCGGACCGGACCGGACCCTTTGTAGTCTGGAAGGGAAGCACGTGCGCGTCTGAGTCAGACGCGCACAACTGAAGAGGAGGAGCGCCCTCCCTACGCCGCCGGTCCTCGGTAGTGGCACCCGGAATGCCCCACGGGCACCGAACCCGGGTGCTTCGATCGAAGACCGGCCCGCACCCAAGGCGCGCTTCTCCGCACCGTCCACCGCCACACGGGCGGCGGACGGAGACGACGAAAATGGAGAAAACACTAGTGGAGAACGAGACCCACTACGCCGAGGCCGTCATTGACAACGGTTCCTTCGGCACCCGCACCATCCGCTTCGAGACGGGCCGCCTGGCCCGCCAGGCCGCCGGCTCCGCCGTTGCCTACCTGGACGACGACACGATGGTGCTGTCCGCCACCACCGCGTCGAAGAAGCCCAAGGACCAGCTCGACTTCTTCCCCCTGACGGTGGACGTCGAGGAGCGGCAGTACGCGGCCGGCAAGATCCCCGGCTCCTTCTTCCGTCGTGAGGGCCGGCCCTCCGAGGACGCGATCCTCACCTGCCGCCTGATCGACCGCCCGCTGCGCCCCTCCTTCAAGAAGGGCCTGCGCAACGAGATCCAGGTCGTCGCGACGATCATGGCGCTCAACCCCGACCACCTGTACGACGTCGTGGCGATCAACGCCGCCTCCGCGTCCACCCAGCTGGCCGGCCTGCCCTTCTCCGGCCCGATCGGCGGCGTCCGCGTCGCGCTGATCCGCGGCCAGTGGGTGGCCTTCCCGACGCACACCGAGCTCGAGGACGCCGTCTTCGACATGGTCGTCGCGGGCCGCGTCCTGGAGGACGGCGACGTCGCGATCATGATGGTCGAGGCCGAGGCCACCGAGAAGACCATCGCCCTCGTCAAGGGCGGCGCCCAGGCGCCGACCGAGGAGATCGTGGCCTCCGGCCTCGACGCCGCGAAGCCGTTCATCAAGGTCCTCTGCAAGGCCCAGGCCGACCTGGCCGCCAAGGCCGCCAAGCCCGAGGGCGAGTTCCCGGTCTTCCTGGACTACCAGGACGACGTGTACGAGGCCCTCGCGGCCGCCGTCAAGGGCGACCTCTCCCAGGCGCTGACCATCGCGGGCAAGCAGGACCGCGAGGCCGAGCTGGACCGCGTCAAGGAGATCGCCGCCGAGAAGCTCCTCCCGGCCTTCGAGGGCCGCGAGAAGGAGATCTCCGCCGCCTACCGCAGCCTGACCAAGGCCCTGGTGCGCGAGCGCGTCATCAAGGACAAGGTCCGCATCGACGGCCGCGGGCTCACGGACATCCGTACCCTCGCCGCCGAGGTCGAGGCCATCCCGCGCGTGCACGGCTCGGCGCTGTTCGAGCGTGGCGAGACCCAGATCCTGGGCGTCACCACCCTCAACATGCTCCGCATGGAGCAGCAGCTGGACACCCTCTCCCCGGTGACCCGCAAGCGCTACATGCACAACTACAACTTCCCGCCGTACTCCGTCGGTGAGACCGGCCGCGTGGGCTCGCCCAAGCGCCGCGAGATCGGCCACGGCGCGCTCGCCGAGCGTGCCATCGTGCCGGTCCTCCCGACCCGCGAGGAGTTCCCGTACGCGATCCGCCAGGTGTCCGAGGCCCTCGGCTCCAACGGTTCGACGTCCATGGGCTCGGTCTGCGCCTCCACCATGTCGCTGCTGAACGCCGGTGTGCCCCTCAAGGCCCCCGTCGCCGGTATCGCCATGGGCCTGATCTCCCAGGAGATCGACGGCAAGACCCACTACGTCGCCCTCACCGACATCCTCGGTGCGGAGGACGCCTTCGGCGACATGGACTTCAAGGTCGCCGGCACCAAGGAGTTCGTCACCGCGCTCCAGCTGGACACCAAGCTCGACGGCATCCCGGCCTCGGTCCTGGCCGCCGCCCTCAAGCAGGCCCGCGACGCGCGCCTCCACATCCTCGACGTGATGATGGAAGCGATCGACACGCCGGACGCCATGTCCCCGTTCGCCCCGCGGATCATCACCGTCAAGATCCCGGTGGACAAGATCGGTGAGGTCATCGGCCCCAAGGGCAAGATGATCAACCAGATCCAGGAGGACACCGGCGCCGAGATCACGATCGAGGACGACGGCACCATCTACATCGGTGCCGCCGACGGCCCGGCCGCCGAGGCCGCCCGCGCCACGATCAACTCGATCGCCAACCCGACCATGCCGGAGGTCGGCGAGCGCTACCTGGGTACGGTCGTCAAGACCACCACCTTCGGTGCCTTCGTCTCCCTGATGCCCGGCAAGGACGGCCTGCTGCACATCTCGCAGATCCGCAAGCTCGCCGGTGGCAAGCGCGTGGAGAACGTCGAGGACGTGCTCGCGGTCGGCACCAAGGTCCAGGTGGAGATCGCCGAGATCGACCAGCGCGGCAAGCTCTCCCTGATCCCCGTGATCGACGGCGAGGCCGCCGGCGACGACGCTGACAAGGACGACTCCGACAAGTGATGTCGCGTAGTTCCCGTGTGACGGCCCGCCCCTCTTCGGAGGGGCGGGCCGTCGCCCGTACCCAAACCCTTCTCCAGGGGCAGAACGGCATCGGCACCGTCCGGCGCACCGTCCTGCCCGGCGGACTGCGCATCGTCACCGAGACGCTGCCCTCCGTCCGCTCCGCCACCTTCGGCATCTGGGCGCACGTCGGCTCCCGTGACGAGACGCCCACGCTGAACGGCGCCACGCACTACCTGGAGCACCTCCTCTTCAAGGGCACCGCCAAGCGCAGCGCCCTCGACATCTCCTCCGCGATCGACGCGGTCGGCGGCGAGATGAACGCCTTCACGGCGAAGGAGTACACCTGCTACTACGCCCGGGTGCTCGACACCGACCTGCCGCTGGCCGTCGACGTGGTCTGCGACATGCTCACCGGCTCGCTGATCCGCGAGGAGGACGTCGACGCCGAGCGCGGAGTCATCCTCGAAGAGATCGCGATGACCGAGGACGACCCGGGCGACATGGTCCACGACCTGTTCGCGCAGACCATGTACGGGGACACCCCCCTCGGCCGGCCCGTCCTCGGCACCGTCGACACGATCAACGCCCTGGGCGCCGACCGGATCCGCCGCTTCTACAAGAAGCACTACGACCCGACCCACCTCGTGGTGGCCGCCGCCGGCAACGTCGACCACACCAAGCTCGTACGCCAGGTCCGCGCCGCCTTCGAGAAGGCCGGCGCCCTGACCCGCACCGACGCCGAGCCGATCGGCCCGCGCACCGGCAGCCGGCGCATCCGCACCTCCGGCCGCGTGGAGCTGGTGGGCCGCAAGACCGAGCAGGCCCACGTGGTCCTCGGCATGCCGGGCCTCGCCCGCACCGACGAGCGGCGCTGGGCCCTGGGCGTGCTGAACACCGCGCTGGGCGGCGGCATGTCCTCCCGGCTCTTCCAGGAGGTCCGGGAGAAGCGGGGCCTGGCCTACAGCGTGTACTCCTACACCTCCGGCTTCGCCGACACCGGCCTCTTCGGCGTCTACGCGGGCTGCCGCCCCAACCAGGTCCACGACGTGCTCCGGATCTGCCGCGACGAGCTCGACAAGGTCGCCACCGACGGACTGACCGACGAGGAGATCAAGCGGGCCATCGGCCAGCTCTCCGGGTCCACCGTCCTCGGCCTGGAGGACACCGGCGCGATCATGAACCGCATCGGCAAGAGCGAGCTGTGCTGGGGCGACCAGATGTCGGTCGACGACATGCTGGCCCGGATCGCCTCCGTGACCCCGGACGACGTCCGCTCGGTCGCACAGGATGTACTGGCCCAGCGGCCCTCGCTCGCAGTGATCGGCCCGCTGAAGGAGAAGCAGGCCGCCCGTCTCGACGAAGCGGTCGCCTAGTCCCGTACGCACGTAAGGAAGCAAGCAACATGAGCAAGCTGCGCGTGGCAGTCCTCGGCGCACAGGGCCGCATCGGCTCCGAAGCGGTCAAGGCGGTCGAGGCCGCCGAAGACATGGAGCTGGTGGCGGCCCTCGGCCGCGGCGACAAGCTGGAGACGCTGGCCGAGGCCGGCGCCCAGGTCGCCGTGGAGCTGACCACCCCGGCCTCGGTGATGGAGAACCTGGACTTCCTGATCCGCCACGGCATCCACGGAGTGGTCGGCACCACCGGATGGACCGCGGACCGCCTCGCGCAGCTGAACACCTGGCTCGCGGCTTCCCCGCAGACCGGCGTGCTCATCGCGCCGAACTTCTCCATCGGCGCCGTCCTCACCATGAAGTTCGCCGCCCAGGCCGCGCGCTACTTCGAGTCCGTCGAGGTCATCGAGCTGCACCACCCCAACAAGGTCGACGCCCCCTCGGGCACCGCGACCCGCACGGCCGAGCTCATCGCGGCCGCCCGGGCCGAGGCCGGCCTCGGCGCCCAGCCCGACGCCACCGCCACCGCACTCGACGGCGCCCGCGGCGCGGACGTCTCCGGCGTCCCGGTGCACGCCGTCCGCCTGCGGGGCCTGCTGGCCCACCAGGAGGTGCTGCTCGGCGGCGAGGGCGAGACCCTGACCATCCGTCACGACTCCCTGCACCACAGCAGCTTCATGCCGGGCATCCTGCTCGGCGCGCGCCGCGTGACGCAGACCCCGGGCCTCACCTTCGGCCTGGAACACTTCCTCGACCTCGGCTGATCCGGTAGTCCTCCCATGCGCGCGAAGATCACGTACTTCCTCACGGCCGCCGTCCTGGTCGTCTACTTCGTCCTGGTCGGCAGCCGGGGCCTGATGCTGATCCGGCAGGGCACCTGGCTCACCGTCACCTTCGGTGCGGCCGTGCTGATCCTGCCGGTCATCGGTGTGTGGTTCCTCTGGAAGAACACGCAGTTCGTCACCAGGGCCAACCAGCTCGCGACCGAGCTGGAGGCCGAGGGCGGGCTGCCCGTGGACGAGCTGGAGCGGGACCAGTACGGCCGGATCCTGCGGGACTCGGCCGACGAGGTCTTCGCGCGCCGCAAGGCCGAGACCGAGGACGCGCCGGGGGACTGGCGCAGCTGGTTCCGCCTCGCCGTCGCCTACCACGACGCCCGTGACACCCCGCGGGCGCGCAAGGCCATGCAGCGGGCCATCGCCCTGCACGACAGGAAGCCCGTACAGGTCTGACACCTGTACGGGCCTCCCGTGCGCGCGGCGCCGGATTAGGCGGGCACGGGCCGGTATTCGTCGACCCAGGCCCCGAGCGTGTCGGCGGCCCGGTCGAAGGCCTCGCCCCGCGACAGGAAATCGGCGTTGTGGTCGGTCAGCAGCGCCGGCACCTCCGCACCGCCGCGCAGGGCCACGGTCAGCGCCTGCCCCTGTACGGTCCGCGGCAGACCGAGCCAGCGCACCGGCTGCTGCACCGTGCGCAGCTCGGCGACCTCGCCCCAGGCGATCGAGCGGGTCCCGAAGAACCCCACCCGGCGCAGTCCCGCACGGCTCACCCATACCCCGGCGCGCAGCAGCCGCAGGGCCGAGCCGATGACGACGAGAGCGGCGGCGAGGCAGACGGCTGCCCCGCCCCAGGCGCCGGCGAAGGCGACGATCATCGTGGAGAGCAGCATGAACGCCGACAGCAGGAGCAGCAGCGCGGCGATGCCCACCCGCCAGGGGCCCGGCCGGTAGGGGCGCCGCCAGCGGTCGTGGTCGGCAAGGGCCGCCACCTCGTCGGCGTCGTCGTCCGCGTCGGGCACACCGTCGGCCGTCAGGAAGGGCAGGGGCACGGCTGGACCTCACTCACATGCACGTTCGGTTGGGCTGTGACCGTGAGGCTACCGCCCCTGGGAGGCCTCCGACTGCTGCGACTTCTCCGGCGCCTTGCTCGGCTGCAGTGCGGGCATGCCGAAGACCAGCGAGCCGGCCAGCCCGGCAACCACGGTCAGCCCGACCAGACTACGGGCGGCGAGCTGGGTCTTGCTCAGGCGCTCGCGCGGCGGCGGAGTGACGTTGCTGCGGAAGCGGTCGGCCTCGGCGACGAAGGCGAACGGGACGGGTTCGCGCCGGCTGAACATGAGAGCGACTCTCCTCACGGTCGGGGCCCTGGGGCGGTGGTGGCAGGTGGGCGTGGGTTCTACCCGGTAAGACGTCCGAGCCGCCCAATCGGTGCCCGATTTCTGCATATTCACCAATTTTCTTGGCGCTGCGTCAGCTCCGTGGCCCGTCCGCCGCCCCGAGCGGTCTGCGCGGCGGCCCGCGGGCGGCGACGTAGAGTGGGCGCGCCCCAGGACGCACATGTGGAAGGACCCCCGGTGAGCGAGACCGCCGCTTCAGATCTGAAACCCAGCTACCGCAGTGACGTGACGGTGGAGCTGGTGAAGCACTCCGCCGCCGACTCAGACGTCCTGTGGGCCGCCCGGGTCTCCACGGCCGGCGAGCAGTCCCTCGAGGAGCTGCAGAAGGATCCGGAGCGTTCCAAGGGCCTGATCAACTACCTGATGCGGGACCGCCACGGCAGCCCCTTCGAGCACAACTCGATGACCTTCTTCATCAGCGCCCCGATCTTCGTGTTCCGGGAGTTCATGCGGCACCGCGTCGGCTGGTCCTACAACGAGGAATCCGGTCGCTACAGGGAGCTCGAGCCGGTCTTCTACGTCCCGGACGCCGAGCGCAAGCTCGTCCAGGAGGGCCGCCCGGGCAAGTACGTCTTCGTCGAGGGCACCGAGGCGCAGCAGGAGCTCACCGGCCGTGTCATGGAGGACTCGTACCGGCAGGCCTACGAGGCCTACCAGGAGATGCTCGCCGCGGGCGTGGCCCGGGAGGTGGCCCGTTCGGTCCTGCCCGTCGGACTTTTCTCCTCGATGTACGCCACCTGCAACGCCCGCTCGCTCATGCACTTCCTCGGTCTGCGGACGCAGCACGAACTCGCCAAGGTCCCGTCCTTCCCGCAGCGGGAGATCGAGATGGTCGGCGAGAAGATGGAGCAGCACTGGGCGAAGCTCATGCCGCTCACGCACGCGGCCTTCAACGGCAACGGTCGCGTTGCCCCGTAAGGCCCGATAGGTGCTTAACGCACACATGTGCGAAGTCAAGTCCTAAGTGTCCGTATTGCGGCGTTTCGTAAAGTTCATCTAGGCTGATCAAACGGACCCGGCACTGCTTGAACCCCCGAGCAGGCAGTGCCGGTGTCCAACACTCGGACCCACGTCCCCCGAGGGGACACTGCGAGCATGGCAGCGAGTAGCGTGTTACCCATGGCTCCGATCTCGACTCCGCAGACCCCCTTCGGGCGGGTCCTCACCGCCATGATCACGCCGTTTACGGCGGATGGCGCACTCGACCTCGACGGCGCGCAGCAGCTCGCCGTCCACCTGGTGGACGCAGGCAACGACGGCCTGGTCGTCAACGGCACCACCGGTGAGTCGCCGACCACCACCGACGCGGAGAAAAACGACCTCGTACGAGCCGTCCTCGAAGCCGTCGGAGACCGCGCCCACGTGGTCGCCGGCATCGGTACGAACGACACCCGCCACACCCTCGAGCTCGCCCGCGAGGCCGAGAGCACCGGCGCCCACGGCCTGCTCGCCGTGACCCCGTACTACAGCAAGCCGTCGCAGGAGGGCCTCTACCGGCACTTCACCGCGATCGCCGACGCGACCGGCCTGCCGGTCATGCTCTACGACATCCCCGGCCGCAGCGGTGTCCCGATCGAGACGGAAACCCTCGTCCGGCTGGCCGAGCACCCCCGTATCGTTGCCAACAAGGACGCCAAGGGCGACCTCGGCCGCGCCAGCTGGGCCATCGCGCAGAGCGGCCTGGCCTGGTACTCCGGCGATGACATGCTGAACCTGCCGCTCCTGTCGATCGGCGCGGTCGGCTTCGTCTCCGTGGTCGGGCACGTGGTCACCCCCGACCTGCGCGCCATGCTGGAGGCCCACCTGGGCGGCGACGTCCAGAAGGCAACCGAGATCCACCAGAAGCTGCTGCCGGTGTTCACCGGTATGTTCCGCACCCAGGGCGTGATGACCACCAAGGGCGCCCTGAACCTGCAGGGCCTGCCCGCGGGCCCGCTGCGGCTCCCGCTGGTCGAGCTGAGCGCCGAAGAGACCGAGCAGCTCACGCGCGATCTCGCCGCCGGCGGGGTACAGCTCTGACAACAGACTTCACAACTGAACAAGCACGACCGAAACAGACAACAGCAAGTGCACGAATGTCATGCGCGCCACGTGCCTTCAGGGGTACGTGGCGTGTGTGGTGAGGAGAGACTTTTGAGCCATCCGCATCCGGAACTCGGTCCGCCGCCGAAGCTGCCCAAGGGCGGCCTGCGGGTCACCCCCTTGGGTGGCCTCGGCGAGATCGGCCGCAACATGACCGTCTTCGAGTTCGACGGCCGTCTGCTGATCGTCGACTGCGGCGTCCTCTTCCCCGAAGAGGAGCAGCCGGGCATCGACCTGATCCTGCCGGACTTCTCGTCCATCAGGGATCGCCTCGACGACATCGACGGCATCGTGCTCACGCACGGCCACGAGGACCACATCGGCGCCGTCCCCTACCTCCTCCGGGAGAAGCCGGACATCCCGCTGATCGGCTCCAAGCTGACGCTGGCCCTCATCGAGGCGAAGCTCCAGGAGCACCGCATCCGCCCCTACACCCTCGAGGTGAAGGAAGGCGAGCGGGAGGCCCTGGGCCCCTTCGACTGCGAGTTCATCGCGGTCAACCACTCCATCCCGGACGCCCTGGCCGTCGCCATCCGCACCGGTGCGGGCATGGTCGTCTGCACGGGCGACTTCAAGATGGACCAGCTCCCGCTGGACAACCGCCTGACCGACCTGCACGCCTTCGCGCGTCTGAGCGAAGAGGGCATCGACCTCCTCCTCTCGGACTCGACGAACGCCGAGGTCCCGGGCTTCGTCCCGCCCGAGCGCGACATCTCGAACGCCATCCGCGGCGTCTTCGCGAGCGCCCAGAAGCGGATCATCGTGGCCTCGTTCGCGAGCCACGTGCACCGCATCCAGCAGATCCTGGACGCCGCCCACGAGTACGGCCGCCGGGTCGCCTTCGTCGGCCGCTCGATGGTCCGCAACATGGGCATCGCCCGCGACCTGGGCTACCTGCGGGTCCCGGCCGGCCTCGTGGTCGACGTCAAGACGCTCGACGACCTGCCGGACGACGAGGTCGTGCTGGTCTGCACGGGCTCCCAGGGCGAGCCGATGGCGGCCCTGTCCCGCATGGCCAACCGCGACCACCAGATCCGGATCGTCCCCGGCGACACCGTGATCCTGGCGTCGTCCCTGATCCCGGGCAACGAGAACGCGGTCTACCGCGTGATCAACGGCCTGACCCGCTGGGGCGCCAACGTCGTGCACAAGGGCAACGCCAAGGTGCACGTTTCCGGCCACGCCTCCGCGGGCGAGCTGCTGTACTTCTACAACATCTGCAAGCCGCGGAACCTGATGCCGGTCCACGGCGAATGGCGCCACCTGCGCGCCAACGCCGAGCTCGGTGCCATGACGGGCGTCCCCAAGGACCGCATCGTCATCGCCGAGGACGGCGTGGTCGTCGACCTGATCGACGGCAAGGCCCGGATCTCCGGCAAGGTCCAGGCCGGCTACGTGTACGTGGACGGCCTCTCGGTCGGCGACGTCACCGAGGCCTCGCTCAAGGACCGCCGGATCCTCGGCGACGAGGGCATCGTCTCGGTCTACGTGGTGGTGGACAGCACCACGGGCAAGGTCGTCAGCGGCCCGAACATCCACGCCCGAGGCTCCGGCATCGACGACTCCGCCTTCGGCCCGGTGGCCGCGAAGATCGAAGAGGCCATCGCCAGGGCAGCCGCCGACGGCGTGGCCGAGCCGCACCAGATCCAGCAGCTCATCCGCCGCACGATGGGCAAGTGGGTGTCGGACAGCTACCGCCGCCGCCCGATGATCCTCCCCGTCGTCGTCGAGGTCTGACCCTCGCCGTAGCGACGTCACCGGAGCGGGGCAACCGGATTTGCATCCGGGGGCCCCGCTCCAGTACGTTTACCTCTCCACCCCGCACGGCACCCGGGCACACACGTGTGTCCGGCCGCGTCATGCGGGCGGGTGGGAATCCAGACCGGGGAGACCTGATAAAGTCTGCTCCGCCCGAAAGGGAAAGGCCCTCCGAAGGCCATCAGAATTCGAATCCAAGCCGGGAACGGTGCGGAAAGGATCTGATAGAGTCGGAATCGCCGGAAAGGGAAAGCGCGAAAGCGCAGAACCTGGAAAGCACCGAGGAAGTCAGGCCCGAAAGAGTCTGATAGAGTCGGAAACGCAAGAACACAGAACGAAAGCCCGGAGGAAAGCCCGAGAGGGTGAGTACAAAGGAAGCGTCCGTTCCTTGAGAACTCAACAGCGTGCCA
>NZ_JBEZLV010000016.1:0-160104 GCF_040652335.1 Streptomyces sp. NPDC048270
GGGGGGGCGCTACCGGCGCGGCGCCCGGGGGGGGGGCCGGCCCCGGGGGGCCGCTCCACTCGTCCGCCGGCGCACCGGTGCGGGTGCGGCGGCGGCCCGGGACTAGGCGCCCAGCTCCTGGTGGCGGGCGGCGTGCGCGGCGGCGCCGGCCTCGGTCAGGGAGCCGTGCAGGCGCAGGCGGGAGAAGCCGCCGTCCGGGAAGATGTCGATCCGGACGTGCGTGCCGACCGCCGGGGCGTCCAGCACGAAGCGGTGGTTGGTGTCGGGCTGCAGGCGGGTGCGCGGCAGGAACTCCGTCCACTCGCCCTCCTCGCCCGTCTTGACGGACAGGGAGGCCCAGCCCGCCGAGTTGCCCTTCAGGTACGCCGTGTCGATCTCGACGGCGCGGATCTCCGACTCCGCCACGAGCTGGTAGCGGATCCAGTCGTTGCCGTTGTCGCGGCGGCGGGCGGTCTCCCAGCCGTCGTCCATCTTGCGGGAGCGGCCCGGGTTGATGGTGTTGGTCGGCGGGGAGTAGAAGCGGTTGGACGCGTCCTGGACCGAGCCGCCGTTCTCGAGCGCGACGACGTCGAAGGTGCCGAGCGTGGCGAGCCACGCCGGGTCGGGGACGACCTCGCCGTACACGCGCAGGCGGGCGATGCCGCCGTCCGGGTGCTGGTTGACGCGCAGGTGCGTGAAGCGCTGCTCGGCGGTCACCTCGAAGCCGTTGGCCGCGTGGCCGCCGACCGGGGTGCGCGGGACGAGCTCGGTCCACTTCACGTCGCCGGCGAGGAGCTCCTCCGGGGTCGGCGCGAGGGCGCCGTCCCAGTTGGTGCCCTCGATGGAGACGGCCTGCGGCATGTTGCCGCGGAAGTGGGCGGTGTCGACGACGATGCCGCGGATGACGCCCGGGGCGCCCAGGCGTACGAGCGCCCAGTCGTGGTCCTCGGCGGTCGGCCAGGGCTGGGTGGCGGAGACACCGCGGCGGCGGCGGGTCTCCCAGCCGTCCATGATCTTGCCCTTGTGGCCGAAGTGCTCGGGGTCGAAGTGCGCGGCCTCGGCGATGAGCAGGTTCTCGCGCTGGGCGAAGAACTCGTCGTTGGCGGCGATGACACCGGCGCCCAGCTCACGGGCGGCGAGGTTCGCGTACTGGGTGAACGGGAAGTCCGCGGTGCGGTAGTCCGCGTACGGGTCGCCGCCTCCGTACGGGTTCGCGTTACCGGTGAAGGAAGGAATCGCCACTGTCAGTTCTGCCTTTCGAGGAGGAGGCCCGTGGGCTCGGTCGGGGTGCCGTGGTCGGCGATCTGCGTACCGCGCAGCCAGGTGGACTTCACGACGCCGTGCAGGGTCTTGCCCGCGTACGCCGTGATCCGGTTGCGGTGGTGCAGCTCGGCCGGATCCACAGTGAACGTTTCTTCAGGGGCCACGACGGCGAAGTCGGCGTCGCGGCCCGCCTCGATCGCGCCCTTCTGCGTCAGCCCGGCGAGCGCGGCCGGGGCGGCGGACATCCAGCGCACGACGTCCTCCAGGCTGTGGCCGCGGCGGCGCGCCTCGGTCCAGATGGCGGGCAGGCCCAGCTGGAGGGAGGAGATGCCGCCCCACGCGGTGGCGAAGTCGCCGGTCTTGAGGTCCGCCGTGGAGGGCGAGTGGTCCGAGACGATGCAGTCGATGGTGCCGTCGGCGAGCGCGTCCCACAGGAGGTCCTGGTTGGCGGCCTCGCGGATGGGCGGGCAGCACTTGAACTCGGTTGCGCCGTCCGGGACTTCCTCGGCCGTGAGGGTGAGGAAGTGCGGGCAGGACTCGACGGTGATCCGGACGCCCTCGGCCTTGGCGGCGGCGATCAGCGGCAGCGCGTCGGAGGAGGACAGGTGCAGGACGTGGACGCGGGCGTTCAGCCGCTTCGCCTGGGCGATCAGGTTCTCGATCGCGATGTTCTCGGCGTCGCGCGGCCGGGAGGCCAGGAAGTCGGCGTACTTGGGGCCCGGGTTCTGCGGCGCGGAGTCCAGGTGGTGCGGGTCCTCGGCGTGCACGATCATCAGGCCGCCGAAGCCGGTGATCTCGGCGAGGGAGGCGGCGAGCCGCTCCTGGTCGAGCTCGGGGAACTCCTCCACGCCCGAGGGCGACAGGAAGCACTTGAAGCCGTAGACGCCGGCGTCGTGCAGCGGAGCCAAGTCCTTGACGTTGTCCGGCAGCGCGCCGCCCCAGAAGCCGACGTCCACGTGCGCCTTGGCGCGGGCGACCTCCTGCTTGACGCGCAGGTTGTCGGTCGTGGTGGTCGGGGGCAGGGAGTTCAGGGGCATGTCGAGGATGGTGGTGATGCCACCTGCCGCGGCGGCGCGGGTGGCCGTCCAGAAGCCCTCCCACTCGGTGCGGCCCGGGTCGTTCACGTGGACGTGGGTGTCTACCAGACCGGGGAGCAGGACGTCGTCGCCGAAGTCCTCCAGCCGGGCCCCGGCCGGCACCGCGGCCTCGTACGCCAGCACGGCCGCGATCTTCCCGCCGGCGACGGCCACCGAGGCGGCGCGCGTCCCCTCGGGGGTGATGACGCGCGTCGAGCGCAGTACCAGTTCCACAGCCACGTCGGACACCGGAACCTCCCCATCTACTTCCACAGAGCGAAATTCAACGTTCTGTTGACGGAGTCTTCACGTCGATCGAGAAGCAGTCAAGAGTGCCCGGACGGACCGCTGACGCTCTCTCGGCGCGATTGGATGTTTCCACAGGATGGAATTAAGATTTCGCCATACAGAATGTAGCTACCACCACCGGGGGACGGGGAGGTAACTTCCCGAGGACGTCCGCCACCTGGACAAACCGCCTCTGACCGGCGGGGACGGCTTCGCCCCTGCTCTAGGGCCGACGCCGACCGACCGGTAGGCTGCTTCCTTGCCTGCCAGCACCGAAAGGACCGCGCCGTGCCGACGTCCAGCGCCAGCACCACCGACGCTTCCGCCAAGCCCACCGCCGCCAGCGGTGGCGTCCAGTCCCTTGAGCGCGCCTTCGATCTGCTCGAACGCATGGCCGATGCCGGGGGTGAGGTCGGCCTCAGCGAGCTCTCCGCGGCCAGCGGACTGCCCCTGCCGACGATCCACCGCCTCATGCGCACCCTCGTGGCGTGCGGCTACGTCCGCCAGCAGCCCAACCGACGTTACTCCCTCGGGCCCCGGCTGATCCGCCTCGGCGAGTCCGCGTCGCGGCTGCTGGGCACCTGGGCCCGCCCCTACCTCGCCCGCCTGGTCGAGGAGACCGGGGAGACGGCGAACATGGCCCTGCTCGACGGGGACGAGATCGTCTACGTCGCCCAGGTGCCGTCCAAGCACTCCATGCGCATGTTCACCGAGGTCGGCCGCCGGGTGCTCCCGCACTCCACCGGCGTGGGCAAGGCGCTCCTCGCCTACACCCCCGCCGACGAGGTACGGGCCCTGCTGGCGCGCACCGGCATGCCGGCGGCGACCGAGAAGACCATCACCACGCCCGAGGGCTTCCTCGACGCCCTGGAGAAGGTCCGCGCATCGGGCTACGCGGTCGACGACAACGAGCAGGAGATAGGAGTCCGCTGCCTCGCCGTCTCGGTGCCGAACTCGCCGACCGCCGCCGCGATCTCCATCTCGGGTCCGGCCGGCCGGGTGACCGAGGCCGTGGCCGAGTCCTTCGTGCCGATCCTGCAGGGCGTCGCCGCCGAGCTCTCGGTGGCCCTGTCCAACCAGACCCCCGCCTGAGCGCACCTGCGCACCAGGCGTACGAGGGCCCCTGCCGTCCCGCTCCGGAGCGGGACGGCAGGGGCCCTCGTACGCCCCGCGCCGCCCGGCTCAGGGGGCCGGGACCGGTGCCGGGCTCCGGGTGAGGCGGCCGTCGGCCATCGTCGCCGTGCGGTCCATCCGCTCCAGGTGGGCGTGGTCGTGGGTGACCAGCACCGTGGCCGTGGAGCGCTCGCGGGTGAGCGAGACCAGCAGGTCGAGCACGGCGGCGCCGCGCTCGTGGTCGAGGGCGCTGGTCGGCTCGTCCACCAGCAGCACGGCGGGTTCGTTCATCAGGGCCCGGGCTATGTTGATCCGCTGGCGCTGGCCCCCGGAGAGCTGGTGGGGCCGCTTGTCGGCCTTGTCCGCGAGCCCCACCGCGTCCAGCAGCTCCAGTGCGCGCCGGCGCAGCGCCCGCGGGGGGCGGCCCGACAGGTGCGCCATGACCTGCAGCTGTTCGGCGGCGGTCAGCGAGGCCAGCAGGTTCGGCTGTTGGAAGACGATGCCGATCTCCTCCCGGCGCAGGGCCGACTTCTCGGCCGCGCTCAGCCCCGCCGTGTCCCGGCCGGCCACGACCACCCGGCCGGAGTCCGGGGTGACCAGGGTGGCGGCGACGGCGAGCAGGCTGGACTTCCCGGAGCCGGACGGGCCCATCACCGCGGTCAGGGTGCCGGCGGGCACCTCCAGGCCGACCGCGTCGAGCGCGGTGAGCCGGGAGTCGCCGTCGGGGTAGGTGAGCGTGACGTCGTGCACGAGCAGGGTCATCGGGCGCTCCCGAGGGCGGTCAGCGGGTCGACGGCGGTGATCCGCCGGATGGACAGGGCCGCGCCGAGCGCGCCGAGCGCGATCATCACGGCGGCCGGTACGAGCACGGTGGCGGTGTGGAGCACGAAGGGCACGTCCCCGCCGCTGATCAGCGCCCCGAAGCCGGCGGCCAGCGCCGTGCCCAGCCCGGTGCCGGCCGCCAGCATCACCACGGCCTGGCCGAGCGCGTCCCTGAGGAGGTACGGCGTCGAGGCTCCCAGTGCCTTCAGGACGGCGACGTCCCCGCTGCGCTGGATGGTCCACACCGTGAAGAAGGCGCCTATCACCAGGGCCGAGATGGCGAAGAGGAAGCCGCGCATCAGCTGGAGCGAGCCGTTCTCGGCCTGGTAGGAGCCGATGGCGCCGAGGGCCTCCTCCACGGTCTGGGCCCGGGTGCCCGCGGCCTCGTCCGCGGCGGCCAGGTCGATGCCGTCACCGGAGACCGCGAGGACGGTGGCCAGGTTCTCCAGGGAGGTGCCGGGGTTGCCGACGCGCTGCCAGTCGTTCAGGTCCATCCAGACGACCGGGGTGTGGCTGTGGGCGGCCGTGCCGGAGACGGCGGCCACGGACAGTTCGAGCGGGCCGATCTTCAGCTTGGCCCCCGCGGTGAGGCCGCCCAGCTCCTTCGCCGCCTTCTCGGTGAGGACGACCTGGCCCTGGGTGAGCCCCGCGCCGCGTGGAGCCAGCCCCCCGGCCGGCTCCACGCCGAACACGGACACCGCCGCGGTGTGCTCGCCCGAGGCGGCGTTGGTCGTACGGATCCCGAGCGGCTCGGCCGCCCTCACCCCGGGCTGCTCCCGCCAGGCCCGCCAGGCCTTCTCCGGCACCTGGGAGTTGGTGAAGGACACCTCCTGGCCGCCGGCGGGCGCGGCGAAGGCCAGGTGGGAGGCGGGCAGGCCGGTGACGGCCGAGATGTTCTCCCGGGCCAGGCCGGCGGTGAGTCCGGACAACAGGCCGACCAGCAGCGTGATCAGCAGGACCACCGAGCCCATGAGGGCGAACCGGCCCTTCGCGAACCGTAGATCTCTCCATGCGACGAACATGTCCCCCACCTTGGTCTTCCGCGTGGACACAAGGCATCGCGCCACGGTACCGATCCTCGTATCGAAGGGCCCACCGAGACATCAAACTTTCGGTTGACCGGGGGTGACCCGGCCCGACTTACGCTGGTCCGGCGATGACTGCTCCCGCTGTGCCCGTGCCCGCCGCCCCCGCGGCCTCCCGCCCCCTCACCCCGGTGTCCAAGGTGCTGCGGCTGTGCCTGCACGCCCTGCTGCTGGCGCTGCTCGCGCTGGCCGCCGGCCGGGCACTGGCCGACTCCGCGCCCCGGGCCTCCTGGGTGGTCGCGGCCTGCGTGCTGCTGGCCGCCGTGTACGCGGCCGGCGTACGGACCCCCGCGGTGCACCGCTCGCCGCGGGCCGGGGCGGTGTGGCTGGCCGTGCTGGGCGCGGCCTGGGCGGCCCTGCTGGCGGTCTCCCCCGACGGGCTGTGGATCGCCTTCCCGCTGTACTTCCTGGAGCTGCACCTGCTGCGGCTGCGCTGGGGGGTCGCCGCCGTCGCGCTGACCGCCTGCGCGGCGATCGGCGGCTTCCTCGCGCACAGCGGCGACGTGACCCCGGGGGCGTTCCTCGGGCCGCTGCTGGGCGGCGCCGTGGCGGTGGCGACCGTACTGGGCTACCAGGCGCTGTACCGCGAGAGCGAGCGGCGCCGCGAGCTGATCGAGGAGCTCATCGCCACCCGGGCGGAACTGGCCGCCGCAGAGCGCAGCGCCGGGATCCTCGCCGAGCGGGAGCGGCTCGCCCGGGAGATCCACGACACCCTGGCCCAGGGGCTGTCCTCCATCCAGCTGCTGCTGCGGGCCGCCGAGCGGACCCTCGCCGACGAGGGTGCGGCGGGCTCTGCGGGCACCGCGGGCCCGGCTCCCGGGCCGACCGGGGCTACCGGGGCTACCGGGGCGGCGTCCGGGGGATCGCAGGCGGCGCTGGCGCACATCGCGCAGGCCCGCGAGGCCGCCCAGGAGAACCTCGCCGAGGCCCGCCGGTTCGTCCGCGCCCTGACCCCGCCCGACCTGGAGCACGGCTCCCTGCCGGCGGCCCTGCGGCGGCTGTGCGCCGGGGCGCCCTGGCCTCGGGTGCGGTTCTCGCTGAGCGGCAGCCCCCGGGTGCTGCCGACCCCGTACGAGGTGGCCCTGCTGCGGATCGCGCAGTCGGCGCTGGCCAACGTGGTGCGCCACGCGCGGGCGAAGCGCGCCGAGATCACCCTGACCTTCATGGACGCCTCGGTGACGCTGGACATCGTGGACGACGGGCAGGGCTTCGATCCCCGCTCCGCGGCCGCCGCCCGGGGGGACGGGGGCTTCGGCCTGCCCGCGATGCGCTCGCGCGCCGAGACCCTGGGCGGGCTGTTCACCGTGGAGTCCGATCCCGGCCAGGGCACCGCCGTGGCCGTCACCCTGCCGCTGCCCCTGGAGGCGTCCTGATGACCATCCGGCTGCTGCTCGCGGACGACCACCCGGTGGTCCGGGCGGGACTGCGCGCGGTGCTGGACACCGAGCCGGACTTCGCGGTGGTGGCCGAGGCCGCGACCGCCGAGCGGGCGGTGGAGCTGGCCGCCGCCGAGGCGGTGGACGTGGTGCTGATGGACCTCCAGTTCGGCCCCGGGATGCACGGGTCCGCGGCCACCGCCCTGATCACGGCCCGGCAGGACGCGCCCCGGGTGCTGGTGCTGACCACGTACGACACGGACGCGGACATCCTGGCGGCGGTGGAGGCCGGCGCCTCGGGCTACCTGCTGAAGGACGCCCCGCCGGAGGAGCTGGCCGCGGCGGTACGGACGGCCGCGGCGGGCCAGTCGGCGCTGGCCCCGGCGGTGGCGCTGCGGCTGATGGACCGGATGCGGACCCCGGCGCAGGCGCTGACGAAGCGGGAGCTGGAGGTACTGCAGCTGGTCGCGGACGGCCTGTCGAACCAGCAGATCTCCAAGCGGCTCTTCCTCAGTCAGGCCACGGTCAAGTCCCACCTGGTGCACATCTACGCGAAGCTCGGCGTCGACTCGCGCACCTCGGCGGTGGCGGCGGCGGCCACCCGCCGCCTGGTCCGCACGCCCTAGGCGGGCGCCTCCCGTACGGCGTCCTCCCGGCCGAAGCGCACGGCGAGCCCCCGTCCGGCTGCCGGGCCGCTACGCCACCCAGTACGGCCGCTCCACCGCCGGGGAGAGCGGGACCCCGTCGTGGAAGGCCTGCGCGAGGAGCCGGACGCCCTCGTCGAGGCGGTCGGCGGGCAGGGTGTACGGGATCCGGAGCCGGTGTTCGAAGGTGCCCGGGTCCACCCCGAACCGGGCGCCGCGGCCGATGTGCACCCCGGCCGCCGCGGCCCGTTCGGACAGCGCGGAGCTGACGGGCTCGCCGAGGTCGACCCAGAGCGAGAGCCCGCCCGGCGGAAGCCGCCAGGACCACTCCGGGGTGTGCCGCTGCAGGAACCCGACCAGGGCCTCGCGCTGGATCCGCAGCTGCGCCAGGCGGGCGGGCAGCGTCCGTTCCAGGCTCTCCATCAGCGGGAGCGCGACCAGCTGGTCGAGCACCGAGCCGGTCATGTCGGCGCAGACCCGTACGGAGGTCAGCTCGGTGATCATCTTCGCGGTGGCGCGGATCCAGCCCACCCGCAGCCCGCCCCAGTGCGTCTTGCTGAGCGAGCCGATGGTGATCACGTGCTCGGCGCCGCCGCGCGGGGCGAGCGAGGCCAGCGGCGGGGGCGCGGGGACGTCCAGCGCGATGTCGGCGATGGTCTCGTCGACCACCAGCCAGGTCCCGGTGGCCCGGGTGGCCGCGAGCAGCCGCAGCCGCTGCTCCGGCGGCATCAGCGCGCCGGTCGGGTTGTGGAAGTCGGGGATGGAGTACGCCAGCCGCGGCACGGTCTGGCGCAGTGTGGACTCGGCGATCTCCATGTCCCAGCCCGCGTCGGAGACGGCCACGGACCCCGTCCGCAGCCGGGCGTGGCGCAGGGCGTCGAGGGCGTTGGCGTAGGTCGGGCTCTCGGTGACGACCCGGTCTCCGGGGCGGCAGAGCAGGCTGACGACGAGCGCGAAGGCCTGCTGGGCCCCGGCCGTGACCAGGATCTGCTCGGGGCGGGTCGGCAGTCCGCGCCGGGTGAACCGCTCGGCGACGGCCGCGCGCAGGTCGGGCAGTCCGAAGGGGTGGTAGCCGGGGTTCCGGGCGAGCCGGGGCAGCCGGGGGGCGGCCCAGGCGAAGGCCTCGGCGAGGCTTCCCTCCGGGGCGCCCATGGCGGCGATGGCGAGGTCGATCCCGGGATCGCCGTCGGGCCGGCCTCCGGTGCCGCCGCCGATGAGGGCGGGTGCGCCGACGGGCAGGTGCCCGTCGGGGAGCTCGGTCCAGGTGCCGGAGCCGCGGCGGCTGCGGACGTAGCCGCTCTCGCGCAGCAGGTCGTAGGCGCCGGTGACGGTGGCCCGGCTCGCGCCGACCGCCTCGGCGAGCTCGCGCTCGGCGGGCAGCCGGACGTGCAGGGCGACGCGGCCGTCGAGGATCAGCGTGCGCACCGCGTCGGCGAGCGCCCGGTAGCCGGGGCGGGCCAGCACCTCGGCGGGCAGCAGGGCCGCCAGCTGGCGGCTGCCGATGGTTCTGTCCGCTGTCTGGACCACTCGCCCGTTTGCCATGCCAACCTCCCCTGATTGGCTCTGACGGCCAGGCCAATCGAGGACCAGACTCGCCGTATTGGCCCCCGATTGGCAAGGAGACGCAGCATGCTGACCGACCGTGACGAACGAGCCCTGCTGGCGGCCGCCGAGAACCGGATCTGCGAGCCGCTGCGGATGCGGGCCGCGCTGGCCGCCGTACGGCGCGCCCTGGGGCGGCGCGCCCGGGCCTCCGTGCGGGAGCGAGAATCGGTGGCATGTCAGCCGATTCACACGCCGCTCCACCCGCCGCGTCCCGCGCGGCTCGCCCCTCGGGCCCCGACACCGGATCCCGTCCCGGCTCCCGCCCTGCCCAGACCGACCCTCCGGTGATCGCGGGCCTGCTCCTGGCGGCGGGCGGCGGCCGCCGCCTGGGCGGGCGGCCCAAGGCCCTGCTGCCCTACCGCGGCCGCCCGCTGGTCGAGAACGCCGTACGGGTGCTGCGCGAGGCGGGCTGCGGTCCCGTCCACGTGGTGCTCGGCGCCTCGGCGGCCGAGGTCCGCGAGCGCGCGGACCTGGCCGGGTGCGTGGTCGTGGACAACCCCGACTGGGCACAGGGCATGGGCTCCTCGCTGCGGGCCGGGCTCGCCTCCCTCGCCGGTACGGGCGCCCGCGCGGCCCTGGTGTCCCTGGTGGACCAGCCGGGCATCGGCCCGGCGGCCGTGGCCCGGGTGCGGGAGGCCTACCGCTCCCCCGCCAGCCTGGTGGCGGCGGCCTACCACGGGGAGCGCGGCCACCCGGTGCTCTTCGGCGCGGACCGGTGGGCGGACATCGCGGAAACGGCAACGGATGACAAAGGTGCGCGTGTCCACCTGACACGGCACGCGGCGGAGCTCACTCTGGTGGAGTGCGCGGATGTGGCCGAGGCCTTCGACATCGACGTGCCGGCCGATCTGGCGCGGCTCGAGCGGGACTGAAGCGCCTTCGGGCAGCGCAGGGTGTGACCACTGTGGCACTGAGCGCCATCCCGCGGGCAAAATCTGTCGACCAAGAGAATCTCGATATCAACAAACCATTGAACTTCCACCATGAGGAAATTACTATCCACTGGTCAGAAGCGCCCTGAACCCCCAGACGGCGCCCGCGACCGTATTTGGAACTCTCCACACTCGACGGCACTCCGTGCCGTCCGCGCGCGAGCATTCCCCCGCGGCCGCCAGGCACCGCCGCTGCAAGGAGTGACAGATATGTCCGCACCAGCGCCGTCATCGCTGGCCATCGTCGATGCCGAACCCCTGCCCCGACAGGACGAAGTCCTCACAGAAGCGGCGCTGGCCTTCGTGGCCGAGCTCCACCGGCGGTTCGCCCCGCGCCGGGCCGAGCTCCTCGCCCGCCGCGGAGAGCGGCGCGCCGAGATCGCCCGCACCTCCACGCTCGACTTCCTCCCGGAGACCGCACAGATCCGCGAGGGCGACTGGAAGGTCGCGCCGGCCCCGGCCGCGCTGAACGACCGCCGTGTGGAGATCACCGGTCCGACCGACCGCAAGATGACCATCAACGCCCTGAACTCGGGCGCCCGGGTCTGGCTCGCCGACTTCGAGGACGCCTCGGCCCCCACGTGGGAGAACGTCGTCCTCGGCCAGCTCAACCTGATCGACGCCTACGAGCGCCGCATCGACTTCACCGACGCCCGCACCGGCAAGGCGTACGCGCTGAAGCCCGCCGAGCAGCTCGCCACCGTCGTGATGCGGCCGCGCGGGTGGCACCTCGAGGAGCGCCACCTGGAGTTCGAAGGCGGCCCGGCCTCCGGCTCACTGGTCGACTTCGGGCTGTACTTCTTCCACAACGCGAAGCGCCTGATCGACCTCGGCAAGGGCCCGTACTTCTACCTGCCGAAGACGGAGTCGCACCTGGAGGCGCGCCTCTGGAACGAGATCTTCGTCTTCGCCCAGGACTACGTCGGCATCCCGCAGGGCACCGTCCGCGCCACGGTCCTGATCGAGACGATCACCGCCGCGTACGAGATGGAGGAGATCCTCTACGAGCTGCGCGACCACGCCGCCGGCCTGAACGCGGGCCGCTGGGACTACCTCTTCTCCATCGTCAAGAACTTCCGCGACGGCGGCGAGAAGTTCGTCCTGCCGGACCGCAACGCGGTGACGATGACCGCCCCGTTCATGCGGGCGTACACCGAACTGCTGGTCCGCACCTGCCACAAGCGCGGCGCGCACGCCATCGGCGGCATGGCGGCCTTCATCCCGTCCCGCAAGGACGCCGAGGCGAACAAGATCGCCTTCGAGAAGGTCAAGGCCGACAAGGACCGCGAGGCCGGCGACGGCTTCGACGGCTCCTGGGTCGCCCACCCCGACCTGGTCCCGATCGCGATGGCCTCCTTCGACGCGGTGCTCGGCGACAGGCCGAACCAGAAGGAGCGGCTGCGCGAGGACGTCTCGGTGGCCCCGGGCGAGCTCATCGCGATCGACTCGCTGGACGCCAAGCCCACCTACGAGGGCCTGCGCAACGCCGTCCAGGTCGGCATCCGGTACATCGAGGCCTGGCTCCGCGGCCACGGCGCCGTCGGCATCTTCGGCCTGATGGAGGACGCCGCCACCGCCGAGATCTCGCGCTCGCAGATCTGGCAGTGGATCAACGCCGGCGTCGTCTTCGAGAACGGCGAGACGGCCACGGCCGAGCTGACCCGCGCCCTCGCGGCCGAGGAACTGGCCGCGCTGCGCGCGGAGCTGGGCGAGGAGGGCTTCGCGGCCGGGAAGTGGCAGCAGGCCCACGACCTCCTCCTCCAGGTCTCGCTGGACGCGGACTACGCGGACTTCCTCACCCTCCCCGCATACGACCAGCTGGTCGGCTGAACGTCTGGATTCGACTGAAACGCACAGCAGTCGAACACAGCCGCCTCCGCCCCCGTCGCCCCTCCGGCGCCGGGGGCGGAGGCGTTTTCCGGCCTCCGGAGCCGAACGACCGATCGGTCGTTACTCGTTCGTAACGTGACTGTACCTAGCGGTAACAAGTGGGGGCGTGTCACCTTTCCGATGCCACCGGCCGGCGGTAACCCCCACTTCCCCAGCCATGCGCCGGAGTTTTTCCCGGATTCCGCATGGCCGACCGCAGGAGTTCCGCAGTGATCGGATTCCGCACCGTCAGCAAGGACCGGGCCGGCAGTCGTGTGCGACGACTGGCCGCAGCCGGAATGGTTCTGCCGCTCGCCGTCGGCTCGCTGTTGGCCGCCGGCGCCGGCACCTCCGCCGCCAGCCCCGGCACCGGGCCCACCGCCGTGGTCTCCCTGGGCGACAGCTACATCTCCGGAGAGGCCGGCCGCTGGAAGGGCAACAGCCTGACCAACAGCGGCAGCCGGAACGGGACCGACCGGGGCTGGGTCAGCGGCAGCACCTACGATCCCGGCAAGGTCTACGGGACCACCGCGGGCGGCTGCCACCGCTCCGACTCCGCCGAGGTGCGCAGCGCCGGGCCGATCGCCGACGTGGCGGTCAACCTGGCCTGTTCCGGGGCCACGTCCGAGAACGTGTTCCGCGCCTCCCACGGCGGGGTGGCCTTCAAGGGAGAGGCCCCGCAGGCCGATCAGCTCGCCGCGGTGGCCGCGAGCCACGACGTCAAGGTCATCGCCCTGTCCATCGGCGGCAACGACCTCGGTTTCGCCGACATCATCAAGGACTGCGCGTACGACTTCATCATCTGGAACTCGTACTGCTACGACGACCAGCAGTACGGCGTGGACCAGAGGATCGACGCCGTGATGGGCGCGGTCGGCAAGTCCGTGGACGAGGTCCGGGCCGTGATGCGCGGGGCCGGGTACGCCGACTCCTCCTACCGGATCGTGCTGCAGTCCTACCCGTCGCCGATCCCGCGCGGCGCGGAGAACCGGTACACGCAGAGCGACTGGAGCCGCCTCAACACCGGCGGATGCCCGTTCTGGAACCGGGACTCGGACTGGGCGCGGGACTCGCTCGTCCCGCAGATCGCGAACCGCATCAAGGGCGTCGCCGCCGCCAAGGGCGTGCAGTTCCTGGACCTGCGGGACATGCTCCAGGGGCGCGAGGTGTGCGCCAAGGCGAGCAAGCACGTGACCTCTTCGGTGCCGGCCTCGGCCAAGACGAGCGAGTGGGCGCGCTGGATCGACAACAACGAGTCGCAGGGCCTGATCCAGGAGTCCATGCACCCGAACCACTTCGGCCAGCTGGCCGCGGGGCGCTGCCTGGCCCTGGTCGTGGCGCAGCCCGCCGCATCCGGCTTCAGCTGCAAGAACACCGCGGGCGCCGACCAGAGCGGGATGTACCTGACGCCCGCCCCGTAGCCCGGAAAACCGGATGGTCCGCGGCGGTACGGGCTGGCATGCTGCCCCGCATGGCAGCCCGTACCGCACGTCCCAGTCTCTACATCTCCGTCGACATCGAGGCCGACGGACCCATTCCCGGCCCGTACTCGATGATCAGCTTCGGGGCAGCCGTCGCCGGGCGGCAGGACGGCGGGTCGTATACGGCCGCCGACCCCGAAGAGCACACCTTCTACCGGGAGTTGCGGCCGGTCTCGGAGGCGTTCGTGCCCGAGGCGCTCGCCGTGAGCGGGCTCGACCGGGAGCGGCTGGTGCGCGAGGGCGCCGATCCGGACAGCGCGATGGCGGAGTTCCGTACATGGGTGCGGGAGGTCTCGGCCGGTGCGCAGCCCGTGATGTGCGGCTACCCGGCCTCCTTCGACTGGACCTTCCTGTACTGGTACCTGATGCGCTTCGGCGGCCAGAGCCCGTTCGGCCACTCCGGCTGCCTGGACATGAAGACCCTCTACGCGACGAAGGCCCGCGTACCGCTGCGGGCCGCCGTCAAGGGCCGGATGCCGCGTGAGCTGCTGTCGCGGCGGCCGCACACGCACCACGCCCTGGACGACGCGATCGAGCAGGCCGAGCTGATGAGCAACCTCATGCTCTGGCAGCCCTGAGGAAAGACGTACGGCGGTGCGCACGCCACACCCGCAGCGGGTGGCGTGCGCACCGCCGTACGCGGTTCAGTGCACCGGGACCGGATCGGGGGTGCCCGCCTGGCGCCGGGCGCCGAGGTGGTTGAAGCCGAGGTTGAGCAGGATCGCCACCACGCA
Organism: Streptomyces sp. NPDC048270; assembly: GCF_040652335.1. Taxonomy (NCBI): domain Bacteria; kingdom Bacillati; phylum Actinomycetota; class Actinomycetes; order Kitasatosporales; family Streptomycetaceae; genus Streptomyces; species Streptomyces sp. NPDC048270. The sequence goes on from NZ_JBEZLV010000016.1 coordinate 14,268, forward strand.
GCCGGTGCTGATGCCGGAGTCGAGGACCACGAGGAGGTCCTTGGGGAAGGCGTGGTAGAACCCGGGCGCGGCGATCGGGATCAGGCCGATGCCGACCGAGGCCGCGACGATCAGGGCGTTCTCGCCCTTCTCCATGGCCGCGCCGGCCAGGGTCTGGATGCCGCTGGCCGCGACGGACCCGAAGAGCACGATGCCGGCGCCGCCGAGGACGGGCAGCGGGACCACGCCGATCACGGAGGCGGCCATCGGGCACAGGCCGAGCAGGATCAGGATGCCGCCGCCGGCGGCGACCACGAACCGGCTGCGCACCTTGGTCATGGCGACCAGCCCGATGTTCTGGGCGAAGGCGCTGCACATGAAGCCGTTGAACAGCGGGCTGACCGCACTGCCGAGGGTGTCGGCGCGCAGGCCGCCCTCGATGGTCTTCGCGTCGGCCGGGCGGCCGACGATCTTGCCCAGGGCCAGGATGTCGGCGGTGGACTCGGTCATGCAGACGAGCATGACGATGCACATGGAGATGATCGCGGCGACCTGGAACTGCGGGGCGCCGAAGTGGAACGGGGTCGGGAAGCCGACCAGCGAGGCGTTCCGGACGGCGTCGAAGCTGGTCATGCCGAGCGGCAGGGCGATCAGGGTGCCCGCGACGAGGCCGAGCAGGATGGCGATCTGCTGGAGGAAGCCGCGCAGGAACTTGCGCATCAGCAGGACGATGACCAGGGTGGCGGCCGCCATGCCGATGTTCTTCATCGAGCCGTAGTCGGCGGCGGTGCTGTTCCCGCCCTGCGACCAGTTGAAGGCGACGGGCAGGAGCGAGACGCCGATCAGGGTGATGACCGTGCCCGTCACGACCGGCGGGAAGAAGCGGACGAGTTTGCCGAAGTAGGGGGCGGCGAAGAAGCCGATGACTCCGGCGACGATGATCGCGCCGAAGATGACGGGTATCGCGTCGTCCCCCTCCCCCTTGCCGATCGCGATCATCGGCGTCACGCCGGCGAAGGACACGCCGTTGACGAAGGGGAGTTTGGCGCCGATCTTCCAGAACCCGAGGGTCTGGAGGAGGGTGGCGAGTCCGGCCGTGAAGAGCGAGGCGCCCATCAGGAAGGCGGTCTCGGTGGCCGAGAGGCCGACGGCAGGCCCGACGATCATGGGCGGGGCGACGACACCCGCGTACATGGCGGCCACGTGCTGGAGACCGCTGGTGAACATCTTGAGCGGTGGCAGGGTCTCGTCGACCGGGTGCTTCTCCCCGGAGACCTGCGGTACTGCGACTGCGTCTTTGCGAAACCTGGGCGACTGGGCCACGGCTTCCTCCGGTCGGGTAACACGTCGGCAGGGACGTGGGTGTCTTGGAGGTGATGCGAAAGCGGTGCGAGTCGAGCTGTATGGAGTTGTGGTGGTGCGCATGCTGGTCCGAAGGGGTGCGGGAGCGATTCGCCCAAACCGTTCCGCGTGTTTTCGCGCATGGCGAAGCCAATGGCACGAGTCACCGCCCCCGGGGGCGCCTTCGGATGTCCTCAGGCGCTTCCCGGGAACGGCTGCCGCGGACCCCGCTCGGGTCCGCGGCCGCCGGCCGGGGGCCGTCCCCCCCGGCCGGACTCTTGGAGCACCTCCCAGCGGTGGCTGGGGGAGGATCAGGCCTGCGCGGAGATCCGCGCGAGGCGCTGGGCCTCTTCCCGCGTGGACACCGCGATGGCGTCCTCGTCGGCGAAGAGCAGTCGGTTGTTCTCGACGATCTGCTTGCCGTTGACGAACGAGGCCGTCACCGGGGCCGCGGCGCCGAAGACCAGCGCGGTGACCGGGTCGGCGATCGAGGAGTGCAGGAAGGTGCTCAGGTTCCACATCACGAAGTCGGCGCACTTGCCGACCTCCAGCGAGCCGATGTTGTCGGCGCGGCCGAGGACCTGGGCGCCGCCGTACGTACCCAGGCGCAGGGCCTGGCGCGCGTTCAGGGCGCGCTCGCGGTGGACCGGGTTCAGGCGGTTGATCAGGAGCGCGTTGCGCAGCTCGGTGTGCAGCTCGCCGGACTCGTTGGAGGCGGTGCCGTCCACGCCGAGGCCGACCGGGACGCCGGCGGCGAGCATGTCCGGGACGCGGGCGATGCCGGCGGCCAGACGGGCGTTGGAGGACGGGCAGTGCGCGACACCGGTCTTGGTGCGGGCGAACGCGGCGATGTCGGAGTCGTTCATGTGGACGCTGTGCGCCATCCACACGTCCTCGCCGAGCCAGCCGGTCGACTCGAAGTAGTCGGTCGGGCCCATGCCGAACAGTTCCTTGCAGAACTGCTCTTCCTCGACCGTCTCGGAGCCGTGCGTGTGCATGCGCACACCCAGGCGGCGGGCCAGCTCGGCGCCCTGCTTCAGCAGCTCGGTGGAGACCGAGAACGGGGAGCAGGGGGCGACGGCGACCTGCGTCATCGAGTCGAAGGAGGCGTCGTGGTGCTTCTTGACGGTCGCCTCGGTGTCGGCGAGCGCACCCTCGAGGGTCTCGACGGCGTGGTCCGGGGGCAGGCCGCCGTCCTTCTCGCTGCGGTCCATCGAGCCGCGGGCGAGGGTGAAGCGGACGCCCATCTCGGACGCGGCGCGGATGATCGAGCCGGAGAGGTCGCCGGAGCCCTTGGGGAACACGTAGTGGTGGTCCATGGCGGTGGTGACGCCGCCCTTGGCCATCGCGGCGAGGGAGCCCTGCGCGGCCGTGTACGTCATCTGCTCGTCGATGCGCGCCCACGTCGGGTACAGCGCGACGAGCCAGTTGAAGAGGTTGTGGTCGGTGGCCAGACCGCGCGTGATCCACTGGTAGAAGTGGTGGTGGGTGTTGACCAGGCCGGGGGTGACGAGGTGACCCGTGCCGTCGATGCGGCGGACCACGTTCTCAAGGTTCTCGGGGGCTTTGCCCGCACCGATCGACTCGATCTTGTTGCCTGCGACGACCACGTGGCCCGAGGCGTACTCGGTGTCGTTCGCGTCGACGGTCGCGATCGCACAGTTCTCGATGACGATGCGCTCGACCGCGCTGTCAAGGGCTGCCGATGCTGCCATGGGACTTCCTCGTGCTTTCAGTGGCGGTGCGGGCACGGCAAGGCCCAGGAGATTTGAGTGCCGGAGCCGGGGGCCTTGACAGCTGACAGTACTGCCGCCCCGCGTGATGCGTCCGGGTGCCGATTCACGAAGCTGAAGGTGTGTCGCGCGGTCCCGGGGCCACTGCGGAGCCCCGGGACGCGCGTGCCGCGTCAGAGGTTGGTCATGTCCACGGGGATGCGGGCGTCAACGCCGTCCCGGAGAACAGTGGCCTCGATCAGACCGTACGGGCGGTCAGCGGCGAAGTAGACCTCGTTGTCGTTCTTGAGGCCGAACGGCTCAAGGTCGACGAGGAAGTGGTGCTTGTTCGGGAGCGAGAAGCGGACCTCGTCGATCTCCGAACGGTGGTTGATGATGCGCGAACCCATCTGGTACAGGGTCTGCTGCAGCGACAGGGAGTAGGTCTCCGCGAAGGCCTGGAGCATGTGCTTCCTGGTCTCGGCGTAGGACTTCTCCCAGTTGGGCATCCGCTGCTCGTCGTCCGACCAGTTGAAGCGCCAGCGAGCCGACACCTGGGTGGCCAGGATCCGGTCGTAGGCCTCCTTCAGCGTCGTGTACTTGTCCTTCACGTAACCCCAGAACTCGGAGTTCGTGGAGTTCATGACGACGAGGTCCTTGAGGCCGGAGATGACCTCCCAGTTCTTGCCGTCGTACGTGATCTGGGTGACCCGGGTCTCCTGGCCCTCGCGGACGAAGGAGTGGTTCACCTCGTCGGCGCCGATGAACTTGGAGTTGGCGTCCGAGGTGGCGATCCGGGACCAGGAGTACTCCTCGATCCGGATGCGCGCCTTCTGGATCGGCTCCTGGCTGTTCACGAACCAGCGCGCCAGGTGGATGCCGAACTGCTCGGCGGACTCGATGCCGTACTCCTTGGCGAACGCGTACACCGTGTTCTTGGTGGTGTCCGTCGGCAGGACGTTGGCGTTCGAGCCGGAGTAGTGGACGTCGTCCATGTCGCCCGACAGGGCGACCGAGACGTTCAGGTCCTTGATGTGGTGGGTGTCGCCGTCCCGCGTGATCTTGACGACGCGGTTCTCTGCCTTGCCGTACTGGTTCTGGCCCAGAATCGTGGCCATGCTAGCTCCCTCGGTAAACGGAGTAGCCGAACGGGTTGAGCAGCAGCGGTACGTGGTAATGCTCGCCCGGGTTCACCGCGAAGGTGATGGTGACCTCGGGGAAGAACGTAGCGCTGTCCCTTACGCGGGGGGCGTCCTGCTGCGCCTCGGCTTGCTTCTTGGAGAAGTACGTCTCGGTCTCGAAGTCGAGACGTACGTGGGTGGTGCCCTCCGGCAGCGCCGGCAGGTCCTTGCAACGCCCGTCGGCGTCGGTGGCGGAGCCGCCCAGGGCCGCCCACTCGCCGTCGAGCCCGGTACGGGCCGACAGGGAGATGGCGACGCCCTCGGCGGGCTTGCCGATGCTGGTGTCCAGGATGTGCGTGGACACCGACGCGGTGGTCGCGGTGCTCATGGTCACTCTCCTTCTTCTGCGAGTTCGGCGAGGCGGGTCAGCCGGATGTTGTTGATCTTGACGAGCTCACCGCGGGCGATCTCTCGCTCCTGCTCCGGCGAGTTGCCGATCCGGACCTTGACCGCGTCCCGCATGAACGCACCGGTCGCACCGGTCGCACAGATGAGGAAGACGTGGCCGAACTTCTCCTGGTAGGCCAGGTTCAGCTCGAGGAGCTCGTTCTTGAGCTCCTCCGAGGCACCGGCCATGCCACGCTGCTCGCGGGCGGAGGTCGGGTCTCCCGGCTTCGGCCGGCCGATCGGCGCGTGGCCTCCCATCGCTTCGCCCAGGTCCGCCGCGGTGAGCTCCGCCATGGCGGCCTCGTTGGCGGCGAACAGGGACTCGGCACTGGCGAAGGGTCGCTGGGCGAGCAGTTTGCCCACCCATGCCGAACTGGCGCACACCTCGTGCAGCTCGGCCGAGGCCGCGCTGTCGTCCAAGGCGTTGAACCGGGTGAGACCCGGGGTCGGACTCGAAGTCACGGTAGGCCTCCGTGGCCTGTTGTTGCTTGACGGGCTGCGCATAGCTAACGCCCTCGACAACACGGCGTCAACACTTTGTTGAAACTTCGCGTACACAAAAGCCGCCGCCCGGATGAATTGGGCGACGGCTCGTCACTGTGGGTCAGACCGCGTTCACGCTTGGCTTCACTCTTGGGCGGCTTTGTTGGGATTTTCCCGGTTCAGATAGTTGTAAACCGTGAAGCGGCTTACGCCCAGGGCGGCCGCGACCGTTTCCACGCCGTGCCGCACGGAGAAGGCGCCCCGCGCCTCCAGTATCCGCACCACGTCCTGCTTGGCCTTGCGGTCCAGCCGGGCCAACGGTACGCCGTGCCGGCGCTCCAGCGCCGCCAGGATGTGGTCCAGGGAATCCGAGAGCTGGGGCAGGCGCACCGCGAGCAGGTCCTGCCCCTCCCAGCTGAGCACGACGTCGTCGGGCTGGGCCAGGGCGGGATCCATCAGCTCGCCCCCCATCGCGTCGACCAGCGGCTTGACCGCGGTGACGAAGGGGTGGTCGCGGGGCTCGGTCATGGCGTGTCCTCCCCGAGGACGTTGACCTGGAGCGAGACCCGCGTCGCTCCGGCCTCCAGGGAATCGCGCAGCAGCGCGCCCACCGCGGCCAGCACCCGGTCGGCCTCGCCTTCCGCGGTATTGCCGAACGGGCCGACGTCCACCGCGTCCAGCTGGGCCTTCTGGATGACCTCGCGAGCGGCCACGGCATGGGCAGGGGCCTCTTCGAGGTCGAAGGGCTCGGTCGTGAACTCCACTCTCAATCGCACGCTCGCCAAGCTACCCGGCACTCAGGACTTTTCGGGAGCCCGTACTTGACAGCCGCGCGAACCTCCATGCAGTCTTCCATCAAGCAGAAACTAACTTCCGCAATACGGAAGGAGCGCACACCCCTCATGGGATACACGGACCAGCGCTTCGATGTAAACCTGTCGATCCTCTTCACGGAACTCCCGCTTCTGGAGCGTCCCGCGGCTGCCGCCGCGGCGGGCTTCACGGCGGTCGAGCTGTGGTGGCCCTGGATCGAGACCCCCACCCCCGCACAGGAGGAGCTCGACGCCCTCAAGAAGGCTCTTGAGGACGCCGGCACCCAGCTGGTGGGCCTGAACTTCTACGCCGGCCGGCTGCCGGGTCCGGACCGCGGTGCGGTCTCGGTCCCCGGTGAGGAGTCGGAGCGCTTCAACGCCAACATCAACGTGGCCGCGGACTTCGCGGCCTCGGTCGGCTGCAAGGCGCTGAACGCCCTCTACGGCAACCGCGTCGAAGGCGTGGACCCGGCGGTCCAGGACGAGCTCGCGCTCGAGAACCTGGTCGTGGCGGCCCGGGCCGCCGACCGCGTCGGCGCGATCCTCCTGATCGAGACCCTCAACAAGCCCGAGTCGCCGCTCTACCCGCTGGTGAGCGCCCCGGCCGGCATCGAGGTAGTGGACAAAGTCAACGAGGCCACCGGCCTCGGGAACGCCAAGTTCCTGCTCGACCTGTACCACCTGGCGATGAACGATGAGGACCTCTCCGAGGTCATCGAAAAGTACGCCGCCAAGACCGGGCACGTCCAGATCGCGGACAAGCCCGGACGCGGTGCCCCCGGCACCGGCGAGCTGCCCCTCGAGGAGCTGCTCGACCAGCTGAAGAAGGCCGGATACGAGGGCTACGTAGGCCTGGAGTACAAGGCCGCCGACGCTGCCGCGTCCTTCGCATGGCTGCCGGCCGGGGCCCGCGCCGCGCAGTAGGCGGACAAAGTCCGGGCGATCAGCCAGGCACCTCACGCACTTTTCGTACAAAGCATTAAGAGAAGGACCCTCATCATGAGCAACCTCCCCAAGATCGCCTGGATCGGCCTCGGAATCATGGGCTCCCCCATGGCCGAGAACCTCCTGAAGGCCGGCTACCCGGTCACCGGCTTCACCCTGGAGCAGGACAAGCTGGAGCGTCTGGCCGCCGCCGGCGGCGCCGCGGCCGGCTCGATCGCTGAGGCCGTCAAGGACGCCGACGTCATCATCACGATGGTGCCCGCCTCCCCGCAGGTCGAGGCCATCTCCTACGGTGAGAACGGCATCCTCGAGAACGCGAAGTCCGGCGCGCTGATCATCGACATGTCGTCGATCACCCCGCAGACCTCGATCGACCTCGCGAAGAACGCTGCCGAGAAGGGCATCCGCGTCATCGACGCCCCGGTGTCCGGCGGCGAGGCCGGCGCCATCGAGGCCGTACTGTCGATCATGGTGGGCGGCGAGCAGGCCGACTTCGACGCGGCCCTGCCGATCCTCGAGGCGCTGGGCAAGACCATCGTGCTCTGCGGCCCGCACGGCTCCGGCCAGACGGTCAAGGCCGCCAACCAGCTCATCGTCGCGGTGAACATCCAGGCGTGCGCCGAGGCCGTCGTCTTCCTCGAGAAGTCCGGCGTGAACCTCCAGGCCGCCCTGGACGTCCTCAACGGCGGTCTGGCCGGCTCCACGGTCCTGACCCGCAAGAAGGACAACTTCCTGAACCGCGACTTCAAGCCCGGTTTCCGGATCGACCTGCACCACAAGGACATGGGCATCGTCACCGACGCCGCCCGCAACGTCGGTGCCGCCCTTCCGGTCGGCGCGGTCGTCGCCCAGCTGGTCGCCTCGCTGCGCGCCCAGGGCGACGGCGGCCTGGACCACTCCGCCCTGCTGCGCGCCGTCGAGCGCCTCTCCGGCTCGCAGGTCTGAGGCCCTCCCCCGCTCACCCGGGGGACCTGAGTTTCCGGATGGCGCCGGTGCTGACACCTGTCCTGTCGCGCCCAAGTGCCGGCGCCGTCCGGATCACCTCTCTTCAACTTCGTTCAACAAACTGTTGACGTTTAGTTCTCGCCGAAATTAGGCTGTTCCGCATGACGGAAGACGCTTTCCGTCAGCAGTTACCCGTACGGAAGGTCACCATGTCGAAGCGCACGCTGACGACCGAGTCCGGCGCCCCGGTCGCCGACAATCAGAACTCCGCCACCGCCGGCGTCGGTGGCCCGCTCCTGGTCCAGGACCAGCAGCTGCTCGAGAAGCTTGCCCGCTTCAACCGGGAGCGCATCCCGGAGCGCGTGGTGCACGCCCGCGGCTCGGCCGCGTACGGCTACTTCGAGGTGACCGACGACGTCACCGCGTACACCAGCGCCGCGTTCCTGAACACGGTCGGCAAGAAGACCGAGACCTTCCTGCGGTTCTCCACCGTCGCGGACTCCCTCGGCGGCGCGGACGCGGTCCGCGACCCGCGCGGCTTCGCGCTGAAGTTCTACACCGAAGAGGGCAACTACGACCTCGTCGGCAACAACACCCCGGTGTTCTTCATCAAGGACCCGATCAAGTTCCCCGACTTCATCCACTCCCAGAAGCGCGACCCCTTCACGGGCAAGCAGGAGCCGGACAACGTCTGGGACTTCTGGGCGCACGCCCCCGAGGCGACGCACCAGATCACCTGGCTGATGGGTGACCGCGGCATCCCGGCGTCCTACCGCCACATGAACGGCTACGGCTCGCACACCTACCAGTGGACGAACGAGCAGGGCGAGGCCTTCTTCGTCAAGTACCACTTCAAGACGAACCAGGGCATCCGCTGCCTGTCCTCCGAGCAGGCCGCCGAGGTCGTCGGCAGCGACGGCAACTCGCACCAGACCGACCTGCTCCAGGCCATCGAGCGCGGCGTGAACCCCTCGTGGACCCTGTACGTGCAGGTCATGCCGGCCGCCGAGGCCGCGGACTACCGCTTCAACCCGTTCGACCTCACCAAGGTGTGGCCGCACAGCGACTACCCGCTGCAGCGCGTGGGCCGCCTGGTCCTCGACCGCAACCCGGACAACGTCTTCGCCGAGGTCGAGCAGTCCGCCTTCTCCCCGAACAACTTCGTCCCGGGCATCACCGCCTCGCCGGACAAGATGCTCCAGGGCCGCCTCTTCGCGTACGCCGACGCCCAGCGCTACCGCCTCGGTGTGAACCACACCCTGCTGCCGGTCAACGCCCCGAAGGCGACCACCGCCCAGAACTACGGCCGCGACGGCGTCATGGCGCTGCGCAACGGCTCGCGCCACGACAAGAACTACGAGCCCAACTCGTACCAGGGCCCGGTCGAGACCGGTCTGGCGCTCGGCGCCCCGAAGGCCGTCTCCGGCTACACGGGCACCCACGAGGCCCCGGCCCACACCAAGGACGACGACTTCTTCCAGGCCGGTGAGCTCTACCGCCTGATGTCGGAGGCCGAGAAGCAGCGCCTGGTGGCGAACATCGCCGGCGGTCTGTCTCAGGTCACCCTGGAAGACGTCATCGAGAAGAACCTGGCTCACTTCCACGCCGCCGACGCCGACTACGGCAAGCGCGTCGAGGAGGCCGTCCGCGCCCTGCGCGACGCCTGAGCCGAACAGCTGTACCGGGGGCCTGACGGGAGGTCAGGCCCCGGGTGCTGAGCCCGACCCGCGGACCCGGATGAGGGGTGGTACGCGGTGAGGGCGGACTGCGCCAGCCCGTGCGGCTGGCGCCGCGTGAGGACCGTGGCGAGCGTGCGAGCCAGTGCGGTGGTAATGGGTTCCGAGGCCCGTCTCTTGACCTGAGGGAGACGGTGCCGGAGTTCTCGTCGCCCGCCCGCCACGGTCCCAGCCGCATCCTCCTCTCCCGTACAGGGGCCACGCACAGAGCCCTTGTACGGGACGGGGAGCCTCCACACTCCGCCCGGCGGTGCGAACGTCCTGTCGCGCCAGCCTCGCTCCGTCGGGCGGTCACAACCAGAGCGCCGAGTCACGGACGGTCCCGTGACTCGGCGCTTTGCCGTTCCCGCCGGCCGCCGGTCGGCCGCAGACCGGGCGCCCCCTCACCGCCCGCGCGGTACGGAGTCCCGCAGCAGGCGGGTGTACTCGTGCCCGGGGGCCGAGAGCACCGAGGCCGTCGGGCCCGTCTCCACGACCCGGCCCGCCCGCATCACGACGAGGTCGTCCGTCACCGCCCGTACGACGCCCAGGTCGTGCGTGATGAAGAGGTACGCCACCTCCGTGGCCGCCCGGATCTCGGCCAGCAGGTTCAGGATCTGGGCCTGCACCGAGACGTCCAGGGCCGCCACCGCCTCGTCCAGCACGAGGACGGCCGGCTCCACGGCCAGGGCCCGGGCGATGGCCACGCGCTGGCGCTGTCCGCCGGAGAGCTCGCGGGGCCGGGACGCCGACTCCCGCTCCCCCAGGCCCACCCGGTCCAGCAGTTCGCGGACCCGCGGGCGCGGATCGCGTCCGGGGAAGTGCAGCCGCAGGGTCTCCCGGAGCACCTCGCCGGCCGTCACCCTGGGGTCCAGCGAGAGCAGCGGGTCCTGGAAGACCAGCTGGACCTCCCGGGCCCGGCGCAGGCGCGCGGCCCGGCCCTTCGCGGCCGGCTCGCGCACCCGGCCCCGTACGAGGACCTCGCCCGCGTCGGCGCGCTCCAGGCCCGTCACGATCCGGGCCGTGGTGGTCTTGCCGGAGCCGGAGCCGCCGACGATCCCCAGCGACCCGCCCGCCGGGACGCTGAAGGACACCCCTTCCACCGCGCTCACCTCGGCGTACCTGCGGTACAGCCCGCGGACTTCCAGTGCGGCGGTCATGACGGCAGCTCCGCGTGGTGGCAGGCAGCGCCCGCGCGCGGAGCCGGGATCTCCCGGTCGCACAGGCCGGTGGCGCGGGGGCAACGGGGGGCGAACGCGCAGCCGGTGACGGCGGTGCGCAGGTCTGGGGGGCGGCCCGGGAGGGCGGGCAGCGGGCCGGGTGGGGAGTCGTGGCGGGGCGCGGCGTCGAGCAGCGCCCTCGTATAGGGGTGGCGGGGGTGTGCGAAGAGGGCGGCGGCCGGGCCGGTTTCGACGATCCGGCCCGCGTACATGACGTACACCCGGTCGCTGATGGCGGCGGCGAGCTCCAGGTCGTGGGTGACGAAGAGCAGGCCGCAGCCCTCGCGTGCGCGCAGGCGCGCGAGCAGGGCGATGATCTCGGCCTGGGTGACGGTGTCGAGGGCGGTGGTGGGTTCGTCGGCGAGCAGGAGCCGCGGGCCCGGCAGCAGGGCGGCGGCGATCATGACGCGCTGGAGCATGCCTCCGGAGAGTTCGTGGGGGTACTGGCGCAGGACGCGGGCCGGGAGGCCCACCGCGTCGAGGAGCCCGGGCAGCCCGTCGGCGCGCGCGGTGCCGCGGACGGTCTCGGTGAGGAAGTCGCCGATCCTGCGCAGCGGGTTCATCGCGGACCGGGGGTCCTGGAAGATCATGGAGGCGGTGGTGGAGCGCAGGGCCCGCAGCCGGTCCGCGTCGAGGGCCAGGACGTCCTGTCCGGTCACCCGGACCGCGCCGGAGACCTCCGCGCCGGGCGGCAGCAGGCCGAGCGCCGCCCGGGCGGTGAGGGACTTGCCGGAGCCCGACTCCCCCACCAGGGCGACGGTCTCGCCTGAGCGGACCGTCAGGTTCACTCCGGCGAGGACGGGCCGGGCGTGGCCGGGCAGGGCGAGCCGGAGGTCCGCCGCCTCCAGTACGGGGTCGGGCGCGGAGTCGGTCGGGAGTTCGTGGACGGGGTGGTTCACGGGGGCGTTCACGTGGTTCTCCCTGCGACCCGGTCGGCGAGGCGCTCCCCGACGACGTTGAAGGCGACGACGGTGAAGACCACCGCGAGGCAGGGGGCGAGCGCGGAGAGCGGGGCCCCTTCGAGGATGGCGGCCTGGCCGTCGTTGATCATGGCTCCCCAGTCGGGGGTGAGGGGCGGGACGCCGAGGCCGAGGAAGGACAGGGCGGCCAGGTCCAGCAGGGCGTATCCGAAGGTGACGGTGGCCTGCGCGAGGACCACGGGGGCGATGTTCGGCACCAGGTGGCGCAGGCAGATCCACGGGCCGGAGAAGCCCTGGACCCGGTAGGCGGCCAGGTAGGGCTTGCCCGCCTCGGCCAGGGCGAGGCTGCGGGCGAGCCGGCTGACGAAGGGCGTGTAGGCGAGGGAGAGCGCGATCACGGGGGCGATCAGACCGCGGCCGTACAGGGAGACCAGCAGCATCGCGAGGAGCAGGCCGGGGAAGGCGAGCAGCAGTTCGCTGGTGCGGGAGAGCAGGGTGTCGAGCGCGCCGCCGCGCCAGGCCGCGGCGACTCCGATCACCACGCCGAGCACGGTGGACAGGGCGACGACGCAGAGCGGCCCGAGGAGGGAGGTGCGGGCTCCGGCGATCAGCCGGGAGAGGGTGTCGCGGCCGCCGATGTCCCCGCCGAGGAGCAGGTCGGCCGAGGGGTTGGCCAGGGAGGCGCCGAAGTCGACGGCGTTCGGGTCGTGCGGGGCGAGCCAGGGCGCGGCGAGGGCGACCAGTACGACGAGGGCGGCGAAGGCGAGGCAGGCGCGGTGCAGCCGGGAGCCCTGGGCGCGCGGTCCCTTGCGGGCCGTGGCGGCCGGCCGGAGCAGGAGGGCGGTCATGTGGTGCTCCTCGCGCCGAGGCGGACCCGGGGGTCGATGAGGGGGTGGACCAGGTCGACGGCGAGGTTGACCAGGACGAAGAGGGCGATGGTCAGCAGCGAGATGGCCTGGACGACGGGGAAGTCCTTCACGGTCACGGACTTCGCGAGGAACTCGCCGAGCCCGCCGAGGCCGAAGGCGGACTCCACGAGGATCGTGCAGACCATCAGCCCGGAGAGGGTGAGCCCGGCCTGGGTGAGGACGGGGCCGAGCGCACCGCGCAGCACGTGGCGGCGGACCAGGGTGCGCTCGGGGACGCCCCGGCTGCGGGCGACGGTCACGTGGTCGAGGGCGAACTGTTCCAGCAGGGCGGCTCTGGCCACCCGGGCCAGGACCCCGACGAAGGGGAGCGCCAGGGCGACGGCCGGCAGGGCGAGGTGGTGGAGCGTGTCGAGGAAGCCGTCGCCGCTGCCGAGGACGGGGAACCAGCCGAGCCGCACGGAGAAGAGCGACAGGAGCAGGATCGCGGCGATGAAGGACGGGGTGGCCACGGCGGCGGAGGTGGCGACCAGGACGGCCTGGTCGGTGCGGCCGCCGCGGACGGCGCCCAGCAGGCCGAGCAGCAGTCCGCCGACGAGCACCAGGGAGGCTGATATTCCGATCAGTGCGAGGGTGACGGGGACGCGTGCGGCCACCAGGTCCAGGACGTCGCTGCGGTACTGGACGGAGGTGCCGAGGTCTCCGGTGACGGCTCCGCCCAGCCACTTCGCGTACTGGACGAGGAAGGGGTCGTCGAGGTGGTACTGCTCGCGGATCGCGGCCAGCGCCTGGGGGTTGGCCCCGCGGCCGCCGAGCAGGAAGGTCTCGGGGCGGCCGGGGGCGAGGCGGACGGAGGCGTAGACGAGGAAGGAGGCGGCGAGCAGGGTGGCGAGGAGTTCGCCGAACCGTCTGAGCAGGAAGCGGATCACACCCGGGGCTCCGCCGGTGCCGGTCACGGTGCCCCCACTTCGGCCGCCCAGGGGGCGTACATGTACGAGATCGTCGTCGGGGCGCCGGTGATGCGCCGGCCCAGGTAGACGCTGCCGGGGTATTCGGCGACCGGCAGGCACAGGGCCTCGTCCGCGGCCAGCCGGGCGAGCCCCGCGGTGAGCACGCCGCGCCTGGCCGGGTCGTACTCGGCGCTCGCCCGGTCGGCGAGGGCGTCGTAGGCGGGTGAGCTGTAGCCCGCGTAGTTCTCGAACTGGCCGGTGCGGAAGTTGGCGTACATGCTCAGCGGGTCGGTGACGGAGAGGTAGTAGGTGTAGGGGAAGAGGTCGAACCCCTTGCGGGCCTCGGGGTCGGAGAACAGTGCGGTGAAGGCGTCGGGGGCGACCGTGCGGATCTCGACGTCGAGTCCGATGCGGCGGCCGGCGTCCTGCACGGCGGTGGCGAGGAGCGCCACGTCGGGTCCCAGCGGGCTGGAGGCGACGGTGACCTTGCGGCCGCGTGCGCCCGCTTCGTCGATCAGGCGTTTCGCCTGGTCCAGGTCCCGTTGTACGGGGGGCAGGGCGGCGAGCCGGTCGGCCACCTGCTCGGGCGGCACGCCGCGCCAGGTCTCTTTGGCGACGAGCGAGCTGGTGGGGGTGGCGGCGCCGCGCATGGCTCCCTTGGCGAAGCCCTCGCGGTCGAGGGCGAGCATCAGGGCGCGGCGGACCCGGACGTCGGCGAGGGTGCCGCCGAGGTCGGCGACGGCGAGGTTGACGGTGGTGAGGCCCTCGCCGGAGTAGAGGCGGCCGGTGTCGGCGGCGCGCAGCCGGGACATGGACTCCGGGGGGACCGCGAAGGAGCCGTCGACCTCGCCGGTGAGCAGGGCGTTGGTGCGGGCGGCGGAGTCGGGGAGGAAGACGAAGGTGACGCGGCCGGCCTTGGCCCGTGCGCCGCGGTAGCCGTCGAAGCGGTCCAGGCGCAGGGAGGCGCCCTGTTCCCACTCCCCCAGCCGGTAGGGGCCGGTGCAGTCCAGTCCGCCGTCGGCGGTGCCGAAGGCCTTGCCCTGTTCCTCCATGGCGGCGGCCCGGGCCACGGTGCCCGCGGAGTTGGCCATGGCCTGGGGGAACAGCGCGTCGGGGGTGGTGAGGCGGACGGTGACCTGCAGCGGGCCGGTCTTCTCCACGGACTCGACGTTCCTGAAGTCCTCGACCCAGTAGGAGCCGAGCTCCGGGTCCAGATGGCGGTTCAGGCTGGCGACGGCGTCGTCGGCGGTGAGGGTGGCACCGCTGTGGAAGCGCACGTCCGGGCGCAGGTCGTAGACCCAGGTGGTGGGGTCGGTCTGGGTGGCCTTCTCGGCGAGCCCGGGTTCGAGGGTGAGCTGCGGGGTCCACCGCATCAGGGATTCGCAGACGTTGGCGAGGACGGTGTTCTGCGGGTAGTCGAAGGCGTAGAGGTAGTCGAGGACGGGCGGTTCGGCGTAGAGGGCCCAGGTGAATCCGTCGATGTCGCCGCGGGCGGGAGGGGTCGCGGCGGAGAGCCGGAGGGCGGCGGGGCCGGCGCCGCCGGCCGGGGCCGCGCAGCCCGCGCCCGTGAGCATCAGGGCGAGGGCCGCGGCGGCCGGGCCGGCCAGGCGGCGTCTGCGGGAGGGGATCGGCATGCACGCTCCCTACGGGGTGAGGGGTTCGGTGAGCTGCCCGTACAGCTCGGGGCGGCGGGTCTGCATCAGGCCGAACTCCAGCCAGTCGCGGCGCTGGTCGAGGTCGAGGTCGGCGACGAGGACGGCGGGCCGGTCGCGCGGGGCCCGCAGCATGACCCGGCCGTAGGGGTCGGAGATGAAGGAGGAGCCGTAGAAGGTGGCGCCGCCCTCGGTGCCCACGCGGTTGGGCACGATCATGAAGAGCGCGTTGGCGAGGCCGTTGGCGGAGATGGCGTGCTCCCACAGGGGGCGGGTGTCGAAGTCCGGCAGGTCCACCTCGGAGCCGATGGCGGTGGGGTGGACGAGGACCTCGGCGCCGTGCAGGCCGTAGGCGCGGGCGAGTTCGGGGAACCACTCGTCCCAGCAGGTGGGGAAGCCGAAGCGGACGCCCTGGTGGGCGACGACCGGGAAACCGCTGTCGCCGGGCCGGAAGCACAGGTCCTCGCGGTAGCCGGGGAAGGCGGGGATGTGGTTCTTGCGGGTCCGGGCGATCAGCTTGCCGTCCGGGTCCACGCAGACGGCCGTGTTGTAGCCGAGGCCGCCGTCCTCGGCGCGCTCGTAGAGCGAGGCGTGCACGGTGATGCCGAGCCCGGTGGCGAGTTCGGCGGCCAGGCGGACGGTGGGACCGTCCTCCAGGTCCTCGAGGTGGCGGGCGGCGCCGTGTGCCATCGGGTCGTCGGTGGTGCAGAAGTAGGGGCTGCGGGTGAGTTCGGGGAGGCAGACCATCGTGGCGCCTTCCGCGGCGGCCGTCGCGACACCCTCGCGCAGCCGGTCGTCGTGCTCGTGCGCGTCGGCGTACCAGCGCATCTGGACCAGCCCGACGCGCAGCGGGGGCCGTTCGGCGGGCTCCGTGCGGGCCGGGGAGCCGAGCGGGGAGCCGTAGGAGGTGAGGAGTTCGTACGAGGTCATGCGCGGGCCGCCTTCGGGAGTTGCTGGGTGATGCAGTGGATCCCGCCGCCGCCGTAGGCGAGGACCGGGGTCGGTACGCCGACGACCTTGCGGCCGGGGAGGGCGGCGGCGAGGACGGCGAGGGCCTCGGCGTCGCTCGCTGAGTCGGGGTCGCCGCCGATGGGGACCACGCAACCGCCGTTGGGGAGGTAGAAGTTGAGGTAGCCGACCTCGACGGGGGTGCCCGCGACCTCGCCGTGGGTGGTCTGCGGGAGGGGGACGATCTCCAGGGCGCGGCCCCGGGCGTCGGTGGAGGCCTCCAGGACGGCGAGGTTGGCGCGCATCCGGGCGTGGTCGGGGTGGCCGGGGTCCTCGGGGAGGGAGACGACCACCTTGGCCGGGCCGACGAAGGCGGCGACCCCGTCCACGTGGCCGTCGGTCTCGGTGTCCTCCAGTCCGCCGTAGGGCAGCCAGATGACCTTCTCGACGCCGAGTCGGCGCTTGAGCTCGTCCTCGATCCCGGCGCGGTCCATCCGCGGGTTGCGGTTGGGGTGCAGCAGGCACTGCTCGGTGGTGATGAGGGTGCCCTCGCCGTCGACGGTGATCGCGCCGCCTTCGAGGATCATCGAGGAGTGGACGCGGGGGGTGCCGAGCCGGTCCAGGAGGAGCGCGGCGAGCTTGTCGTCGGCGGCCCAGGGGTAGTGCTTCTCGCCCCAGGCGTTGAAGCGGAAGTCGACGCCGACGCGGTGGCCGTGCTCGTCGTGGGCGAAGATCGGGCCGGAGTCGCGCAGCCAGGAGTCGTCGGCGGGCAGCTCGACGACCTCGATGTCGGCGTCCGCCCCGCAGGCCTCGGCGGCCTCCGCGGCGCCGCCGGGTGCGGCGATCATGATGACGGGCTCGAAGTCGGCGATGGCGCGGGCGACGGCCGCGTACTCGCGTTTGGCCGCCTCGAAGGCCGGCCCCCACAGCTCGGCCCGGGTCGGCCAGACCATCAGACAGGCGTCGTGTTCGGCCCACTCGGCGGGCATGGTCGGACTCACGGGGGGCTCCCTCGGTGCGGCGATCCTGACTGAAATTTCAGTCAGGATCGCAGAGACTGAAAATCAGGTCAGGATCTCGGGTGGGAGCTATCGTGGGACCTGACTGAAAGCTCAGTCAAGGGGTAACCGACCGAAAGGTGCGAGCAAGAGTGGCCGACCGCCAGTCGTTGATCTTGGAAGCAGCCGTACGCGTGATCGCCCGCAGCGGCGTGCGGGGGCTGCGCGTCGAGGAACTCGCCACCGAGGCAGGGGTGTCCACCGCGCTGATCTACTACCACTTCAAGGACCGCGCCGGCCTGGTCCAGCGCACCCTGGCCTTCATCAGCGACCGTGCCACGGGCTACACCGACGAGGCCCTGAAGGACACCGAGGACGCCCGGGCCGCCCTGCTCCAGCTGCTGCTGAGCGAGCTCCAGGACATCCCCCGGGTCCGCGAGAACAGCACCGCCTGGGGCGAGTTGCGGGCCAGCGCCATCTTCGACGCCGACCTGCGCGAGCCGCTGGCCGAGTCCACCCGCTCCTGGTCGCAGGACACCGCGGACGCCATCTCGGACGCCCAGGCGGCCGGCCTCGCCGACCTGAGCACCGAGCCGCTGGACGCCGCCGAGCGGCTCACCGCCCTGGTGGAGGGGCTCAGCGAGCGCTGGCTGAGCGGCTCCCTCGGCCTGGAGCGCGCCCGCGAGCTGCTGACCGGCGCGGTGGACGCGGAGCTGGGCCCGCGGCCGTAGTCCCTGGCGCTTCGGCCGTTATCCGTAGGCGTCGGCCGCGCAGGTGACGCGTCGGCCGCGCCCGGAACGCGTCGGCCGCGCCGTAGCCCC
Organism: Streptomyces sp. NPDC048270; assembly: GCF_040652335.1. Classification (NCBI taxonomy): domain Bacteria; kingdom Bacillati; phylum Actinomycetota; class Actinomycetes; order Kitasatosporales; family Streptomycetaceae; genus Streptomyces; species Streptomyces sp. NPDC048270. The sequence goes on from NZ_JBEZLV010000016.1 coordinate 32,143, forward strand.
TCGGCCGCGGGCCCCCGCGGGGAGCCGCCGAGGCGCCCCGACGTGCGACCGGTCCCGGACGCGGAACGACCCCCGCCCCTCCTGACGGAGGGACGGGGGTCGCCGTGTACTGCCGGGATGCCGGCCAGAGGTAGCGGTCAGACCTTGAGGGCCTTGATCGCGGTCGGGGCGTGGCCCGGCTCGGTCGCGAGCTCCTCGAACTCGGTGACGTCGCTCATGTCGACGGTCTTGCTCATCGAGATGTTGGTGATGCGCTCCAGGATGGCCTCGACGACGACCGGGACCTGGAACTCCTGGGCCAGCTTCTTGGCCTGCTCGAAGGCCTCGCCCAGCTTGTCCGGGTCGGTGACGCGGATGGCCTTGACGCCCAGGCCCTCGGCGACCTTGACGTGGTCGACACCGTAGACACCCAGCTCGGGGGTGTTGATGTTCTCGAACTCGAGGTTGACCTCGAAGTTGATGCCGAGACCGCCCTGAGCCTGACGGATCAGGCCCAGGTAGGCGTTGTTCACCAGGACGTGGACGTAGGGGACCTTGTGCTGGGCGGCGACCGCCAGCTCCTCGATCATGAACTGGAAGTCGTAGTCGCCCGAGAGCGCGACGATCGGGGTCTCCGGCTCCGCGGTGGCGGCACCGATCGCGGCCGGGATGGTCCAGCCGAGCGGGCCGGCCTGGCCGCAGTTGATCCAGTTGCGCGGCCGGTAGACGTGCAGCATCTGCGCGCCGGCGATCTGGGAGAGGCCGATGGTGGTGACGTAGCGCGTCTCCGGGCCGAAGGCCCTGTTCATCTCCTCGTAGACGCGCTGCGGCTTCATCGGGATGTTGTCGAAGTGCGTGCGGCGCTGGAGGGTGGCCTTGCGCTCCTGGCCCGAGGCGGCCCAGGCGGAGAAGTCCGGCAGCTTGCCCTCGGCCTTGAGCTCCTTGGCGACCTCGATGAACAGCTCGAGGGCGACCTTGGCGTCGGAGGCGATGCCGAAGTCCGGCGCGAAGATCTTGCCGATCTGGGTCGGCTCGATGTCGACGTGGACGAACTTGCGGTCACCGCGGTACGCGTCGAGGTTGTAGCCGGTGTGGCGGTTGGCCCAGCGGTTGCCGATGCCGAGGACGAAGTCCGACTCCAGGAAGGTCGCGTTGCCGTAGCGGTGCGAGGTCTGGACGCCGACCATGCCCGCGCTCAGCTCGTGGTCGTCGGGGATGACGCCCCAGCCCATCAGGGTGGAGATGACCGGGACGCCGGTCAGCTCGGCGAACTCGACCAGCAGGTCGGAGGCGTCGGCGTTGATGATGCCGCCACCGGCGACGATCAGCGGGCGCTCGGACTCCAGCAGGAACTGGATGGCCTTGGCGGCCTGGGCGCGGGACGCCTGCGGCTTGTAGACCGGCAGCGGCTGGTAGGTCTCCGGGTCGAACTCGATCTCGGTCAGCTGGACGTCGATCGGGAGGTCGATCAGGACCGGGCCCGGACGGCCGGAGCGCATCAGGTGGAAGGCCTCCTGGAACACGCCGGGGACCTGGGCGGCCTCCAGGACGGTCGTGGCCTTCTTGGTGACCGGCTTGGCGATCGAGGCGATGTCGACGGCCTGGAAGTCCTCCTTGTGGAGCTTCGAGACCGGAGCCTGACCGGTGATGCACAGGATCGGGATCGAGTCGGCGATCGCCGAGTACAGGCCGGTGATCATGTCGGTGCCGGCGGGGCCGGACGTACCGATGCAGACACCGATGTTGCCCGCCTTGGCACGCGTGTAGCCCTCGGCCATGTGCGAGGCGCCCTCGACGTGGCGGGCCAGCGTGTGGTTGATGCCGCCCACGTTCTTGAGCTCGCGGTAGAACGGGTTGATCGCAGCGCCGGGCACGCCGAAGGCTTGCGAAACGCCCTCGAGCTTGAGGATCTCCACTGCAGCGGCGGCGGCTGTCATACGGGGCATCGAGTTCTCCTGCGGGTCCGACGGTCAGGCTTTTCCGTAATCCGGAAGTTTTGTTCTGCTATACGGAACAAGCTAAGCGGCGGCTTCCGCCACGTCAAGGCGGTGGGGGACCCCGGATGGCACCAAAAGCCGCGTCTCGCTCGGCGACTTGCACAAATGGCTGGTGTTGTCGCCCCGAGCGTCGCGCGTGGTGGAGCATGGACGCACGCACAGCGACGGAGGGGGTCCAGGTCTCATGGCGGAAGCGGTACCGGTGCGCTGCCCGGCGTGCCTGCGCGAGAACGGCTACACCGTCCCGGTCTATCCCTGTGCCTGCGGGAGCCCGGTCCACCCTCCGCTGGACCTCGCCGCTCCGCCGGAGCCGCTGACCCACCGCACCTGGTCGGATGCCTGGGTGACGGTGCGCTGCGCCTCCTGCGGGCGGGAGAGCGAGTGGCCGCATCCCGAGGTGGGCTGCGCGTCCTGCGGCACGGTGGTCCGGATCGCGGTGCACCCCGTACACCCGCAGCCCGCGGGCAAGCCGGCCGGGGCCGGGCCGCGGGCCGGCTCGGGCGGGGAGCGCGGGGCCGCCCGGTCGGCTCGGCCCGGCCGGGACTCCGGCACGCGGGACGGTACGACGCCCGAGGCATCCGAGGCGGCGCCCGAGGCATCCGAGGCGACGTCCGAGGCGGCTCCCGAGGCCGGGGCCGCGTCCGGTGCGGCGTCCGGTCCGCGGCCCGGCGCGGATACGCGCGCCGGTGGCCGCCGGGACGCCCCCAGCGACCCCGATCCGGACCGGCAGCCACCGCAGGCGGACACCCCGGTACCGCGCCCCGCGTTCCGGCCGGTCACGATCCGCACGACCAGGGACGCGGTGGCGACCGCCGCCCTCTACCTGCGCTGGCTCGGCTTCCAGGACGTACGCCAGCCCGACGGGCGCCCGATCCCCTCGGCCGCCGTGGACTTGCGGGCCCCGGGGCTGGTGGCACAGGTGGACCCGACCACGGCGCCGGCCGGGCTGCGGGCGGTGGAGTGCGTCTGGCTGAACGGACTGACAGCTTCCGCGACCAGCGTCTACTTCTCCCTCGCCGGATACACCGAGGACGCCCGCACCCGTGCGGACGATCTGGGCATACCGCTGTTCGTCATGGACCTCACGGGCATGCCCCAGCCGGTGAACGATCCCGCGGACGAGCTGGTCGGCAGCACGGACGCCTAGGCCGTCGCGGCATCACCTACGCTCGGAGGCGTTATCCGCTTCCTGCCAGGAGAGCCCGATGAGCCTGTACGACATCCCGCTGACCACCCTGTCCGACGAGCCGACCAGCCTCGGGGCCCACAAGGGCAAGGCGATCCTGCTGGTGAACACCGCCTCGCAGTGCGGACTCACCCCGCAGTACTCGGGTCTCGCCCGGCTGCAGTTCGCGTACGAGGAGAAGGGCTTCACCGTCATCGGCGTGCCCTGCAACCAGTTCGGCGAGCAGGAGCCCGGCACCGCCGACGACATCCAGACCTTCTGCGCGGCGGGCTTCGGCGTCACCTTCCCGATGCTGGAGAAGTCCGAGGTCAACGGGGACAACCGGCACCCCCTCTACCAGGAGCTGGTGAAGACCCCGGACGCCGAGGGCGAGGCGGGGGACATCCAGTGGAACTTCGAGAAGTTCCTGATCTCCCCCGCCGGCGAGGTCGTGGCGCGCTTCCGCCCGCGCACCGAGCCCGAGTCCCCCGAGGTCATCGCCGCCATCGAGGCGCACCTGCCCGCTTAGGGGCCGGCGGCTCCGGCGGTACTCGTACGTACCCCTCGTACACCGGGGCCCCTCGTACACCTGGTACACCTCATGCCCCGGTGTCTCTCGTGCGCATCAGCCGAAATCGGACTCGTCGTACTCCCCCGCCCCACCGGCCGCGGTGAGCTCGCGCAGCTCCACCCGGCGGATCTTGCCGGACACGGTCTTCGGGAGCTCGCCGAACTCGATGCGGCGGATCCGCTTGTACGGGGACAGCACCGCGCGGGAGTGCTCGAACAGGGCCCGGGCCGTCTCCGGCCCGGGCTCCCAGCCCGCGGCGAGGGTGACGTACGCCTTCGGCACGGCGAGCCGCAGCGCGTCCGGGGCGGGGACCACGGCCGCCTCGGCGACGGCCTCGTGCTCCAGCAGGGCGCTCTCCAGCTCGAACGGGCTGATCTTGTAGTCCGAGGCCTTGAACACGTCGTCGGAGCGCCCGATGTAGGTGAGGTAGCCGTCGGCGTCGCGCGAGGCGATGTCGCCGGTGCGGTAGAGCCCGTCCGCCATGGCCTCGGCGGTGCGCTCCGGGTCGTCGCGGTAGCCGGTGGTGACGCCGGCGGGCTTGACGCGCAGGTCCACGCAGAGTTCGCCCTCGTCGGGGGACTCCTTGCCCGTGACCGGGTCCAGCAGGACGATCTCGTAGCCGGGCGCGGGACGTCCCATGGAGCCGGGCTTCACGGGCACGCCGGGGAAGTTGCCGACCTGCAGGGTGGTCTCGGTCTGGCCGAACCCGTCCCGGATGGTGACGCCCCAGGCCTGGCGGACCTTCTCGATGACCTCCGGGTTGAGCGGCTCGCCCGCGGCGACGGCCTCGCGCGGCGGCTTGGCGAGCCGGGTGAGGTCGGACTGGATGAGCATCCGCCACACGGTGGGCGGGGCGCAGAAGGTGGTCACGCCGTGCCGGTCCATCTCGTCCATCAGCCGCTCCGCGTCGAAGCGGGTGTAGTTGTGCACGAACACGGTGGCCCCGGCGTTCCAGGGGGCGAAGAGGTTGGACCAGGCGTGCTTGGCCCAGCCGGGCGAGGCGATGTTGAGGTGGACGTCGCCGGGGCGCAGCCCGAGCCAGTACATGGTGGAGAGGTGCCCGATGGGGTACGAGGCGTGCGTGTGCTCCACGAGCTTGGGGCGGGCCGTGGTGCCGGAGGTGAAGTACAGCATCAGCGGGTCGGTGGCGAGGGTCTCGCCGTCGGGCGTGAAGGCGCCCGGGGCGCTGTACGGGGCATCGTCCATGCCGGCCAGCCGCCGCCAGCCGGCGGGGACCTCGGCTCCGGCGGCGATCCGGGTGTAGGTGCCCGGTACGTCGTCGAACTTGGCGGTGTCCGCGGCCCTGGTGATGACGTGCCGTACGTGACCGCGCTCGATGCGGTCGCGGAGGTCGGCCGGGCCGAGCAGCGGGGTGGCCGGGATGACGACGGCGCGCAGTTTCATCGCGCCGAGCATGACCTCCCACAGCTCGCGCTGGTTGCCGAGCATGACCAGGACCCGGTCGCCGGCCGCGACGCCCTGCTCGCGCAGCCAGGCGGCGGCCGCGTCGGACCGCGCGGACAGCTCCTGGAAGGAGAGGGACCGGCTGCTGCCGTCCTCCTCGACGATGCGCAGGGCGTCGGCGGTGTTCCCGGCGGCGATGTGGTCGAACCAGTCCAGCGCCCAGTTGAACCGGTGGGGGCGGGGCCAGCTGAATCCGGCGCGGGCACCCTCGTAGTCGCCGCGGCGCTCCAGCAGGAAGTCCCGCGCGGCCAGGAACCGGGCGGCGGCGCCGGGCTCGGTGTTCGGGCTCGTCTCGGTGTTCGGGCTCGTCTCGGTGTTCGGGCGGATGTCGGCGCTCGGGCTGATCCCGGGGTTCCGGCTGATGTCGGCGTTCGGGCAGATCTCGCTCGTCATGCCAGGCATCGTGCCGCGCGGGGTGCCCGCAGCACTAGCGCCGCGTCAGCCGTGGATTGACGCGAAGCGTACGGAGACCTTGCCCGGGTCCTCGGCGGGCTCGGCCGGGGCGTCGCCGGCCGCCGGCCCGGTACCGCCGGCCATCGCGGTGAGCATGCGCTCCCCCTCGGCGGCGATCTCCTCCTTCCGCGCCGCGGAGGCCTGCCCGAAGAGCTGCACGGTGAGGGTGTTCCCGTCCTGCTTCCAGAGGCCGGCGAGGAAGCCGTCGACGAGCAGGGTGCAGTGGGCCTGGTTGCCCGTCCAGGTGCGGCCCTTGATCTCGGGGGCGACCACGCGGGTGCGGTCGGCGTGCGAGAGCAGCAGGTTGTCGAATTCGGGGAGGAAGCGGGGCGGGGCCGGGGTGTCCGCGTCCGGCCGGGGCGCGTCGCGCAGGTCGAAGAGCTCCACGCCGTTCCCGTCGCGGAAGACGACGAGGCCGGGGCGCAGCCGCTCGAAGGCCTCGCGCAGCCGGGTCAGGCCGGCCCACACCTGCATGTCCTTCACGGAGGCGGGGCCGAAGGCGGCGAGGTAGCGCAGGACGACGTCGTCGAGGGGCTGCGCGGTGCCGGCGGGCCGCCCGAGCCAGTGCTCCACGGTGGTGAGCCGCACCTGGCCGCTGCGCCCCCACACCCCCCTGGGAGTGACCTGGACCAGCGGGAGCCGGCAGCGGGCGGCGACGGACAGGGACTGCGGGTCGGCTTCGGGCCATTCCCGGAGCAGCTCTTCGCGCAGCTCCGCCATGGTGCGCGGTGCGGCCTCGACGAAGGCGCGGGCGAGCTCGGCGAGCCGGTCCAGGTCCACCCCGACGAGCCCCTTGCGGAAGTGGTTCACCTCGCGGTCGCGGGCGGGCTGGACCAGGGGCCGCAGGGATAGGGCGTCGTCGGCGGTGTGCGTGTGGATCGTCGACCGCATGGTGACCATCCGGACCACCTCCCGCGACTCCATCAGCCCGGCCAGCTCGGCGGGCCGGAAGCCGGCGAGGCGGGCGTGGAGCTGGAAGTAGGGGGGCTTCACGTTCTGCGCCTGGAGCCCGAGGAGGTGGCCGACGGCGTCCCGCGCGGACATCTCGGCGCGGGTCAGCAGGAGCTGACGGGCGAGCGTGGCACGGTTGAGGGCGCGGTCGTCGAGCACGGGGTGCGGTGTCCTGGAGGCCATGACAGCAAACTAGCCCCGCTTGCGGACACCCACTGTCCTCAACTCGTCACGCCCGCCCGCCCGCTCGCCCGCACCGGTGCGCGGCCAGGCGGCGTCGCGGGCGTACGGGCGGGCGCGACGCTGCGCGACCCTACGGACGGGTGGGCGCGGGCCCGGGACAGAACGCCCGTATATCCTGCATCTTGCCCGTAAACAGACGTTCGACCGGGAGCTGACCTGCGATGTCGGAGCGCCCAGACCGCCGCCCCTCGCCTCCGCCCGCCGCGAAGCGCGCGGGGTGGCGCCGGCCCGCCTCCCCGCCCGCCGCACCCCCGGCGGGGCCCCCGGCCTCCGCGCAACCGGCGGCGCCGTCCGCCACACCCCCGAACCACCGCAGCGTGATCGACTCGGCCGTCTACCGCGACGGCCGCCGCGTCGCTTCCCCCGCCACCCTCGCGGACACCTTCCGACAGCTGCGCGAGGAGCCCGACGGGATGGCCTGGATCGGCCTGCACCGCCCGACCGAGCCCGAACTCCACTCCCTTGCCGCCGAGTTCAACCTCCACGAACTGGCCGTGGAAGACGCCCTGGAAGCCCACCAGCGCCCCAAGCTGGAGCGCTACGGCGACACCCTCTTCGTGGTCCTGCGCGCGGCCCGCTACCTCGACGCCCAGGAGGAGGTGGAGTTCGGCGAACTCCACATCTTCGTCGGCCCGGACTTCTTGATCACGGTCCGGCACGGCGGAGCCCCGGACCTTTCCACGGTCCGCCACCGCATGGAGCAGACCCCCGAACTCCTCTCCCTGGGCCCCGAGGCCGCCCTGTACGCCATCCTCGACGCGGTGGTCGACGGCTACGCCCCGGTCGTCGAGGGCGTCCAGACGGACATCGACGAGATCGAGACGGAGGTCTTCCGCGGCGACCCTGCGGTCTCCCGCCGCATCTACGAACTCTCCCGCGAAATGGTCGAGTTCCAACGCGCCACCCGCCCCCTGGTCGGCATGCTCCACGGCCTGATGGCGGGCTTCGCCAAGTACGGCACGGACGAGGAACTCCAGCGCTACCTCCGTGACGTGGCCGACCACGTCACGCACACGAGCGAACGAGTGGACGGCTTCCGCCAGGCCCTCACGGAAATCCTGACGGTCAACGCCACCCTGGTCTCCCAACAACAGAACGCCGAAATGCGCGCACTGGCCGAGGCGGGCTTCGAACAGAACGAGGAGATCAAGAAGATCTCCTCCTGGGCCGCCATCCTCTTCGCCCCCACCCTGGTCGGCACGATCTACGGCATGAACTTCGAGGACATGCCGGAGCTCAAGTGGGCAGGCGGCTACCCCTTCGCGATCCTGCTGATGGCCGTGGTCTGCGTGAGCCTGTACGTCATCTTCAAGAAGCGCGACTGGCTGTAGCCGGGGCACATCGATACCGTTGATCAACTCAACTATTGCGAATGCCTGAACGACCTTGGACCTTGCTGGTAGACCGCCCTTGTCCGACCCCCTGGTGAGCCTGTCCCCGTGAAGCCCACCGATGACCGACAGTTTCCCGCCGCGCTCGCCACTGCGATGGCCGCGCATCACCGGTCAGCGACCGAGCGCAAGCGCCAGGAACGCCGCGGTGATCGCTAGCAGAAGCATGACAATGGCATACCGCACACAGCGGTTCTTGGCTCGGGCGATCCTGCTGGTCTCCCTCAGCGCGCGCAGTAGCCGGGGCTGGGGATCTGAGCCGTCCCGCCTGAGCCCGGCCGACAAATCGGCGCGCGTCTCCGCACGCACCACGTCTTCGTAGTAGGCGAGGAGGCCATGCCTCTCGCCGGCCCGTGCCCCACGGCGCGGTGCGAGAGCCAGGAGCAGAAAGACCAAAGCCCCGGTCGTGGTGGCCGCTGCCGCCCACCACAAGGACACGGCCCACACGGCATCGAGGGGACGCCGTACGACGAGGAGTCCGAAGAGCGTTCCTCCTGTAGCCAGAAGAATGGCTGCCTTGCCGTCAGCCCGGCCGATTTCCAAATAGTTCTGCGCTATGAGTTCTCGCGACAGAACCACCACGTGGTCCGAGTCCGCGGCACGGTGGTCGGCCCCGATTCTCAACTGGGCGGGACGAGAGGGCAGAACCCGCATCACGGAGCACCTCCGTGGAACCCGTTCATGCCGCTGTTCGGTACACCCGCGCCGCCGATTCTGCGCAGGACCTCGTCGCCCTGGGGTACGCCGACTTCGCTGAGGAGACCCGCCAGGTTCACCCCGACGAAGCCCCGGTCCTCTTTCGTCAGTCCCTGAAGCGTTGCCGCGAGCGTCCGCTCCCATCCGTCCCGCTCAGTGAGCAGGTCTCCGTGTGCGACCGTCCAGTCGAGCACCTCCCTGGCTTGGTCGGGATGGTGAAGCAGCCAGAGCGCCGCGAGACCGACCGGCCCACCGGCAACCACCTCGCGGTAGAAGCGGTACGCCTCGCGGTGGGCCTCGCCGAAGCCCGGCGGAAGGAGGAGTTCGCCAGGAGGGCTTGAAGCCGGTAGAAGGCCGGCCGGAGGGTCGAGGAACCAGTAGGTCAGGCCCGTCCCGTCGATGCTCTGCGGCTGACCGGGGGGCTCGACCTGAGCGGTCCCGTGCAGGATCGGCGGCTGTCGAAGGGGATCAAAAGCACCAGGCAGCCCAGCACTTCCACGGATGGCCTGATCGATCAGCCGGCGCGCGGTGTCCTCCGTGAGGCCGCTGCGCGCTGCGACCACCGGGTTGCTTACGTTCCAGGCGACCTCGTAGCGTGCACGCGAAGGGGCTGATGTCGCAGGGCCCCGGCGTGGCACCTCCACCACGGTCCGGCGTTCCGACAGCGAGACCCACCCGATCGCGTCGAACTCCCGCCGAAAGGCCGCCCCGATCGACGGTCGGGGGTACCCCCAGATGTCTCTGCCTCGGGCCGGCTCAAGGCAGTCCGCCTCCCGATCCGAAAGAAAGACGAGCGCGCGATCTGAAGACGGCCCGAAGCGTTGCCGCAGCAGCTGTCGAACCGGTGAAGACCTGACCGACGCAAACAGTGGCCTGCTCATGACGCACTCCTCCTTCGCGATGTGTTCGTGTGATCTCGGTGGCGCCCTAGTAGAAATCGCATGACTCCCCGACGGTGGCGAGCGGTACGGGAGAGCTCGCTCAACAGGTGATCGAAGGCCGTCCTCTGGAACATGTCGGAGTCGGCTTCGACCCTCCCAAGTCCTTGGGCCACCGCTTCGTACGTGGCTGGATCGTCAAGACCCAGCACGACAAGGGCGAAGCCCTGCACCGGGTGACACTCCAGAGTCCGGGCCAGGCTTATCCGCACCGCACCCGGTGTACCCGGCTGGGGGAACGTCGAGAGGGCCATGGAGTGGATCAGGTGCACCGCCAGCGTGTGACGGGGTGTTCCCCGGCCGGCTTCCAGCCACCTCGTCACCGCCTCCAGGACCTCGATGTGGTTCGCCTGCTCAGTGAGGAGGGCGCCCAGCGCGAAGGAGACGGCGGAGCGCAACTTCGCGTCCAACTCCGGAGAGGAGCCGTCGAGGACGCTGTCCAGAAGTTTGAGGGCCGCAGCCGGCCGGGCGAGACCGTAGCTACCCCCGCAGGTCTCGGCGACCGTGCAGCGGAGCACGACCGATGACCGGCTCCATCGGCGCACCTGCTCCTTGACCGCACCGGAAACCAAGGGGTACTGCACGAGCTCTCCCAGCGCCACTGCGACCAGCCGTCGGCGCCAGCGGTCGTCCGAGGAGGCGAAGGGGTGCAGCTGAGTCAGGGCGCCGGGGCCGGTGGCGTGTGCGAGCACCCGGCCGATCGCCACCCCGGCGGCCAGATGGAGGCCCGGCTGAGGGCGCAGCTGCTCCAGCGCACCCCACAACGCTTCCGGCATGCCTTCGAAGTCCAGCCACAGATGACGCAGCAGGGTCGCCGAGCGGTGCCTGCCGGAGAAGACGATCGGCTGCACCGGGTAGCGGTACCGGTCTGCGGGAGAACTACAGGGTGCCAGCCGGCGTGCGCCGATGGCTTCGAGCCGGTCCTCGAACGAGGGGCCGAGGACGTCCGGCCACCGATCCTCCGGGGCTCCGTCCAGTCCGGTCTTGGCAGCACGCGCACTGAGCAAGGGGCGCATTGCCGTCGCGAAGTGCTCGATCACCGTGCGGTCCTGTCCCGGTAGCAGGGCGATGGCCGCCATCAAGGAGACCTTGTCGGCACTGTGTCGAGCCTGAGCGAGCGCGGACCGGGCGGCGCTCTCGGTGCCGGTCAGAAGGTCCTCGAGCACGGATCCGATCGGTGCCGACGTCTCCACGGACTGCCGCAACCCGTCCGACAGATCGACGGCGTCGCCGGGCAGCGGATGCGTCGAGAGGTATTCGGTGACCTCGGGGGAGGCCAGGTGCGCCAAAGCAGCGTCCAGTTGTGAGCCGCCGAGCCTCCCTTCAGCGCCCAGGAGCCGCAGTCGCCTCTCCGCGACCTCGTGCGGTCCGGGCGCGGCATGCGCCTCTTCCCACCGGCTGGTGTCTGACGGCAACCGGACCTCCTGCGCCATCGTGACGACCAGGTGCGCCCCGGCGCAGCGCAAGGCCTCGGCCAGGCCCGCCAGCCGCACGTCGTCGAGCGCTCGGGCGGATGCGGCGGGCAGGCCCTGTAGGAGGTATCCCCGGCCGGCCTTCGGCCGCCACGCCGACAGATCAGCCATCGCGTCCAGGCCCACGACACCGCCCTCGCCGTGCCTTTCGGTGAGAAGGGCGAACGCCGCCGTGCCGACGCCCGTCCCCGCCCTCGCCCTGAGCAGCACGATCCGGCTGTCCAGAGCCTTCCGGCAGCGTGCGTACGACGGCGGTTCGACGAATCCGTAGAGCCGGCCGAGCACCTCTTCCGCCGGATAGGGCCCCTCGCGCAGGCGCGGCTTGAGGAATCCCTCGATGGCCTCGTCGTTCGACGCGGCGATATGCAGAAAATTGAGGTCGCCTCCCACGTTCCCCATCAACGCGACCCCGCTGTGCACACGTTGGCGACTCTCACGGAGGGAACTCTGCTGATCGGACCCCGATCCAACCCGCGGATCGGGATGATCGGTGTCCGGCTGGATGTCCGGCTCGGCGGCCGCGCCGGATCCGGCGTTCACTGGTGGTCTCCGGCGCCGGCCCGCTTGTCACCCGCAACGTTGTCTCCGCTGCCCCAGTGCTGGTTGGTTCCGCGGTACGTGGTCGAGGGCCCGGTATAGGTGAAGTCACCACCGATGTCGCCCATCACCGCAGCGCCTTCCCCGACGTGCTGGGAGTTTCCGCTGCCGTCCTTGCCGGGCCGCTTGCCCTGTGCCTCAGTAGGCCCCGTCGGCCCCGCGTCTTGGATTTCCTCACGCGGCTGGAGGCCAGCCCGCACGAGGTTCCCGGAAGGCGAAGGAACGTACAGCCAGGCCCGCTGCGCGAAGTTCTTGCCTTCGACGGTGGCCGCTACTTCGACACACCGGTCGGGGTGGAGCCCCGTGTACGCGCCCAGCACGACGTCCTCGTAGACCCGGTCCGAGACGATGGCCGCGAGGTGGGTCACCTCCTCACTCGCTGCGGCGAGGATCGCCTTGACCGGACGCGAGTCCAGGAGCCGGTGCATGTCGTTGCGGGCCGTGCCGTTGCCGTCCCCGGGCTCGCCCCCGTCAGGCAGCGGGCCGACGTGGATGCTGGCCCGGAGCCTGATCCGCGGGCCGACGGCCTGCCGGTTGTACGAACCGAGCACGCCGTCCAGAACACCCAGGAAGGGCCAGAGCACGAAGGGCAGGTGCACCGGATCGAACCCGAAGACGACGCCGTCCCCCGTATTGGCGGGAAACCGCTGGGCATCGCGCAACTGGTGCAGGCCGGACCGCTCCAGGGCCTGCTCCACCAGCTGGGGAATGAGCTGGCTGACCGGGCCGTGTTGAGCGGCCGGCAGGCCGGTGAAGTCCTTTGCGTCAACGGCGAACAGGGCGCGGTAGGGCGGGAGCGGTCGGCTTTCGGCATACGGATGGGGCATGGGTACGGGCATGCGGAATCTCCTCACGAATGGTCCGTTCAACAGCCGTGGTCGGGCTGCTTCGAGGTTCCATCCGTGCCGCTCCGCCGAGTGCACAGCACTGGGCGCACAGGATGTGTCCCAGGTCACACATCGTGCTCCTCAGTCGGTCGCCGCCCAGCGCTGTAGGGCTTCCACATCCCTGATGACGATCACCCGCCGCGCCGTCTCGACCAGCCCGACGGCCCGGAGCTGGCCCAACCCGCTGATGACCGCATTGCGTGTGACGCCGATCGCCTGCGCGATCTCTTCCTGGTTCAGCCCCGTCAGCCGAACGACGTTGCTCTCGGGCATCTGATCGGTGAGCACGGCCAGCCTCAGCAACATGCGCGCCAGCCGCACGACCAAGGGCAAGGTCTGCAGTTCACCTCGGTGGAGGTCTGACTCGCGCATCCTGGCGAGTGCCTGGCGCATCAGATGGATGACCAATCCGCGCTCATCGACGAACCGCACGAAGCGCGCGGCATCCAGGACGACCGCAGCACAGGGCGTCAACGCGACAACGTCTGCCGTGCGTGAAGTCCCGTTGAAGACCGAGACCTCGCCAAGGAGGTCCCCCGGCCCCCGGAACGCGAGCCATGTCTTGGCGCCGTTGGGCTCTCGGCACACCACTTTGGCCAACCCGGAGGTGAGGGCCAGGAGGTGTGTCCCGGGAGACCCTTGCCGCAGCATCACGCTGCGCTCCGGGAACTTCCTGGTCACGCCTTGACTGCGCAGGTCGCGCCAGACTTCATCGGACAGCACGTATCGCCTTCCCATCACGCCCACACCGGTGCACATCGGACCCCAGAGTTGTACGCCGATGCGGCGGGCGGCATCGACGATCGGGTGACGTTGGCCGAAAGCGATCGTGGTAGTCCGTGTCAGCTCGTTACTGAGGTCGGATCCAGCAGAGTCTCGTTGGCGTGCCGATGTCACCTTCGCTGGACAGCGGACCGCAGTGTTCGTCGGGACGACGAGACCGCCGGTTCAGCGGCACAGAGCCGTGTCCACGGTGTGTTCGAGGTTTCTGCGGGTCGGGTCCGTGGTGAGTTGCCGGGTGACCGTGATGTGGGCGGCGCGGCCGTCTTCGGTGGCGCCGCCTCGGGTTTCGTAGCCCGGGAAGCTGCCGCCGTGGCCCCAGGAGAGGCCGCCGCAGGGGAGGGGGCGGCTGACGAGTCCGAGGCCGTAGCGGGCGCCGGGGCCGAAGGTCGCTTCGGCCGGGATGGTGGAGCGGCGCATCTCGGCGAGCTGGGCCGGGGGGAGGAGGCGGCCGGTCAGGAGTGCGGTGAAGAAGCGGTCGAGGTCGGAGTTGGTCGAGATCAGCTGGCCTGCCGCCCAGGCCCAGGAGGGGTCGATCTCCGTGATGTCGGTCAGTGGTGCGTCCGCCGATGCCCGGTGGTAGCCGCGGGGGTGGGGCTCGCGGACGGTCGCGTCACCGGGGGCCGGGAAGTAGGTGTGGCGCAGCCCGAGGCGCTGGATGACGCGCCGGTCGATCTCCTCGGCGAGGGGGCGGCCGGTGATCTTCTGGACGAGCAGGCCGGCGACCACGTAGTTGGTGTTGCTGTACTTCCAACTCTTCCCGGGGGCGAAGTCGGCCGGGTGCTGGAGGGCGATGTCGAGCAGTTCGGAGGGCGCGTAGGAGCGGAGGTCGTCCCCGAGGTGGTCGGTGTAGTTCGGGAGTCCGCTGGTGTGCTGGAGGAGCTGGCGGACGGTGATGCGCCGCCCGTCGATCCCCTCCCCGCGGACGAGGCCGGGCAGGTGGGTGTCGATGTGGGCGTCCAGGTCCACCCTGCGCTCCGCGACGAGCTGGAGGACGACGACCGCGACGAAGGTCTTGGTGTTGCTGCCGATCCGCACCTGGCCGTCGACGGGTACCGGTGCGCCGGTGGCCAGGTCGCCGACTCCCGCGGTGTAGGTGCGGGTGCGGCCGTTGCGGTCCTGGACGCTCGCCAGGGCGGCCGGCATCCCGTCGCCCCGCACCAGTGAGTCGAGGCTCTGCCGGACCGGGTCCGGCCCGGCTGCGGATGCGGCGCCGGGCAGGGCGAGGCCGGCCAGCGCCAGGGCGGCGAGGGCCGGCGCGGACACGGCGACGGCGGCTCGTCGCCACCGGTCTGCGTGCCTGGGGGGCGGGGAGCCGAGGGCCTGCCGGGACTGGGTACGCATGGAACAACTCCTGCGGGATCGTGGGGAATCGTCGGTCTGGGCACGATCCTCGGTTCCAAAGTCCCCGACCGCATCGCGGGAAGGCGGGAGATGGCGCTCCCCCGATCGGGGGAGGCCGCCGGTCGGGCGCACGGCAATACTGGCGGGCATGATCAGGGGAATCCGGCCGCTTCTGCGCGGCTCCACGTACGCGGGTGCGCTGTTCGCCTTGTGCGGCGCGCTCGCGAGCCTGCCGCTGCTGCCCTTCGCCCTGTTGCCGTCACTGGGCTGGCGGTCCGGTCCCGAGGGCGTACGGGTCGCCCTGGTTCTGGCGCTCTGGGCGGCCCTGGTCGGCGTGGCCGGACTGGCACGCCCCGTACGGCGGGTGCTGGTCGTGTCGGCTCGCCGACTGCTGCGGGTGCCGCTGCCGGATCCGGTGGCCGGCGGCCGCCGGGCCGGGCCCCTCGGCCTCGACCGCTGGCGTACCCCGCTCTGGCTCGTGCTGCACGCGGCCGTCGGGTGGACGGGGGCGCTGGCGGGCGGGCTGCTGCTCCTCCTGGGCATCTCCCTGCCGGGGAACCGGCTCGGCGGCGAGCTGCGATGGAGCCTGTACGGCACCTCGGCCCGGGTGTCGGGCGGGTGGAGCTGGGTGGTGGCGGCCGGGTGCCTGCTGCTGGCGGTGGCCGTCTGCGCGCTGGCGACGAAGGTCCTGCGGTGGTCCGCGCCACGGCTGCTGGGGCCGTCGGCGGCGGAGCGGCTCGCGCTGGCCGCCGAGCGGGAACTGCTGCTGGCCGAACGCAACAGGATCGCCCACGAGTTGCACGACTCGATCGGGCACACGCTGACGGCTGCCACCATCCAGGCGGCGGTGGCGGGCGAGCTGCTCCGCACCGACCCGGCGGCGGCGCGGGCCGCCCTGCGCAGCATCGAGGAGTCGGCGCGGGCCGCGCTGGAGGACCTGGACTACGTGCTCGGAGTACTGCGCGAGGAGCAGCCGGGGACGGCGCCCGCCCGGACCCTGGCCGACCTGCCCGAGCTGCTGGACCGGCTGCGGCACGCGGGGGCGGTGGTGGAACCGGAGCTGTCGGGAGAGCCCGACCGGGTGCAGGGGACGCTCTCCCGGGCGGCGTACCGGATCCTCCAGGAGGGGCTGACGAACGCGCTGCGCCACGGTGCGGGCGGCCCGATCGGGGTCCGGGTGGCGGCCGGGGCGGACGGGCTGGACCTCACCGTGGTCAACCGGACGGGGGTCAGGGCGTCCCCGGGACCGGGCCAGGGGGCCTTCCCGACGTCCGGCCACGGGCTGGCCGGACTGGCCGAGCGCGTCCGGCTGCTGCACGGTGAGCTCCAGGCCGGCCCGGACGGGACGGGGCACTGGCGACTGGCCGTCCGGCTGCCGGCCCGGGTGGTGTCGGCGTGAGCGCGTCAGGCGCAAGCGGATCCGGCGCGAGCGGGTCAAGGGCGAGCGGATCAGGCGTCGCAAGCGGAACCGGCGCGAGCGCGTCAGGCGCAAGCGGATCAGGCGTCGCAAGCGGAACCGGCGTCGCGAGCGGATCAGGTGTCCTAGGCGGATCCGATACGGACAGCCCCGGCCCCAGCCCCAGCCCCGCCCCCGCCCCCGCCCCCGGCGAGGGAACGGCACTCCCCGTCACCCTCCTGATCGCGGACGACGACGAGGTGACCCGCAGCGGCCTGCGCACGCTGCTCGCCGCGCAGCCGGGGATCGCGGTGGTCGGCGAGGCCGCCGACGGCGTCGAGGCGGTCGAACGGGCGCTGAGCCTGCGGCCGGACGTGGTCCTGATGGACGTACGGATGCCGCGGCGCAACGGGATCGAGGCCACCCGCCACCTGCTCGCCGAAGTCGCCGACCCGCCGAAGGTCGTGGTGATCACCACCTTCGAGAACGACGGCTACGTCACCGCCGCCCTCAGCGCGGGCGCCAGCGGGTTCGTCCTCAAGCGCCTGCCGGTCGCCCGGATCGCCGAGGCGGTCCGGGTGGTGGCCGCGGGCGAAGCGGTCCTCTTCCCGGCGGCGCTCGGCCGGATGGTCGCCGCCCGCCCGCTGGGCGCCCCCGACGCCCTGCCGCGGGCCGAGCTGACCGGCCGGGAGGAGGAGGTGCTGCGCCTGATGGCCACCGGGCTGTCCAACCCGGAAATCTCACAGTCCCTCACGGTGAGCCTGGAGACGGTCAAGACGCACGTCGGCAACGTACTGGCCAAGCTCGGGGCGCAGAACCGGACCCATGCGGTCGTCATCGCGTACGAGTCCGGCCTGGTGGTCCCCCGCTTCGCGGGCTGACCTGCTGCCGCGTTCTCGAACCGATCAAAACCGAGCCATGGCGTGAAGGCGTCACCACAGCGGGAGTTGTGTCCTTCTTGTCCGGTTGGACGTCAGAACTGCCTGGTCAGAGCAGTATGTCTTGCTCCGCAGTGAGCCGGCCGGTGCCGGCGCCCGCTGAGAGGGGGCGCCGTCCGCGTGGGAGACCACGGGGCGGCGCCCCTTCGTGCTGCCGGGGCCCTCGGGTCAAGGGCCGTCCGCCGCGCCCTGGTCCAGGGGGCTTCCGATGCGGAGGTTCCAGCGGTGGGCGCGGCCGGAGAGGTGGACCGCGGTCAGGGGGCGTACGTCCACGCGCCAGAACGCCTCGTCCGGTGCCCCGAGCGCGTGGACCACCGCCGCCCGGATGACGTCCGGTTCCGCGACGGCCGTGAGGGGGCCGGTCGGGTCGGGGAGCGTGTCGAGCCAGCTGCCGACCCGGATGCGTACGTCGCGCAGCGATTCCCCGCCGTGCGGCGCGGCCGCCGGGTCCGACATCCAGGCGGCGACGGCCTCCTGTTCGCCAGCCGCGACGGCGTCCAGGGTCAGGCCGCGCCAGCGCCCCGTGTCGCAGCCGGCCAGGGCGGGCGCGGGTTCCGGCCGGAGGCCGAGCGCGGAGGCGGTCTGGCGGCAGCGCAGGGAGGGGGAGGTGTAGCTGCGGGCGGCCCGGGGGACGGCGGCCGCGGCGGCCTCGGCGCGGGCGGTTCCGGCGGGGTCGAGGGGGCTCTCGTCGTCGAAGCGGAAGTCCCGCAGGGCTTCGCTCGTCGCGGGGGCGATCAGGGTCAGCCGGACGGTCATCGGGGCCTCTGCGGTCGCTGTGGTCTGCGGTTCTCCGTCCGGCACTCTACGCGGGGGCGTGCGGACGTGACGCGGGTCGCACGCCCTTGGCGGGGGGTGCGGCGCGCGGTACGGTCAGGCGACATTTCCACAGAGTGACGACGGCGAGACGGAAGTCCGGTGTGAATCCGGCATGGTCGCGCCACTGTGTGCTGCGGCGTGCATCCCCTCGGGGAGTGCGCCGCGGCGAGTCAGACCCGCGGACCGTCGTCCTGCACCACCGTATGGGACGCGTGTTCCCCGAGGAGGTTCCACCATGGCCGAGGCTGTCGTCTCCCCCGCCATACCCACCCCTTCCGGCTCCCTGCCGACCCCGCTGCCCGTGCGCGCGGTACTGCCCTGGGCGCTCTTCGTCGGCCTGCTGATGCTCGTCGCCCTGTACTTCGTCGGCGCCGAACAGGGCGCCACCTCCGTGTTCTCCGGTGCCGGAGTGCACGAATGGGTGCACGACGGCCGTCACCTGCTCGGCTTCCCCTGCCACTGAGAGGCACGCACATGTACGCCTCGACCGTCAGAGGTCTGCTGGTCCGCGGCATGCTCGCGGGCCTGATCGCCGGGCTCTTCGCCTTCGCCGTCGCCTATGCCGTGGGCGAGCCTCCCGTCAACGGCTCGATCGCGGTGGAGGAGGCGCAGGCCGCGCAGGACGCGGCGGGCGCCCACGCCGGGCACGGCGCCGGTGCCGTCGCGGAGGAGGAAGAGGAGGAGCTGGTCAGCCGGCCGGTGCAGTCCACCGTCGGGCTGGCCACCGGTGTCCTCGTCTACGGGGTGGCCCTGGGCGGCATCGCCTCCCTGGCGTTCGCCTTCGCCCTGGGGCGCGTGGGCCGGTTCAGCCCGCGGGCCACGGCCGCCCTCACCGCGGGGGCGGCCTTCGCCACCGTCTACCTGGTGCCGTTCCTGAAGTACCCGGCCACTCCCCCGGCGGTCGGCAACCCGGACACGATCGGGCAGCGCACCACGCTGTTCTTCCTGATGATCCTGCTCAGCGTGCTCCTCGGCGTCGGCGCGGTCATCGCGGGCCGCCGCCTGGCGCCGCGCCTGGGCAACTGGAACGCGAGCCTGGCCGCCGGCGCGGGCTTCCTCCTCGCCACCGGCCTCGCCTTCGCGTTCCTGCCGGACAACGACGACGCGGTCAAGCCCGGTTTCCCCGCAGCCCTGTTGTGGGAGTTCCGGGTCGCCTCGCTGGCCGTGCAGGTCGTGCTCTGGACGGTCTTCGCGATCGTCTTCGGCGTGCTGGCGCAGCGGCTCCTGGCCGGCCGGACGGCCGGGGCCGATACGGCGGGCACGGCGGGCACGGCGGGCACGGCGGGCACGGCGGGCACGGCGGGCACCGACGGCTCGGACGCCCCCGAGCAGCGGCGGACGCCCGCCCTCGGCTGATCCGCCCGCGCACGACAGCCGTCACCCACTGCCCCCGCCCCCGGCCGACAGCCCCGGGCGGGGGGCACCTCCACGTCATCCGCGACAGGCACACGTGGGGGGGTACGCGGCAGGCCCCCGCCGCCCCTACCGCAGGGTCGGCGGCATCGGGGGCGGCGGCGGCATCGGCATCGGCGGCAGGGCCGGCTCGTACAGCCAGGCCGCGAGCAGGTCGTCCAGCGGCTCCGCCGCGTAGCGCGCCACGTGCGTGGTGAAGACGGCCGTGGTCACCACTCCGTGGCGGTGCACGCCGGCCCAGTCGCGCAGCATGCGGAAGAACGCGGCGTCGCCGAGGGCCCGGCGCACCGCGTGCACGGCGAGGCCGCCGCGCTGGTACAGCCGGTCGTCGAACATCAGCTTGCGGCCGGGGTCGGCCAGCCGCAGGTCCTGCGGCTGCGAGGCCAGCAGCCGGTGCGCTCCGGCGGCCAGCTCGTGCGCGCTGCGGCCGCCGGAGCGCTCCGACCAGAGCCATTCCGCGTACTTCGCGAAGCCCTCGTTCAGCCAGATGTGCCGCCAGTCGGCGATGGTCACGCTGTTGCCGAACCACTGGTGCGCCAGCTCGTGGGCGACGAGGCGCTCCGACCCCCGGGCGCCGTCCACGTGGTTGACGCCGAACAGGGACAGGCCCTGGGCCTCCACCGGGACGTCCAGTTCCTCGTCGGCGACGACCACCGCGTACTCGCCGAAGGGGTAGGGCCCGAACAGCTCCTGGAACAGCCGCATCATGGCGGGCTGCCGGGCGAAGTCGCGGGAGAACTCGGGCAGCAGGTGCGCCGGCACGTGGGCGCTCTGCGGGACGCCGCCGAGCCCGGGGTCGCCGAGCAGCACCGTCTGGTACATGCCGATGGACAGGCCGACCAGGTAGCTGGGGGTCGGCGCGGACTGCTCGTACACCCAGGTGGTCGTGCTGGCCTTCGTGGTGCGGGTGAGCAGGCGGCCCCCGGCGACCACCGTGTACGCCGAGGGGGTGTTGACCGAGATGTGGTACGAGGCCTTGTCCGCGGGCCGGTCGTTGCACGGGTACCAGGAGGGCGCGCCGACGGGCTGGCTGGCCACCAGCGCCCCGTCGGTCAGTTCCTCCCAGCCGAGGCCGCCCCAGGGGCTGCGCACCGGCTTGGGGTTGCCCGCCCAGTGCACCTCCACCGTGAAGGCGGCGCCGGCCGGCAGCGGCTTGGCCGGACGGACGCGGAGCCTGCCGCCGCGGTGCGTGTAGTGCGGGGCCCGGCCGTTGACGAGGAGCCGGCCTATCTTGAACTCGGCCAGGTTCAGCTGGAACTCGGAGAGCGGCGCCCGCCCGGCGATCGCACTGAGCCGGGCCGTCCCGGCCAGCCGGTTGGGGCCGGGACGGTAGTCCAGAGCGAGTTCGTACCGGTGCACGCGGTAACGGGAGTCGCCGTTGGCCGGAAAGTACGGGTCCGCTGCCGCTGTCTGCTGGCCGTTCACTGCCGCTTCCGTTCTGGCCCTGTCAGGACCGCCACGCCTCGATCGGATTGCCCAGCCAGCGGGAGTCGGCGGGCACGGATTCCCCGGCCATCACGAGGGAGGCGGGACCCAGGGTGCTGCGGGCTCCGACCGTGCTCCCGGGCAGGACGATTCCGCCCGGGCCCAGGGTGGCGCCCTCACGGAGGACCACAGTATCCGTCCTCAAGATCCGGTCGTGGAAGAGGTGTGTCTGCAACACACAGCCGCGGTTCACGCTGACCGCGTCACCCAGCTCCACCAGGTCCGTTTCGGGCAGCCAGTAGCTCTCGCACCACACGCCGCGGCCGACCCGGGCCCCCAGCGCGCGCAGCCACAGGGCCAGCACCGGGGTGCCGGGCACCGATCCGGCCAGCCACGGCACGGCCAGTACCTCGACGAAGGTGTCGGCCAGTTCGTTGCGCCACACGAAGCCGCTCCACAGCGGGTGCTCGCCGGTCCGGTGGCGGCCCACCAGCAGCCACTTCGCGGCGATCGAGACCGCGCACGCGGCCACGCCGGCGGCGAGCAGGACCGCTCCGGACAGCAGGGCGGTCCCCCAGATCCCGGGACCGCCCGCCGCGGCCAGCGCGCAGAGCGCGGCCACCGTCAGGACGGCCAGCGCCGCCGAGCAGAAGACGGGAGCGAGCCGGCACAGCTCCACGAGGCCCCGCGCCCACAGCAGCCGCGCGGGCGGGTCGTAGGTCCGGCTCTGGTCCGCGCCGGCGGCGGACCGCGGCAGCTTCACCGGCGGCAGGCCCAGGTAGGAGCTGCCCTTCTTGGCCTTCTTCGGGGTGGCGGACAGCACGCCGACCAGCCCGTCGTCCGGGACGGTACGGCCCGGCGCGGTCATGCCGGAGTTGCCGAGGAAGGCCCGGCGGCCGATCTCGGAGTGTCCGATCCGCACCCAGCCGCCGCCCAGTTCGAAGGGGGCGGTCAGGGTGTCGTCGGCGAGGAACGCGCCCTCCCCGACGGTGGTGAGGCTCGGCAGCGCGAGGACGGTGGACACCTCCGCGCCCCGGCCGATCTTCATGCCGAGCAGCCGCAGCCACACCGGCGTGATCAGTCCGGCGTACAGCGGGAAGAGGGTCTCGCGGGAGAGGTCCATCAGCTGGGTGACGGTCCAGGCCTGCCAGCCGACCCTGCTGTGCGTCGGGTGGTTGCCCGTGCGCAGGCCGAGGCTGAGCAGGCGTACGCAGACCAGCAGGAGCAGCGCGTACGTGAAGCCGAACGCGAGCGCCCCGGGCACCACCGCGAGCAGCGCTCCGGCCAGTGCCTGGGCGAGCCCGGCGCCGGCGGGGACGAACCGGCTGACGACCAGCAGGGCGGGCAGGGTGGCGAGCACCGGCAGGGCGGTGAGGCAGAAGCCGGTCACCCCGTACATGACGCGCCAGTGGACCCCGCGCGGCGGGCGCTCCTTGGGCCAGTTCCGCTTGGCCTTGCCGAGTTTGCCGGCGGGCGCCCCGGCCCAGCGCTGCCCGGTGGGGATCTGTCCGACGACGGCGGAGCCGGGGGCCACCTCGGCCCGCTTGCCGACCCGCGCGCCGGGGAAGAGGATGCTGCGGGTGCCGACGACGGCGCCCGCACCGACCTTGACCGGGCCGATCTCGAGCCGGTCCCCGTCCAGCCAGTGGCCGGAGAGGTCCACCTCGGACTCCACGGCGCAGCCGCGGCCGAGCTTGAGCATGCCGGTGACCGGCGGCAGCGAGTGCAGGTCCACCTCGGGTCCGATCTTGGCGCCGAGGGCGCGGCCGTAGCGCTCCAGCCAGGAGCCCGTGAGGGAGGTCGCGCCGGAGTACTCGGCCAGCCGCTCCGCCGTCCACAGCCTGAGGTGGACGCTCCCGCCGCGCGGATGGCGCCCTGCCCTGACCCCGCGCAGCAGCAGGCGGGCGCCGCCCGCCGCGATGGCGAGGCGGCCGGGCGGGCTGAAGAGGAGCGCCGCGCCGGCCGCGACGAGCCACCAGGAGGCGGTGGGCGCCCACGGGTAGGGCCCGAACAGGTGCAGGACGTTGCCGAGGGCCAGCAGCGCCACCGTCCAGCGCAGGCCGACCAGGGTGAACAGGGGCAGCAGCAGGAGCGACTGGATCACCTTGGCGCGGAGCGGGACCGGCGCGATGGTGCGGGCCGCGCCGTCGTCCTGGACGGACTTCTCCAGCCGCCGGGCGAGCTTGCGCAAGGTGGGCTGCTGGTAGATGTCGAGGACGGCCGCGCTCGGGTAGCGGGCGCGCAGCCGGGTGGTGAGCTGGGCCGCGGCGAGGCTGTTGCCGCCGATGGCGAAGAAGTCGTCGGCGGCGCCGGTGACGCTCACCCCGAGGGTCTCGGTCCACTGCTCGGCGAGCCAGGCCTCGGTGCCGTACAGCTGCTCGGCGGGGCCGGCGGTCTCCAGGTCGGGCAGGGGCCAGGGCAGCGCGTCGCGGTCGACCTTGCCGGAGGTGCGGGTGGGCAGCTCCCCGACGGGCGCGAGCAGCGGTACGAGGGCGGCGGGCAGTTCGGCGCGCAGCCGCTCCACGGCGGCCGCCTGGTCCCAGCCCTCCTGGGTGACCAGGTAGCCGACGAGCAGCTGGTTGCCGCTCCGGGCGGTGCGGACGGCGGCGGCGGCGCCGGCCACGCGGGGCAGGGCCTGGAGCGCGGCGTCGACCTCGCCCAGCTCGATGCGGCGGCCGCCGAGCTTGATCTGCTCGTCGCCCCGGCCGAGGAAGACGAGCCCTTCCGGTTCGGCGCGGACGAGGTCGCCGCTGCGGTAGGCGCGCTGCCAGCCGAGGGATTGCAGCGGGGCGTACTTCTCGGCGTCCTTCTCGGGGTCGAGGTAGCGGGCGAGGCCGACGCCGCCGATGACGAGCTGGCCGCTGCCGCCCATCGGCACCGGCTCGCCGGACTCGTCGACCACGGCCAGTTCCCAGCCGGCCAGCGGGAGGCCGATGCGGATCGGTTCCTCACCGGTCAGCAGGGAGGCGCAGGCGACGACGGTGGCCTCGGTGGGCCCGTAGGTGTTCCAGACCTCGCGGCCCTCGGTGACCAGGCGCTGCGTCAGCTCGGGCGGGCAGGCCTCGCCGCCGAAGATCAGCAGCCGGACCTCGTTCAGGGCCTCGGGCTCCCAGAGCGCGGCCAGCGTCGGCACCGTGGAGACCACGGTGATCTCCTGTTCCACCAGCCAGGGGCCGAGGTCGGCGCCGCTGCGCACCTGGGAGCGGGGGACGGGGACGAGGCAGGCGCCGTAGCGCCAGGCCAGCCACATCTCCTCGCAGGAGGCGTCGAAGGCGACGGAGAGGCCGGCCATGACCCGGTCGCCGGGGCCGATCGGCTCTTCGGCGAGGAAGAGCGCGGCCTCGGCGTCCACGAAGGCGGCGGCGCTGCGGTGGCTGACGGCGACGCCCTTGGGCTTGCCGGTGGAGCCTGAGGTGAAGATGATCCACGCGTCGTGCTCGGGGCCGGGGCGGGCGGCGGGAGCTGCGGCGCCCCCGGCGGCGGCGTGGGATCCGGCGAGGCCACCGGATCCGGTCGCGCCCCGGGGTCCGGCTTCGGCTCCGGCTTCGGCTCCGGCTCCGGCTTCGGCTCCAGCTCCGGTGGTGTCGATGCGCTGTCCGGCGCCCAGCACCGCCCGCACCCCGGCCTCGCCGAAGACCAGCTCGGCCCGTTCGTCCGGGTCCTCGGCGTCGACCGGCACGTAGGCGGCGCCCGCGGCGAGGACGGCGAGGATGGCCACGTACAGCTCGTTGGTCCCGGACGGCACGCGGACGCCGACCCGGTCGCCGAGCCGCACTCCGGCGGCCGCGAGGGCCCGCCGCCTGCGCTCCACCTCGGCGGCCAGCGCCCGGTAGGTCAGCTGGTCGGTGCCGTCGTCCAGCGCGGGCTCGTCGGGGTACGCCCGTACGGAGGCGTCGAGGATGTCCACGAGGGTGCGCGCCGGGGCCGCGGGCCCCGCGGAGAACCGGGCTGATTTGCCGGACTCCTCGAGCGCTTCTCCGTCGAGCACTGCCCCGTCGTCGAGCAGAGTGCTGTCACCGCGCTCTGGTGTGGCTGCCATCGGCCCTCGCGTCTCGTGCCCGGAACATGCGTCCCGGGTCGCCGGCGGAGTCCGGGATTGCCCGGGTTGTTCCGGTCCGGCGCCGAACAACCTGCCATTCTAGTGCGTCATCGAGAGTTTTCGCGTTGAAGCCTCGAGTGTGGCCGAGACGTCGCCGGCCGGCGACGGGTCAGCCGAGCTGGCGGCGGACCAGCTCGTGGAACAGGCCCGTCGCGTCGGCGAGGAGTTCGGCGGGCGGGCCCTGCTGGACGACGCGGCCGTCCGCCATGGCGATCACGCGGTCGGCGTCCATGACCGTGGACAGCCGGTGGGCGATCACCACGCGGGTGGCGCGCAGGGCGCGGGTGGATTCGATGACCACCCGCTGCGCCTCGTTGTCCAGCGCGCTGGTGGCCTCGTCGAAGAACAGCACGCGCGGCTTGCGGATGAGGGCCTGGGCGATCATCAGCCGCTGGCGCTGGCCGCCCGAGACGGTGCCGCCCCCGTCGGAGAGCATGGTGTGCATGCCCATCGGCATGGCCTTGATGTCCTCGGCCAGTCCCGCCATCGCGGCGGCCTCCCACGCCTCTTCGAGGGTGAACGCCTCGGCGCCGCTGATGCAGTCGAGGATCGAGCCGGTGAACGGCTGCGCGTTCTGCAGGACGACGCCGCACTGGCGGCGCACGGCCGCCGGATCGAGTGCCGCCAGGTCCTGGCCGTCGTACAGGACGCTTCCGGAGGCGGGCTTGTCGAAGCCGATGAGCAGCCGCAGCAGGGTGGACTTGCCGCAGCCGCTGGCCCCGACGATCGCGACGAACTCCCCCGGCCGCACCCGGAAGTCGACGCCGTCGAGGACGAGCGGGCCGTCCTCGGTGTAGCGGAAGGACAGGTTCTTGGCTTCGAGGGCGCCGGTCAGCTCCCCCGGCGCGACGCCGGCCCGGCCCGCCTCGGGAGCCGCCTCGAGCAGCGGCTTGACCTGCTCGAACATCGGCAGCACCGCGGCGACCGAGATCAGGGCCCCGGTCAGCTGCGTGACCGAGGACATCAGCATGGTCAGGGCGGTGCTGAAGGTGAGGAACTCGGCGGCGGACATGCTTCCGCGCGCCGGTCCGGCCAGCAGCGCGAACATCACCAGCGTGCACAGCGGCAGGTACACCGCGCCCAGCACGGTGGTCACGTTCTGCACCCGGCCGATGCGCTGGTGCAGCTCGCGGGTACGGGCGAACTCCCGGGCCCAGGCGGCGTAGGCGAAGCTCTCGGCCGCGGCGACGCGCAGCTTGGGCAGCCCGCGCAGGGTCTGGTAGGCCTGGTTGCCCAGCCGGTTGCCCAGCTCGATCAGCCGCCGCTGGTAGCGCAGCTGCCACAGCCCGAGGCCCAGGAAGACCGCCGCCACGACGACGAGCATGGCCAGCGCCGCCATCGCCAGGGGCACGCTGTAGACGAGCAGCAGGACCAGGTTCATCGCGGCGACCGCGAGGGCCTGTACGCAGACCGAGCCGGTCCCGGAGAGCAGGCCGCGGATGGCGCTGATGCCCATGGCCGCTCCGGCCAGTTCGCCGGTGGAGCGGCCGGTGAAGAAGGTGGCCGGCAGGCGCAGCAGCCGGTCCCACACGGCCGGCTGCAAGGTGGCCTCGACGCGGCCCTCCAGGCGCAGGACGGACAGGTTCTGCAGCAGCATGAAGGCGGCCGCGACCACGGCCGTCGCGACGAGGGCCAGCGCCGTCTGCACGATGAGGCCGGTCTCGCCCTGTGGGACGTAGCGACCGAGCACCCGGCCGGTGGCGACGGGCACCAGCGCGCCCAGGAGCACGGCGACCAGTCCGCCCAGCGCCAGGCGGCGCAGCTCCGGCCCGGTGCCGCGCAGGCTGAAGCGGAGCAGGGCGGCCA
Source organism: Streptomyces sp. NPDC048270 (assembly GCF_040652335.1). Taxonomy (NCBI): domain Bacteria; kingdom Bacillati; phylum Actinomycetota; class Actinomycetes; order Kitasatosporales; family Streptomycetaceae; genus Streptomyces; species Streptomyces sp. NPDC048270. The sequence continues at coordinate 58,964 of NZ_JBEZLV010000016.1, forward strand.
GGCGCGGCCGCCCCTCGGGCAGCGGGCGGTAGAACATGACGGCGCGGGGTTCGAGGGCGGCCGCGCCCCGGCCGTCGAGCCGCTCGCGCGTGCCGGCGGCGGGGTCGACGGCCTCGTAGCGGCCGCGCCGCCACAGCAGGGCGACCGGGGCTCCGTCCTTCTCCCGCCGGCCCACCAGGGGGCCGGCGTCCTCCCGCCACCAGCTGCCGCCGAGGCGGACCACGCGGGTGCGCACCCGGGAGGCCAGCGCGATGCGTTCGACGGGGTCGGTGCGCTCGGAACCGGGGGCCGCCGCGCCGGGTTCGGACAGGGTGATGCGGGCCTCGCCGGCCACCAGGCGGCACACGGCAAGGGTGGCGTCGGCGCTCGCGCCCCGGTGCCCGGACCTGCCGCCGGGGCCGCCGATGGCGGCCAGGAGGGTGTGGTCGGCCTGGGTGCGCGCCGCCTGGCCGGCCTCGATGCCCGCCGCCATCCGGTCCTCGTGGGCGCGTTCGAGCTCCTCGATCGAGCGGTCGAGGGCGTACAGCAGCCGGTACTGCTGGTCGACCATGCCCTGCCACATCGCCGGGTCGAGGAGGAGGGTGCCGGCCGCGCCCTGCTCGTACACGGCGCCGTACCGCACGCCGCCCGGGGTGACGTGCATCCACAGGATGTCGTCGTCGGCCGCGCCCGGCCCGGAGCCGGCGCGGCCGTCCAGCGGCGCCTGGTAGAGCACGCGCAGGCCGCGGCCGATGCCGCGCGCGAAGGCGTCCTCGAGCGGGCTGGGGTGCGCGGCGGGGGCGCCGTACTCCCCCTGGTCGGTCCAGCCGTGCGCGGAGGGCGCGCCGTGGTCCGTGACGGGCAGTTCGCGCAGCTCGACGCGGCGCAGCAGGCACCCTTGCAGGGGGCGGGCGACCAGGGTGTGCTCGGGCCCGTCGACCGGCCCCTGGAGCAGGGTGCCGGCCTCCAGCCGGCCCAGGAAGTGCCAGTGCCCGGCCCGCGCCGCGTCGACGGCGAACAGGTCCAGCTCGCCCTGGACGACGAGCCACAGGACGAGCGGGCCCTCGAGGGACAGGCTGCGCAGGCCCGTGCAGTCGACCGGCGAGCCCAGCCCGCCCAGGGCCGCGACGACGGGGTCGTAGGGCGCGCCCGGGCCGGTCGCGGGGTACGGGGTGCCGCCCTGGGGGTGCGGGGCGTACGGGGCGGAGGGGGTGCCCTGTGCATACGGGGTGCCGGGGGCGTACGGGGTGCCCTGTGCGTACGGGGTACCCGGGGCGGCGGGCGGCACGGCCCGGTGCGCGTACGTCACTTCAGTGCTCCTTGACCAGGGCCGCGTACGGGCCCCGCGCGGCCGCCAGGTGCTCGTGCCGGCCGCGTTCCACGACGGTGCCCCGGTCGAGGACGACGATCTCGTCGCTGTCGCGCACGGTGCTCAGCCGGTGGGCGATGACCACGCAGGCGCAGCCGCGGCGGCGCAGGTTGTCGATGACGGTCTGCTCGGTCACCGCGTCCAGGGCGCTGGTCACCTCGTCGAGGACCATGACGCTGGGGCGGCGCACCAGGGCCCGGGCGATCTCCAGCCGCTGGCGCTGGCCGCCGGAGAAGTTGCGGCCGTCCTGTTCGACGCGGCTGTGGATGCCGCCCGGGCGGCGGGCGACCACGTCGTGGACGGCGGCGTCCTCGAGGGCGGCGATGACGGCCTCGTCGGGGACGGAGGGGTCCCACAGCGCGACGTTGTCGCGGACGGTACCCTCGAAGAGGAAGACGTCCTGGTCGACGAAGGAGACGGAGGCGGCGAGCGCGCTGCGCGGGATGTCCTCCAGCCGCATCCCGTCGATGCGGATGGCCCCCTGCCAGGGGGTGTGCAGGCCGGACATCAGCCGGGACACCGTGGACTTGCCGCTGCCGGAGCCGCCGACGAGCGCGACCTGCTGCCCGGGGCCGACCGACAGCGAGAAGTCCTTGAGCAGCGGGGCGTCCAGCGGGCTGTAGCCGAAGGTGACGTTGTCCAGTTCCACGTGCCCCTTCAGGCGGCGGGTGCCGGCGGCGGGCTCGCGCCGGGAGAAGACCGGGTCGACGGGGAAGTTCTCGACGTCCTTGAGGCGGGCGACGTCGGCCGCGAAGTCCTGGATCCGCCCGGCGACGCCGCCCAGCCGCGAGATCGGCGCGGTGAAGCTGGTCACCAGGGCCTGGAAGGCGACGAGCAGGCCGACGGACAGGTGCCCCTCCACCGCCCGCACGCCGCCGATCATGAGGATCAGCGCACTGTTGAGGGCCGCGAGGGCGGGCGCGACGATCGCCAGCCACGCGCCGGGCACCCCGAGCCGCTGCTGGACGTCGAGGGTGACCGCGTGCTGCCCGGCCCAGCGGCGGAAGAAGCCGTTCTCCCCGCCGGTGGCCTTCATCGTCTCGATGAGCTGGAGACCGCTGTAGGAGGTGTTGGTCAGCCGGGCGCTCTCGGCGCGCAGCTTCTGCGTACCGGTGGCCCGCAGCCGGATCACGATGCGCAGGGCCACCACGTTGAGCAGCGCCACCCCGACGCCGACGGCGGTGAGCTGCGGGTCGTAGGTCCACAGCAGCACGGCGTAGAGGACGACCACCACGGCGTCGACGCCCGCGGCGGCCAGGTCCCGGGCGAGGGTTTCGGCGACGGCGTCGTTGGACTGCAGGCGCTGGACCAGGTCGGCCGGGTTGCGCTGGGAGTAGAAGGTGACGGGGAGGCGGAGCAGGTGCCGCAGGAAGCGGGCGCTGCTCAGGGTGGAGGAGATGATGCGTCCGCGCAGCAGGTTGGCCTGCTGGAGCGCGGTGAGGACGGCGGTGAGCACCAGGGTGACGGCCATCGCCGCGAACAGCACGCCCAGCAGCGAGGTCTGCTCGCCGATGAGGAACATGTCGATGTAGGTGCGGCTGAGGGCGGGCACCGAGGCCCCCACGGCCACCAGCAGGAGGCTGGAGAGGACGGCGGCGGCCAGGGTGCCCGAAGTGCCGCGCAGCTGGGCCGGGATGGCGCCCAGCACCCCCGGCTTGCGCCCGCCGCGGCGGAAGTCCTCGCCGGGCTCGAAGGTGAGGACGACTCCGGTGAAGCTGGTGTCGAACTCGTCCATGGGCACGAACCGGCGGCCCTTGGCGGGGTCGTTGACGTACACGCCCCGGCGGCCGAAGCGGCGGCCCGTGCCGTCGTAGACGACGTAGTGGTTGAACTCCCAGAAGAGCACGGCCGGGGCTTTGACCTCGGCGAGGGCGGCCAGGTCCATCTGCATGCCCTTGGCCTTCAGCCCGTAGCCGCGGGCGGCCTTCAGGAGGTTGCTGGCGCGGGAGCCGTCGCGGGAGACGCCGCAGCCGATGCGCAGCTCCTCCAGGGGGACGTGGCGGCCGTAGTGGCCGAGCACCATGGCCAGGGCGGCGGCCCCGCACTCCACGGCCTCCATCTGGAGCACGGTGGGGGTGCGCACGGTCCGCGGCGCGCCCCCGGGGGCCTTGCGGGCCCGGGGTGCGGGCGCCGGCCTGCGGCGGGAGCGGCTCGGGGCGGCTCTGCGCGGGGCGGTCACGGCAGCAGCCAGTCGGCGGGGCGCTGGGCGGCGAGGCGGACGGCGCCGGTGACCGGGGTGGTGGAGTCGACGGCGTACGGGGGGCCGTCCGTGGAGGACCACCGGTAGCCGGACTTGGTGGTGGCGGAGCGCTCCAGCTCCACCAGGACCGCGACCGGGTTGCCCTGCCGGGAGAACTGCTCGGCGAGGGCCTTGTCGCCGAGGAAGCCGCTGATCTGCGCGGGCGTCTGGGGCGCGCGGCCGACCGCGGTGACGCGGCCGCGCAGCACGCCGAACTGCCGCTGGGGGACGGACTGGACGGTGAGGTCGACGGGGGCGCCCACGGGGATGGACGCACCGCCGGTGCCGGGCACGTAGAGCACGGCCACCAGGGGGTCGTCCGGGTTCTTGACGTGTTCCAGGGTCGCCACGTCGGCGCCGGTGGTGACGACCGAGCCCACCCGGGCGACCAGTGTCGTCAGCCGGCCGCCGGTCACCGCGCGGACGGGCCGGTCGCCCTGCTCCGTGCGGACGGTGAGCAGGGGTGCGCCGGGGGGCAGCAACCGGCCCGCCTCGGCGAGGACCTCGGTCACCTGTCCCGCGACCGGGCTCTGGAGCACGTAACTGCCCTCGGCGCGGGTGAGGATGCCGGGTGCGCCCAGCTTGGAGGAGACGGTCCCGGTGACGGCCCAGAAGGCGGCGGCGGCCATGACCAGGACCGTGACGGCGAGGACGAGCCGCCCTTGCGGGCGGGCGAAGCGCACGGGCAGGTCGAGTTCTTCCGGCGATTGCAGCTTGGAAAGAGCCTTTTGGCGAAACTGCACGACTATTCCTTCAACCGCATTCGTTCAGCTGCATTCGTTCGCCCGCGTGGACGCAATTGCGTGAACCCCGGAGCCGTGGGGGACGCTCCGGGGTTCATGCGTTATCGGCTCAGAGACCGGCGCGGCCGAGGTTCACGGAAACGCCGGTGACGCCCGAGACCAGGCCGGGGACGCCCGCGACGAGACCCTGCGCGGCCTGAACGGTGTCGAGGGAGCCCACCAGGCCCACCACGCCGTTGACGTCGCTGGTCACGGCGCCGGCCAGGCCGCCGGAGACGCTGATGACACCGCCGGAGACGGCGTCCAGCTCGGTGTCGTCGATCTCACGGGTCTCGATGTTGTCACGCATGATGCGCACCTTTCGGTTGCAGGGGGAACTCGGCCGCAATCTCACGACGGCCGCAGCGGGCACGATGTAAGCACGCGAACGGGTGGCCGGGCCAATCCCGTTGACGCCCTTTCACGGGCCCGGGAGTTCCCCGAATGGCGCGTGTGCCGCTTCGTTCACCGAATGGTCACAGCTTCTGTGCGAGATCGAGTAACGGAAATGCGGGGCCCGGCGTCCGCAGGGGAGATATCGGGCAGAAGTGCAGCAACCGCTCGGGACATGTCCGACATCTCGCGCCACGGTGAACAGGGTCGGGGCCGTTCGCGCACACCGTGTGCAGATTTCCGTCAGGAGGGGCCGGGCAGCACCTGCTCCGCCCAGATGACCTTGCCCTCGGGGGTGTACCGGGTGCCCCAGTGCTCGCTGAGCTGCGCCACCAGGAACAGCCCGCGCCCGCCCTCGTCCGTGGTCGCGGCATAGCGCAGGTGCGGGGCGGTGCTGCTGCCGTCCCACACCTCGCAGGTCAGCGTGTGGTCGTGCAGCAGCCTCACCCGCACCGGCGCGCGGCCGTGGCGCAGGGCGTTGGTGACCAGTTCGCTGAGGATCAGCTCCGTGGCGAAGCCGAGCTCCCCCAGGCCCCACTCCTCGAGCTTGCCCGCCGCCGCGTTGCGTACGACGCCGACGGCGCTCGGGTCGGGCGGCACGTCCCACTGCGCGACCCGGTCCGGGCCGAGGGTCCGGGTCCGTGCGACGAGCAGCGCCACGTCGTCGCCGGGCCGGTCGGGCAGCAGGGTGTCGAGGACGGCCCGGCAGCTCTCGCGCGGATCCCGGCCGGGCCGGCTCAGCGTGGTGCGCAGCAGCTCCAGCCCCTCGGCGATGTCCCGGGACCGCTCCTCGACCAGCCCGTCGGTGTACAGGACGAGCTGGCTGCCCTCCTCCAGGTACAGCTCCGCGGTCTCGAAGGGCATGCCGCCCAGGCCCAGCGGGGGCCCGGTCGGCAGTTCCACGATCCGGGCCGTGCCGTCGGGGGTGACCATCAGGGGCGGCAGGTGTCCGGCCCGCGCCATGGTGCAGCGCTGGGAGACGGGGTCGTAGACGGCGTACAGGCAGGTCGCGCCGAGGACGCCGACGCTGTTCCCCTCGCCGTCCCCGGTGTCGTCGTGGTCGATGCGCTGCACGAGGTCGTCGAGGCGGGCCAGCAGGTCGTCGGGGGGCAGGTCGAGGGAGGAGAAGTTGTGCACGGCCGTGCGCAGCCGTCCCATGGTGGCCGCGGCGTGCAGGCCGTGCCCGACGACGTCTCCGACGACCAGGGCGACCCGGCTGCCCGGCAGCGGGATCACGTCGAACCAGTCGCCGCCCACCCCGGACTGCGCGGGCAGGTAGAAGTGCGCCACGTCCACGGCGCTCTGCTCGGGCAGGGCGCGCGGCAGCAGGCTGCGCTGGAGGGTTTCGGCGAGGGCGTGCTCGCGGGTGTAGCGCCGGGCGTTGTCCATGCTGGTGGCCGCGCGGGCGACGAGTTCCTCGGCCAGGGACAGGTCGTCCTCGTCGAAGGGCTCCGGCTTCTCCGACCGCCAGAAGTTGACCACCCCGAGGACGACGCCCCGGGCCGTCAGCGGGGCCGCGATGAGCGAGTGGATCCCGTACTCGACGATGGCCCGCGCGCGCGGCGGGTCCTGGGCCTGCCAGCCCGGCGCGTCGGCCAGGTCGGGCACCAGTTCCGCCTTTCCGGTGCCGTAGCCGCGGGCCTGCGGGGTGGACGGCAGGAAGTCGATCAGCCGGCCGAGGGGGTAGAGGGGGTGGTCGGACCGGATGCCGGCGACCGCCGTGCGCCGCATGTCGGCTCCCGGTCCGGGCTCGTCGCCGTCCAGCACCGCGTCGGCGAGGTCGACGGTGACGAAGTCCGCGAACCGGGGAACGGTGACGGCGGCCAGTTCCTCCGCGGTGCGCTCCACGTCCAGGGTGGTGCCGATGTCGACCCCGGCGTCGTAGAGCAGTTTGAGCCGTCGGCGGGCGGTCTCGGCCCGGCTGGTCAGCAGCCGCATCTCGGTGGAGTCGCGGATGGTGACCGCGGTGCCCTCCGCCCGGCCCCGGGTGTGGGTGGGCCGCTGGTTGACCACGAGCAGCCGGTCCCCGGTCTCCAGCACCTCGTCGGTGGCCACCCGGCCGGACAGCAGCAGGTCCGCCATCCGGCGGTCCAGGCCGGGTACGTCGCCGATGTGGCGGCCCTCGGCGTCCTCCGGGAGTCCGAGCAGCCGTTTGGCCTCGTCGTTCGCCAGCAGCAGCCGGCCCTCGCCGTCGGTGATCAGCACCCCTTCGCGCACGGAGTGGAGCACCGCGTCGTGGTGCTCGTACATGCGGGTCATCTCCTGCGTGCCGAGCCCGTGGGTCTGGCGGCGCAGCCTCCGGCTGATCAGCGCCGTACCGCCGGTGGCCAGGGCCAGGCCGGTCGCGATGGCGAGGAGGATGACGGGCAGCTGACGGTCGAGGACGCCGCTGACGTTCTTCACGGTCAGGCCCGCCGAGACCAGGCCGACGACCTTGCCGTCGGGCGCGGTGACCGGCACGACCGCCTGGATCTCCTTGCCGAGCGGTCCCTGCACGCTCTCGGTGTGGACCTGTCCGGCGAGCGAGGGCTCGATGGTGCCGACGAAGCGTTTTCCGATGCGGTCGGGCTGGGGGTGGGTGTAGCGGATGCCTTCGGTGTCCATCACGACGATGAAGTCCACCCCCGCGTCCTTGCGGGTCGCCTCGGCGAGCGGCTGCAGGATCGCCGACGGGTCGGACGTCTTGAGGGCCTCCTGCAGCCCCAAGGAGTGCGCGAAGGTCTCGGCGACGGCCACCGACCGGCTGCGTGCTTCCCGGTCGATGTCGTGTCGCGACTGGAGCACCAGGGCCAGCAGCGCGCCGGCGGCGAGCAACACCACGATCGCCACCTGGAGGACGAACACCTGGCCGGCGACGCTTCTGGTTCTGTTGCCTAGGGGTGACCGCACCGACGTGCCCGGCACGGGTGGCGAGGAAGGGTCACGATCCCAGTTGTAGCACCTCGCGGCCCCGCTTACCCGCGAAGCGCACCCGGCGGAGCCGGACGGTCACCCGACGGGTGCGGCCGCGGGGCCTTCCGCGGGCCCGGCGGAGGGGGCCGGCGAGCCGGTCGGCCCGGCGGCCGGCGCGGACGCCGGTCCTGCGGCCGGCGCGGACGCCGATCCCGTGGGCGGCGTGGAGGCCGATCCCGTGGGCGGCGCGGTGGGCCCGGCCTCCGGGGTGCAGGTGACCTCGTCGCGCGGGGTGTAGTGGGTCTTGAACTCCTCGTGCTTGACCTCTTGGCCGCCCTGTACGAAGACCCGGCCGACGGTGACGTCGAAGCCCTCGAGGGGGGTCTGGACCTCGCAGAGGGGTCCGCTGCCCGTCCGCTTGCCCGGCTCCGTGACGCGGGTGCGCGGGCCCTTGGTCGCCCGCACCTCGTCGTACTTCTTCGTGCCGAGCAGGGTGATGGTCAGCGAGGTGTCGGTGGACTGGGCCTGCACGTAGAGCGGGTGGCCGGAGTCGTTGATCCAGCGCAGGTCGAGGGTGCCCCAGGCGACGGTGGCCTCCCGGCCCTCCGGGTAGCGCTCGATGTAGAACGAGTGGGCCCCGTGCTCGACGGGCTTCAGGCCGGCGAAGAACACCGCGTTGTACATGGTGGTGGCCACGGCCGAGACGCCGCCGCCGGGGGACTTCACGTACTGGCCGTCGTTGATCATGATTCCGTCGACGAAGCCGTTCTCGGGGGTGCGCTCGCCGACCGTGCGGTTGAAGCTCCACTCCTCCCCCGGCATGACGACCGAGCCGTTGATCAGCTCCACGGCCCGGCCTATGTTCGTGGTGCGGTACGGGGCCGCCGGGAACCCGACGGTGAAGGAGGAGACCTTCTCCTTGATGCCGAGCCGCTGCGCCTCGGCGCTCGTGAGGTCCGGCTGGACCTCGACGGTGGGCAGCTCGGCGCTGCGGGCCGGGCCCGAGCGGGTGAGCAGGGGGAGCACGGTCCGGCCGAGCGCCGCCTGGGTGACCTGGCGGCCCGCGTTGCCGGGGTCCCCGAGGACCACGCGGCCGTCCGCGCCGACGCCGAGCTCGGCGTCGCGGGGGATGCGGGTGGCCTCCTCGATCGGGCGGGCCACCGCGGGGTCGGCGAGCAGGCCCTTGGAGTCGAGGGACGGCACGAGACGGTCCGTGCCGTCGGCGGTCATCTTCAGGTGCGCGCCGAGGACGGCGGGGCTGATGGGTATGTGCTTCCCGTCGACGGTGAGCGTGACGGGGCCCGACATCGCGGGCCGCGCGAACTGGCGCATGGCCCGTCCGGTCTCGTCCGTCCCGATCCGCGGCCGGGTGTGCTCGACGGGCAGCTCGACCGTTCCGGCGCCCGGCTTCAGGTACGCCTCGCGGAGGCTGTCCAGGGCGCGGTCCTCGATCAGGGCGGTGCCGGGCCGGGCGTCGACGGCCTTGGCCGTGCCCTTCTCGAAGGAGATCGCCCCCTCGCGGGCCGGCTGCTCGGTGGCCGCGCCGATGCGGTCGAGCGCGGCCCGGCCGGTCTGCTCGTCCAGCCGGACCACCGGCTCGATCTCGCGGTCGCCGGAGCTGAAGAGCCCGCCGATGACGGCGGCCGGCCCGTATCCGGTGCGTCCGGCGCGGTCGAGGGTCGCCTCGGTGTCGAGGGACAGCCCGAGCGCGGCGGGGGCGGCCCGCTCGACGCGGTCGCCGACCTTCAAGGCGAGGGGCTCCTCGGCGCCCGGGCCGAACCGGGCGGCCAGCGCCTGCCGCGCCTCGGCCCTGCTCATGCCGCCGATGTCCACCCCGCGGACGCGCGTGCCCTGGGCGACCTCGCCGCCCGTCACCAGTCCGGTGGCGTACAGGCCGCCCAGGCCGAGTACGACGGCCCCGCCCGCCACGGGCAGGGCGATGCGCCAGTTGCCCGTCCAGCTGCCTGCGCGTCCCATGTCTCTCCCGGCCGGTATACGACGATTCCGGGACATCATGATTCACGGAAAACGCTCGTTTTTGGGGCGGATGTAACTCTTGTCACGAACCGGACATCGATCGGCCCGGGCGGCTCGGAGAGGAGGCCGAGGGAGCCAGCAGGCGCGGGGCGCCCGAGCCGTCGGCCGGGGCGGTCCACAGGTCCGTGGTGTCGGGGGCGCCCTCGGCGGGGAGCGCGTAGGCGAGGGTGCCGTCGTCGAGCCACAGGGCCTGGTCGTCCACGCTGCGCTTCTCCGCGAGCGGGTGCTCGCGCAGGGTCCCCAGGTCCATCACGTGCTCGCGCCACAGCGAGGCGCCGGCCCGCACGCGCTTCTTGTAGGCGATGCGGGTCTCGTCCGGGGACAGGGACGGGCACTCGACGTTCTGCGCGAGGGCGGTGACCGTACGCCGCGAGATCGAGCCCCGGACCAGATGGGTCCGGTCGGCGGTGCCGAGGGTGGCGTAGAAGGTGTCGTCGTCCCTGGCGAAGGTGACCCCCCAGAAGTTCACGTCCGCGGCGCGGTACTGGCGGCCGTCCATCAGGATGGCGAACTCCTCCAGGTTGGCGTCGAGCCGCCAGTCCCGGGTGTCCAGGATCGCGGTGCGGGTGGAGAAGAACGCGGCGCCGTAGGACTCGCCGGAGACGAAGACCGTCCAGGCGGCGAACCGGCCGCTCGGTGAGATCCGGGCCCGGCTGGGCGTGCCCGCCAGGGGGAAGCTGCGCAGCGTGCGCAGCTCGGCGTCGACGATGACGGCCTGGTTGTCCTGGGCGAGGGCGCCCGGTGCGGAGCGCAGGCACACGCCGGTGCCGGCGGCGGCGTGGAAGCGCCGGCAGGTGAGCTCGGAGGCGGTGCGCGCGGCCTGCGGGGTCCCGGCGGGGACGGAGGCGAGGGCGCCGCGGTACGGGCCCTGGGCGCCGTGCAGGAAGGTCAGCCGGTCCTGCTGGGTGAGGGTGAGGCTGCCCGCGGCGACGGTGGGGCCGCCCTGCTGCGGCCGGTCGGCCCGGGACGCGGCGCGGACGACGAGCACGGCGGCGAGGGCCCCGAGGAGCAGCACGGCCGCGGTGAGTACGAGCAGGCGGCGCGGGAGCGTCATCGGGTTCCTCGGGGGCGTCGGGACGGGTCGGGCGGGCGCAGGACAAAGGCGGCGACGGCCGCGCCGCACAGCAGGCCGGCCGCGGCGGCGGCGAGGGCGGGGCCGGTGCCCCAGAGCGTCCAGGCGGCGCCGAAGGCCAGGGAGCAGCCGAAGCGGGCCAGGGCCTGGCCGGTGCCGACCAGGGCCAGGCCGGTGGCCCGCAGCTCACGGGGCACGGTGGCTCCGACGGCGGCGGGCAGGACGCCGTCGGTGGCGGCGTAGAACATGCCGTGCAGGGCGAGTACGAGGAAGGGCAGGGCGGGCAGGGCGGGCGCCCACAGCAGCAGCCCGTAGGCGGCCAGCAGGAGGGCGTGCCCGGCGAGGAACACGCCGCGCCGGCCGATCCGGTCGGCGAGGACCCCGGCGGGCACGGCCAGCAGCAGGAACACGGCGGCCGTGCCCAGCGGCAGCAGGGGCAGCCACTGCTCGGCGATACCGCTGCGGCGCTGCAGCAGCAGGTAGACGAAGGCGTCGCTGACGGTGGTGAGGCCCAGCAGCGCGGCGCACCCGGCCAGGGCGCGCAGCCGGGGCAGGCGCAGCAGGGCCAGGGCCTCGCGCACGCCGACGGGCCGGGGGCCGGGCCCGGCGTCGGTCGCACCACCGCCCACGCCGGCCCCGGCGGGGGCCGTGGAGGCGGAGCCGAGCGGGCGGCCCGCACGGGCCCGGGCGGATCCGGCCCCGTCGGCCCCGTCGGCCCCGTCGGCCGGGTCGGCCGGGTCGGCAGCGTCGGCAGCGTCGACCGGGTCGGCCGGACGAGCGGAGCCGGCGTGGCTCTGGTCGGCGGGATGGACGGAGCCGGACGGACCGGCGGCCGGGCCGGCGGCGCGGGCCCGGCCGGGGGCGTCGGATGCGGCGCCCGGGCGGTCGGGGGCGGGGGCGGCGCCCGGGCGGTCGGGGGCGGGGGCGGCGCCGGGGCCCGGGACGAAGAGGATCAGCACCACCACGCCCAAGGCGGCGACGCAGGCGCTGACCCCGAACACGGCGTCGTAGCCGTCGACGGCCGCGCTCAGGATGAGGAAGGCGGCCAGTGGGCCGAGCAGGGCCCCGGTGGTGTCCATGGCCCGGTGCACGCCGAACGCGCGGCCCTGTGATCCGGCGGGGGTGGACAGCGAGATCAGCGCGTCGCGCGGGGCGGTGCGCAGGCCCTTTCCGGTGCGCTCCAGCGCGAGGACCGCGCCGATCGGGCCGAGGCTGTGGGCGAACAGCAGCAGCGGTTTGCACAGGGCGGACAGGCCGTAGCCGAGCCCGGCGATCAGCTTGTGGTTGCGGACCCGGTCGGCGAGGTGCCCGCCGGTCAGCTGCACCAGGGCGCTGACGCCGTTGTAGACGCCGTCGAGCGCGCCGAAGCCGAGGGGGCTGAGGCCCAGTCCGGCGATCAGGTACAGGGGCAGCACGGCGGTGACCATCTCGGAGGAGATGTCGGTGATCAGGCTGACCGTGCCCAGTGCGAGGACGGCGGGGGCGACCGCCGGGCTCCGTCCGGGACCTCGGTCCGGCGCGCTCCGCGCCCCGGCCGGGGCGGAGCGGTCCGCGAGGTACATGGTCAGGAGCTCCTCGAACTCTCGTCCCGGAGCCAGGTGGAGAAGTCCCCGTTCCTGATGGCCCTGCGGGCCCCTGCGCGGGCGGCGAGAGCGGCCGCGGCGAACACCGCGACCCCGGGGAGCAGCCGCGGCTCCGACCGGAGCAGCGCGCGCAGGTCGGCGGCGCCCGTACGGGCCGTTGGCGCGGGCGCACCGGCCCGCCGGCCGGGTAACGAGTCCTGGAAGCGCTCGAGTTCGGCGGAGGAGGTCGCCGCCCGGATCCGCCGCCGGATCAGGTCGGACCAGGTGCGCGGCGGGTGGACGACGACCCGGGCCGCCTCGACCACGCGCCGCTCCCCCGGGCCGAAGGCCAGTGAGGCGGCCAGGTCGTCGGCCATCAGCGGGGGCAGGGCGGCGATCCGCGCGTGCCCCGCCTCGGTCACCGCGATGACCCCGCGGCCGAACAGGCCCGCGCGCACGGCCGGCAGCCGCTGCCACACCCGGTAGTACGCCCGTACCGGCCAGGCACAGCCGGTCAGCGGGATCTCCCGGCCCGGGGCGGCGGCCAGCAGCTCCGGGCTCCCGGCGAGCGCGCCGGCCAGGGCCCGTACCCCGTCGGCTCCGAAGACCACGTCGGCGTCGACGTAGAGGCGCGGGAAGCCCCGCGCGTGCTCGTCGCCGACGCGCAGGGCCGTGTGCTTGGAGGGGGTCGGAATCTCCACCACCCGTACGCGCGGCCCCCGTTCCCCCGCCACCCGGGCGGTGTCGTCCGTACAGCCGTTGCAGACCACGACGATGTCGGTACCGGAGGCCGGGGCGCCGGCCAGGAGCGCGTCGAGGAGGCGGCCGATGACCCGGCTCTCGTTGTGGGCCGGTATCACGATGCTGGTCACCCGGGAAGTATGCACGGTCGAACACCCGCGCCAGCCGTTTGTCGCCAACTCGCCCCGGGCGTAGGCCCGGTGGACTAGATTGACCGTCGTTGCGGGGTGGGCTGCCTGGGGGAACACGCGGCCCGCCCGTGGCCGGACCGGCGCGCGGGGAGCGCCGGGGCGGCCGGGGGGCGGAGGCACGCGGATGTCGCGGGGCCTCCATCGGTTGTGGGGGGCCATCACCGTTGAACAGGTCACGCACGGGTCGCGCGGGCTTCCCGCCTGCCGTCGACGACACGTCCTTCCCTCGCACGGATCCCGGCCATGAACGGCCGACGCGCCGGCCGGCGCGTCGCGCGGAGCGAAGGGGAACGCTGTGAAGGACACTGCGAAGGACGCCGCCGCCACCGGCCCGGCACCCACCGGCCCGTTAGGCGTCGCCGTGGTCGGCGCGGGCTACTGGGGCCCCAATCTCGTCCGCAACTTCCAGTCCAGTACGGAGTTCCGGCTCCGCTGGCTCTGCGACCTGGACGTGGACCGGGCCCGGCAGGTGCTCGGCGGGTACTCCACGGTCGAGGCGACCGCGGACTACGCCGCGGTCCTCGCCGACCCGGCCGTCGAGGCGGTCGCCGTGGCCACTCCGGCCGGCACGCACCTGGACGTGGCGCTGGCCGCGCTGCGCGCCGGGAAGCACGTCCTCGTGGAGAAGCCCCTCGCGGCCACGTACGAGGACGGGCTGAAGCTCGTACGCGAGGCCGAGGAGCGCGGTCTGACGCTGATGTGCGACCACACGTACTGCTACACCCCGGCGGTGGGCCGCATCCGGGAGATGGTCCGCTCCGGTGAACTGGGCGACATCCAGTTCGTCGACTCGGTCCGGATCAACCTGGGGCTCGTCCAGAAGGACATCGACGTCCTGTGGGACCTGGCCCCGCACGACCTGTCGGTCCTCGACTTCATCCTCCCGGACCACGTGCAGCCCGTCGCCGTCGCCGCGCACGGCGCCGACCCGATCGGGACCGGGCAGTCCTGCGTGGCGTACCTGACCCTCCAGCTCAGCACCGGCGCCATCGCGCACGTGCACGTCAACTGGCTCTCCCCGACGAAGGTGCGGACCACCATGGTCGGCGGGTCCAAGCGGACGCTGGTGTGGGACGACCTCAACCCCTCCCAGCGCGTGGCGGTGTTCGACCGCGGCGTGGACCTGACGGCCCCGCAGGAGATCGGCGCGGACGAGCGCCGCGACATGCTCGTCTCCTACCGGACCGGCGACATGGTCGCGCCCGCGCTCGGCGAGAAGGAGGCGCTGCGCAGCATGGTCGAGGAGTTCGCCGCCGCGATCCGTACGGGCCGGCCGGCGCTGACCGACGGCCGGGCCGGCCTGAAGGTGCTGGACATCCTCGAAGCCGCCTCTCGGAGCCTCGAGTTCCGTGGCGCGGTCGTCGGACTGCGCACCGAACGCTGACCGTTCGCCGCGCCGAGGGGCCGTCCACTGTGCACAGGCGGGTCTTCGTCCGCACCCGCGCGGCCCTCGCAGCACGGCGCGTGCACGGCGATCCGCGGCCGTTCGCAGACCTTTTCGCAACGCAAGACCGTGACCGACTCAGTAGGGGCAGGGGCGTTGAGCAGCGTACGAGGCAAGAGGATTCTGGTCACCGGAGGGGCGGGCACGATCGGCTCGCACCTGGTGGACCTGTTGGTGGACCACGGGGCGCGCGAGATCGTGGTGCTCGACAACTTCGTGCGGGGACGGGCGGCGAACCTGGCCCGCGCCCTGCCGAGCGGCGTGGTGGAGGTCGTCGAGGGCGACATCCGGGACGCGGCCGCGGTGCGCAAGGCGACGGAGGGCGCCGAGCTGGTCTTCCACCTCGCCGCCATCCGGATCACCCAGTGCGCGGAGGAACCGCGGCTGGCCAACGAGGTGATGGTGGACGGCACGTTCAACGTGCTGGAGGCGGCGGCCGCCGCCGGGGTGGGCAAGGTCGTCGCCTCCTCCTCGGCCTCGGTCTACGGGCTGGCCGAGGCCTTCCCGACCACCGAGCGCCACCACCCCTACAACAACGACACCTTCTACGGGGCGGCGAAGGCCTTCAACGAGGGCATGCTGCGCAGCTTCCACGCCATGTACGGGCTGGACTACGTCGCACTGCGCTACTTCAACGTGTACGGGCCCCGGATGGACATCCACGGGCTGTACACGGAGGTGCTGATCCGCTGGATGGAGCGGATCGCCTCGGGCGAACCGCCGCTGATCCTCGGCGACGGCACCCAGACCATGGACTTCGTGGACGTCCGGGACATCGCCCGGGCCAACCTGCTGGCGGCCGAGTCGGACCTGACCGACGAGGTGTTCAACGTCGCGAGCGGGACCGAGACCAGTCTGCTCGAGCTGGCGCTGGGCCTGCTGGAGGCGATGGGGGCGGGCCCGGACCTGGCGCCGGTGCACGGGCCGGCCCGCGCCGTGAACGGGGTGACCCGGCGCCTCGCGGACACCGGGCAGGCCGCGCGGCGCCTCGGCTTCACGGCGGAGATCGGCCTGCGCGCGGGGCTGCGGGACCTGGTCGGCTGGTGGCGGGCCGAGCGCGCCGCCGACGCGGCCGCGCGCACCGCCTCCGAAGCCGCCGGGGAGGCCCGGTGAGCGCCGCGGCCCGGATCCCCGTCATGGTGCCGTGGCTGGGCGAGGAGGAGGCCCGGGCCGCCGCCGATGCGGTGCTCTCCGGCTGGGTCGCCCAGGGCCCCCGGGTCGCCGCGTTCGAGCAGGCCTTCGCCGAGCGGGTGGGTGCCGGGCACGGCATCGCCGTGAGTTCGTGCACCACCGCCCTGCACCTGGCCCTGGTGGCGCTGGAGCTGGGGCCGGGCGACGAGGTGGTCGTCCCCTCCCTGTCTTTCATCGCCACGGCCAACGCGGTGCGCCACACGGGCGCGCGGCCGGTGTTCGCGGACGTGGAGGAGGCCACCGGCAACCTGACCCCGGCCACCGTGGACGCGGTCCGCACCCCCCGCACCAGGGCGGTGCTCGCCGTCCACCAGGGCGGGGTGCCCGCGGACGTGCACGCGCTGCGCGCGGCCTGCGCCGACTGGGACCTCGCGCTCGTGGAGGACGCGGCCTGCGGCATCGGCGCGACCGTGGGCGGCAAGTCCGTCGGCCACGGCGCGCTGCTCGCCGCCTGGTCCTTCCACCCCCGCAAGGTGATCACCACCGGCGAGGGCGGCATGCTGACCACGGACGACGCCGAGTGGGCCGAGCGGCTGCGGCGGCTGCGCGAGCACGGGATGAACGTGTCCGCGGCGCAGCGGCACGCGAGCGGCACGCCGATCGTCGAGAGCTATCTGGAGGTCGGCTACAACTACCGGATGACCGACATCCAGGCCGCGGTCGGCCTGGTGCAGCTGGGCCGGCTGGACGCGATCGTGGCCCGGCGGCGGGAGCTGGCGGCCCGGTACGCACGGCTGCTGAGCACCGTCCCCGGCGTGCGCCCGGTGCGGGACCCGGCCCATGGCGAGGGCAACTTCCAGTCGTACTGGGTGCTGCTGGCCGAGGGGTTCCCGGTCGGCCGGGACCGGCTGCTCGGCGTACTCGCGGAGGCGGGGGTCTCGGCCCGGCGCGGGATCATGGCCTCGCACCTGGAACCGGCCTACGCGGGGCACGGCGCGGCGCCGCTGCCGGTGACCGAGCGGATCAGCCGCGACTCGCTGATCCTGCCGCTGTTCCACACCATGACGGCGGAGCAGCAGGACCGGGTGGTCGCGGTGCTGCGCGCACAGGCCGGCGGATGACCGGGCCGCGGGTCACCGAGGACCTGCTGGTCGTCGGTGCGGGCGGGTTCGCCCGGGAGGCCGCCCAGGCGGTGCGGGACGTGGCCGCCGCGGACGCCGCGCGGGGGCTCGCCCCCCGGTGGCGGCTCGCCGGACACCTCGACGACGATCCGGCCCTGCACGGCCGGGAGGTCGACGGGGCGCCCGTCCTCGGAGGCACCGAGCGCGTGCACGAGCTGGCGGGCGCCCGGGTGGTGGTCTGCGTCGGCAGTCCGCGCGACTACGCCGTGCGGGCCCGCCTGGTGCGGCGCCTGGGGCTGCCCGTGAGCCGCTACGCGACGGTGGTCCACCCCACGGCGGCGGTGTCGGGGTCCTCGGTGCTCGGTGCGGGCTCGGTGCTGCTGGCGCACTGCGTGCTGACCGCCGCCGTCCGGCTCGGGTCGCACGTGGCGGTGATGCCGCACGTGGTCCTGACCCATGACGACGCGGTCGGGGACTTCGCCACGCTCGCCTCGGGGGTGCGCCTCGGCGGCGGGGTGCGGCTGGGGCGCGGTGCGTACGTGGGCGCGGGCTCGCTGGTCCGCGAGTACACGGCGGTGGGCGCCTGGTCGCTGACCGGCATGGGAAGCACGGTCCTGGCCGATGTGCCGCCGGGCGAGGTGTGGGCCGGGAGTCCGGCCCGCCGGCTGCGGGCGGCGGACGGTCCGGCGCTCGACGAGCTGCGGACCGATGGACAGATGTCCGGCCGGTGGCCGGGGACACGGATGGAGAGCCCAGTCGCATGAACCAGATACCGCTCGTCGACCTGAAGGCGGCGCACGCCGAGGTGGCCGGGGAGTTGCGGGCCGGCTTCGACCGGGTGCTGGCCGACACCGCGTTCATCGGCGGTGAGGAGGTGCGCGCGTTCGAGCGCGAGTACGCGCACTTCGCCGGGGTGGGGCACTGCGTGGGGGTCGCCAACGGCACCGACGCCCTCGAACTGGCCCTGCGCGCGAGCGGGGTCGGCGTCGGCGACGAGGTGGTGCTGCCCGCCAACACCTTCATCGCCACCGCGGGCGCCGTCGCCCGGATCGGTGCGCGGCCGGTTCTGGTGGACTGCCTGCCCGACAGTCTGCTGATGGCCCCGCGGGCCGCGCTGGACGCGGTCGGCAGCGCCACCCGCGCGGTCGTCCCGGTCCACCTGTACGGGCAGTGCGCCGCCGTCGCGGAGCTGGCCGCCGGGCTGCCGGCGCACGTCAGGGTGGTCGAGGACGCGGCGCAGAGCCAGGGCGCGACCCGGGACGGCCGGTCCCCCGGCAGCGGCGGGATCGCCGCGACCAGTTTCTACCCGGGCAAGAACCTGGGCGCGTACGGGGACGCGGGCGCGGTGGTGACGGACGACGAGGAGAGCGCCGACCTGGTGCGGGCCCTGGCCAACCACGGCGGCGTCGCCAAGTACCGGCACGACGTGGCCGGGTTCAACAGCCGTCTGGACGGGCTGCAGGCCGTGGTCCTGCGGGCCAAGCTGGCCCGGCTGGCCGAGGGGAACGCGGCCCGCCGCGCCGCCGCCGCCCGCTACGACGCGCTGCTGGGCGACCTGGCGGCCGCCGGGCGCCTGATCCTGCCGGTGACGGCCGCGGGCAGCGTCCACGTGTGGCACCTGTACGTGGTACGGGTCGCCGCGGGCGCGGATCGCGACGCCGTCGTCGGCAAGCTCAACGCGGAGGGCATCGGCGCGGGCGTCCACTATCCGGCGCCGGTCCACCTCACCCCGGCCTTCGCCCACCTGGGGCACGGCCGCGGCGCCTTCCCGCACGCCGAGCTGGCCGCGGACCGGATGCTCTCCCTCCCGCTCTTCCCGCAGATCACCGCCGACCAGCAGCAGCGGGTCGTGGCGGCGCTCGCCGGCGCCCTGCGCTGACGCCCCGTGCCGACGTAGACGATGAGGTCCAGATGAACAGACGGACGAGGCTGCTCCGGTACGGTCTCCTCACCCTGATCGCGGCCCTGATGGCCACGGTCCTCCCCCCGGCCCCGACGGCCGGTGCGGCCGACCCCTGCGGTCCGGGCACGAACGCGATCGTGTGCGAGAACTCCAAACCGGGCACGCCGATGTCCGACTGGTTCGCGCCGAGCGCCTACGGCGACATCAAGGGCTTCCCCGGCCAGTCGAGCGTCCAGGCCGGCGACACCGTGCAGTTCAGGATCCAGTCGCCGGCGCCGTACCGCGTGTCGGTCTACCGGCTGGGCCACTACGGCGGCGACGGGGCCCGCCTGATGTCGACGGCCGCGCAGGCGGCGCAGACGTACCCGGCGAACGTCCCGCAGGGCGGGAACCCGGCCGCCTGCGTCACCAAGCCCTCCACCGGGCTGGTCGACTGCGGCAACTGGCCGGTCACCGCGACGTGGACGGTGCCGGCCGACGCCGTCTCCGGGCTGTACGTGGTCAACTTCGACCAGGCCGACGGCAACGGCGTGATGCCCTACCCGTTCGTGGTCCGCAACGACGCCGGCCACTCCGACATCCTCGTGCAGACCAGCGACCAGACCTGGCAGGCGTACAACGACTACGGCGGCCAGGACCTGTACGACGGCGGCGGTCCCGCCCCGGACGGGCGGGCGTACGAGGTCAGTTACAACCGGCCGATGGCCATTGGCGGGGACAACGGGATCTACGGCTCCGAGTTCCAGATGGTCGCGTGGCTGGAGCGCAACGGCTACGACGTGAGCTACATGTCCGGGATCGACATGTCGGTCCGCGGCGGGACGCTGCTGCGCAACCACAAGGTGTTCATGTCCTCGGGGCACGACGAGTACTGGACCCAGGAGCAGTTCACGCACGCGCTGAACGCCCGCCGGGCAGGGGTCCACCAGACGTACTTCAGCGGCAACGAGGTCTTCTGGAAGACCCGCCTCGCCCCGAGCATCGACGGCTCCTCCACGCCCGACAGGACGCTGGTGTCCTACAAGGAGACCAAGCTGTCCTTCCCCCGGCCGAACGGCATCCCCGACCCGAGCGGGATCTGGACGGGCACCTTCATGGACCCGGCCAGCGCTTCGGGCGGGCGGCCCTTCCAGCCGCAGAACCAGCTGACCGGCTCGCTGTTCAGCGTCAACGGCTACCGCGGCGACGCGATCACCGTGCCGGGCACCTTCGCCAAGCAGCGGCTGTGGCGCCACACCAGCGTCGCGAGCCTCACGCCCGCGCAGACCGCGACGTTCCCCGCCGGCACGCTGGGCTACGAGTGGGACAGCGACGTGGAGAACGCGAGCCGGCCCGCCGGGCAGATCCAGATGTCGTCCACCACGGTGGACATCGAGGACGGGAAGCTGCTGAAGGACTACGGCAACACCTACGGGAACGGCACCGCCACGCACAGCCTGGTGGCCTTCCGCGACCAGACCTCGGGCGCGCTGGTGTTCGGCGCGGGCACCGTGCAGTGGTCCTGGGGCCTGACCAACATGCCCACGGGCAACCCGGACGACACCGTGGTCACCGCGGACAAGCGCATGCAGCAGGCCACGGTGAACGTGTTCGCCGACATGGGGGTCCAGCCCAAGTCCCTGCAGGGCGACCTGGTCGCCGCGAGCGCCTCCACGGACACCGTGGGACCGGCCGTGGCCATGACCAGTCCGGCGCCGAACGCCACCGTGCCGGCGCTGCGGCCGGTGACCGCGACCGGCACGGCGGCGGACACCGGCGGCGGCGTGGTCGCCCGGGTCGAGGTCTCCACCGACGGCGGGACGACCTGGAAGAAGGCCACGGGCCTCGGATCCTGGAGCCACACGTGGACCCCGACCGCCCCCGGTCCCGTGCAGATCAAGGTCCGCGCGGTCGACGACAGCGTCAACATCGGCGTGACCACCACCGTCCCGCTGACCGTCGGACCCCAGCAGTGCCCCTGCACCGTGTGGCCCGCCGCGGCCGTGCCGGGCACCGTCAACGCCGGTGACGGCGGCGCCGTCGAACTCGGCGTGAAGATCCGCTCCTCGGTCGCCGGCTCCGTCACCGGCGTCCGCTTCTACAAGTCCCCCGCCAACACCGGGACCCACACCGGCAGCCTGTGGAGCAGCACCGGCCAGCGCCTGGCCACCGGCACCTTCACCAACGAGACGGCGTCCGGCTGGCAGCAGCTGAACTTCTCCAGCCCGGTGCCCGTCAAGCCGAACACCACCTACATCGCCTCCTACTTCGCCCCGAACGGCGGCTACTCCTTCGACACCACCTTCGCGGGCGGCGACGCCGGCCTGGCACCGCTCACCGCGCTGAAGAGCGGCACCGACGGCGGCAACGGCGTCTACCGCTACAGCGCCACCGGCGGATTCCCGAACAGGGCCGCGGCGGGCAGCAACTACTGGGTGGACGCGGTCCTGGACACCTCCACCGCGAGCACGACGCCGCCCACCGTCACCGCCACCTCTCCGCAGTCCGCCGCGACCGGGACCCAGATCACGGCGGCGGTGACGGCCACCTTCAGCACCGCCGTCGACGCGGACACACTGGTGTTCACGGTGAAGGACTCCGGCGGCGCCACCGTCCCGGGCAGCAAGGTCCTGGCGGCCTCGAACCGCGCGGTGTTCACCCCGGCCTCGGAACTGGCCCTGAACACCGCGTACACGGCCTCCGTGCAGGCGTCCGACCTGTGGGGCAACGCCATGACCGCGCCGGTCACGTGGAACTTCACGACCAGTGCGAGCCCCCCGACGGTGCACTGCCCGTGCACCCTGTGGGGCGCCGGCGCCACGCCGAGCACCGCGAACGCCGGTGACGACACCAACTCGGTGGAGCTGGGCACCCGTTTCCAGTCGGCGGTGAGCGGCTACGTCACCGGGGTCACCTTCTACAAGGGGCCCGGCAACACCGGCACCCACACGGGCAGCCTGTGGTCCGCCTCCGGCACCCTGCTGGCGACCGGAACGTTCGGCAGCGAAACCCTGTCGGGCTGGCAGCAGTTGCAGTTCGCGACGCCCGTGCCCATCACGGCGGGGACCACGTACGTGGCCTCCTACCACGCGCCGAACGGCAACTACTCGGTGGACGGCGGCTACTTCGGCGGTGCGCACCGCTCCTACCCGCTGGTGGCGCCCGCCGACGCACCCGGGAGCGCGAACGGGCTCTACAAGTACGGCGCGTCCACCGCATTCCCGTCGAACACCTTCGGCTCGGTGAACTACTGGGTCGGCCCCGTCTTCACCACCACCCTGCCGGCCGGCGCCCGGTCGGACGGCTCCACGGAGGTGTCCGGCCAGTGAGCACCGTCAGCGTGGTGATCCCCTGCTACAAGTACGGCCACTTCCTGGCCGACTGCGTGAAGAGCGTCCTGGACGAACAGGAGGGCGTCGACGTCCGGGTGCTGATCATCGACGACGCCTCGCCCGACGGCTCCGCGGACGTCGCGCGGGCGCTGGCGGCCGGTGACCCGCGGATCGAGGTGCGGGTCCACGAGCGGAACAAGGGGCACATCGCCACCTACAACGAGGGCCTGCTGGAGTGGGCCGACGGGGACTACACCGCCCTGCTCTCGGCGGACGACCGGCTGGTCCCCGGGGCGCTGGTACGGGCCGCCGCCCTGCTCGACGCGCATCCGGAGGCGGGCTTCGCCTACGGCAGGCCGCTGCGGTTCCGGCACGGCGGGCCGCTGCCCGCGGCCCGTACCCGCGCCGCGGGCTCGGTCGTCTACCCCGGGCGGTGGTGGCTGGAGCGACGCTTCCGGGAGGGCACCGGGTGCATCACCTCACCGGAGGTGGTCGTGCGGACCGGCCTCCAGCACAAGGTCGGGGGCTACGATCCGGAGCTCCCGCACGCCGGGGACATCGAGATGTGGATGCGGCTGGCGGCGCACGCCGACGTGGGCTACGTCCGCGGGGCCGACCAGGCCTTCTACCGGGTGCACGGCAACAACATGTCCACCACCGACTTCGGCGGGCAGCTCGACGACCTGCGCCAGCGCCTCGTCGCCTTCGACTCGGTGCTGGACAAGTGCGCCGGACTGCTGCCGGAGGCCGACCGGCTGTCGGTCGCGGCGCGGACCCGGCTGGCCCGCCACGCGCTGCGGCGCGCCTATCGCGCGTACGACCGGGGTCGCACGGCGGTCGTGCCGGTGGACGAGCTGGTGGAGTTCGCCGCGCAGTGCCTCCCGGGCGGATACGCGTCGCTCGCCGAGTACCGGGCGCTGGGCAGGCGCCGGCGCATCGGTGCCCGGGCCATGCCCTACCTCCAGCCGCTGGTGCTCTCGGCGGTCGCCGACCGGGGGCGCGAGTGGCTGTGGTGGCAGTCGTGGAAGCGCCGAGGGATCTGATGCCCGGTCACCTCCGGTTCCTCCGGCGGGTTCCGCGGACCGGCGTCGGCGCACTCGCGCCGGCGCCGTACCCGGCGCGTCAGGAGCCGGTCGGTCCACAGGGCCGCCGCCGACCCGCCGACCACGGCCAGCAGCGCCACTCCCGCCAGGGCGCGCACCCTGTCGCCGGTCCGCGCGACCGTGTGCGGCTGCACCAGGACGGCCACGCTCATCCGGGAACCGGCCGGTACCCCCTGCTGCGCCTGGAGTTCGGTCAGGTGCCGGGTGTAGACCTCGATGATCTTCCGTACGGAAGCGTCGGCCACCGCGGCGTCGGAGTGCTCCGCCTGGATCTGCAACGAGGGGATCAGGTGGCGCGGGGTGACGCTGGTCCCGCTGTTGCGCGGTGTCATCCGGTAGGTGCCGGCGACTCCGGCGGCCTCGAGCTCGGCGGCTCCGGCCGGCGAGCCGAGCTGCTGCACCACCCCGTACGAGACGGCGGCAAGGGGCGGCTGGAGGTTCGCGAGCTGGTTCGGCTGGCTGCCGGTCACCGGCGGCTTGAGCACCACGATCGCCGAGCTGGAGTGGACCGGTGCGGGCCGCAGCACCGCCGCCGTTCCGGCGGCCGCGCACAGCATCGCCACCACCAGCACGTACCAGCGCCGACGCAGCGCGCGGACCAACTCACCAGGCGGCACGGGGATCCCCTCCTTCATGACCGATCTTCGCAGGACCCGGCCGGGTCTGCCATCACATCCGGTTCCCGGCAGGGGTGTTCGTGAGCATTCGTGAAATGGCGGCGGTGCTGCGCCGGCGCTGGTACGTGTTCGTGCCGGCGCTGTTGCTCAGCCTGCTGGCGGCGCTGCACCTGTACCGGTCGGTGCCGGTCGCCTACCAGTCGCAGAGCTCGGTGGCGCTGCTCGACTCCACGGCGGCCTCCCAGCTGCCGCCCGCCTTCGGCAACCCCCTCTCCAACGCGGGCGGTTCCCTGGTCGTGACCGCGGACGTGCTGATCCGGGCGCTGTCCGGAGCCGATGCCGCCCGCGACCTGCACAGCCTGGGCGTGACCGATCCCTACACCGTCGGCTTCGCCGCGCACGCCTCCGGCCCGCTGCTGACGCTGACGGTCACGGGCACCGACCGGGCGAAGGTGCTCGAGGAGACGAACACGCTGACCGCCTTCGCCGGAGAGCAGCTCAACGCACTGCAGACGGCGGCCAAGGTCCAGCCCGCGTACTTCGTGCAGACCGCGCCGGTGGTGCTCCCCCAGACGCCGGTGCCGCAGCTCAAGAGCCGCTACCAGCAGGTACTGGGCGTCCTCATCCTCGGTGCCACCGGCGGGTTCACCCTCTCCTTCGCGGCGGACGCCCTCCTGGCGGCCCGCCGCCGCGGGCGCGAGAACTCCACCGGGACCGGCGCCGCGCCGCGGCGGGCCTTCCGCACGAGCTCCCGCGGCCGGCGCCCGGACGCCACCGCGCTGCTCACCGGGTATCTGGCGCTGGCCTTCTTCATCCCGTCGAACCTGACCCTGCCGGGCATGGGCGGGGTGGGCACCCCGGCCAACGTCTTCGCCCTGCTCTGCCTCTTCTGGTACCTGGCGACCTGGCTCACCGGCCGGATCCGGGCGGCGCCCGGTACCCGGCTGCCCCGGGTGGCCGTGTGGCTGCTGGCCGTCTCGGTACTGGCCTCCTACGTGGCGAACGCGGGCCGCGGGAGCGTGCGCAAGGAGCTGCTCGGCGCGGACCGCGGCCTGATCGCGCTGCTGGTGTGGGTGTCGCTCGTGGTGCTGGTCTCCGCCGGCATCCAGGACCGCCCGCGTCTGGAGGTGCTGCTGCGCCGGGCCGTGGTGATGGGGGCGGTCGTCGCCGCCGTCGGGTTCTACGACTTCTTCACCGCGACCAACATCGCCGACAGCATCAGCATCCCGGGGCTGCAGTCGAGCGTCCCCCAGATCGCCGCCCTGGACCGCGGGGAGTTCACCCGCCCCCGTTCCACCACGGCGCAGCCGCTGGAGTTCGGCGGGATGCTGGCTCTGCTGCTGCCCTTCGCCGTGCAGCAGGCCTTCGATCCGGTGCGGAGCCGGCTGCCCGCCTGGCGCCGCTGGGGCCCGGTGGTGCTGATGGGCGGGGCGCTGCCCCTGACGGTGTCGCGCACCTCGATCATCGGGGCGCTGATCGTGATCCTGGTGATGGTGCCCCGCTGGAAGCCGCAGCGGCGGTGGACCGCGATCGGTGTGCTGCTGGTCGCGGTGGCCTGCTTCAAGGTCGTCATCCCCGGGCTGATCGGCACGATCACCGGGCTGTTCGCGTCCTTCCTCACGAACTCCGACAGCAGTACCCAGGCCCGTACGGTCAAGTACAGCGCGATCGTCCCCTACCTGGACGAGCGCCCCCTGTTCGGGCGGGGTCTGGGCACGTTCCTCCCCGAGCTCTACTTCTTCACCGACAACCAGTACATGCTGACCCTCGCCGAGATGGGCGTGGTGGGGCTGCTCGCCCTCCTGTTCCTCTTCCTCGTCGGCATCCACCAGGGCGGGGCGATCCGCCGGCTGGCCGTCGGCGAGTCCGACCGGGAGCTCGGCCAGGCGTTCTGCGCCTCCGCCGTCGTCGCCCTGGTCGTCAGCGCCACCTTCGACGCCCTCAGCTTCCCGATGTTCGCCGGGATGTTCTTCCTGACGATCGCCGCCGGAGGCAGCTGCCTCGGCTTCATCCGGCGCGCGGCGCCGAAGCCCCGATCCGTGGAGTTCCCATGTCCTACCTCCGGCCGGCCTCTCCCCGGCCTCTCCCCGGCTCCGGTCCGGTAGCCGTCCTCGTCGTCACCTGGAACAGCTCCGCGGTGCTCCCGGAGTTCCTCGCCTCGCTCCCGGAGGGCATGGCGGGCCTGGACTGGCGGCTGGTCGTCGCCGACAACGACTCGGCCGACGGCACCGTGGACCTGGTGCGCTCGCTCGCCCCGGACGCCACGGTCGTCCAGACCGGCCGCAACGCCGGCTACGCGGCCGGGGTGAACGCCGCCCTGGGGGCCGCCGCCGGGTGGCAGGGCGGCTTCCGCGCGGCCCTGGTGTGCAATCCGGACGTCCGGATGCGGCGCGGCTGTGCCAAGGTGCTCGTGGACGCGCTCGACGCCCCGCCGGCCGACGGCGGCCGGGTCGGGATCAGCGTCCCGCTGCTGTACGAGGAGGACGGGCGCAGCCTCGTGCACTCCCTGCGCCGGGAGCCGCGCGTGACCCGAGCCCTCGGCGAGGCCGTCATCGGCAACCGCCGGGCCGGGCGCTTCCCCCGCCTGAGCGAACTGGTCACCGACCCCGCGGCGTACGAGCGGCCCACGTACGCGGACTGGGCGACCGGTGCCCTGATGGCCCTCTCCGCGGACTGCCTGGCCGCCTGCGGCCGGTGGGACGAGTCCTTCTTCCTCTACTCCGAGGAGACCGAATACTGCCTGCGTGCGCGGGACCGGGGCTACCACACCCGCCTCGAGCCGGCCGCCGCAGCCGTACACATCGGCGGCGACTCCCGGACCTCGCCCCGGCTCTGGACTCTGCTCACCCTCAACCGGGTCCGTCTGTACCGGCGCCGGCACGGCGCCCTCGCCACGGCCGGCTTCCGCGCCGCCGTCCTGCTCCGGGAGGCCTCCCGAGCGGCGCTCGGCCGCCCGGCCAGCCGCGCGGCCGCCGCCGCGCTCGTCCGGCCGGGCGCCCTGCGCGCCGTGCCGGGGCCGTGACCGCCGGCCGGCAGTCCTCCTCGCGCGGGCGGCAGACGCGTCATGCCCGTCGATCAGGTTGTTCGCCGTGCGCGCTCCGTGCGTACGGCGGTCAGCGACTTCGTGACACCGAGCACCCGCTCGTCGAGGAGCACCGATCCGGGGAACAGGTAGCGCATTTCGGCGCGGGTCAGCAGCTCGATGTTGACCACGGCGTTCATCGCCGACTCCGGGCTGTCCGGACGGCTGTGGACGAGCGGCCAGTGCCGTACCAGCCGCGTCCTGGCGGCCAGTGGCAGGAACTGGAAGCCGGGCGCCACGAAGTGCGGCTCGACCGGGAAGTAGCGGTACGGCGTCTGGATCCAGTGCAGGGGCGCCAGTGACTCCACGGCGGCGACGAACCGCCGGCGCTGGCTGTGGCCGCCCACGTGCTCGATGGTCGAGTTGGAGAACACCAGGTCGTAGCCGCCGTGGCCGCCCAGTTCGGCGGCGGCGGCCGGGTCGGTGACGTCGGCCACCTCCGCGGTGATCCAGTCGGGCAGTTCGGCGGGGTGCTCCTCCAGGTTGATCAGGTGGACGTGCTTGGCGCGCAGGGGTGCGCGCAGCCACATCTCGGCCGTCCCGCCCAGGTCCACGACCCGCATGCCCTCGATGCCGGGGAAACAGCGTTGGAAACGCTGCCAGCGGGCGATGCGCAGTCGTTCGCCCAGCGAGCCGGGTGCGTCGACGAACCTGTTTCGGAGGGCCCGGGATCGGGGCATCGGATCAACCACCTGTGGTCGGAGCGGATGGGGAGCGGGCTTCAACTGGGCTGTTGCCATCGCGTGTAGAAGCTCGCCGGGTTCATCAGGTATCGGACGGTGGGGTGCGGCACGTGGACCACCCGGTGCCTGCGGGCGTACCGGCGGATCAGCTCCCAGTCCTCACGGGGCAGCACCTCCGGTGTCCGGCGCAGACGGCTGAAGCACAGGGAGCGCGTGCGGCGGGCGACGAAGGCGTTGGTGTCCAGGAAGGCTTCGCGGGCGGCGCGGCGCCGGTCGTAGGGCACCGACAGGACGTCCTTCTCGATGCCGCCGGGCAGGATCCTGCGCAGCGCCGTGTAGACGCCGTCCGGCCCGCCGGGAGGCTCCAGGACCGCCAGCGTCCGTTCCAGGTGGTCGGGTTCCCAGAGGTTGTCGTCGTCCAGGAACGCCACGTACCGCGAGCGGGTGAGGCGGATGCCCACGTTGCGCACGACGCCCGCCACGCCCGTGTTGCGGCTCAGCGAGACCGCGAACAGCCGTGGGTCCCGCGGCAGCCGGGGCAGTCCGGCGCCGTCGTCGACCACGATCACCACCTGGTCGCGAACGGTCTGGTCCAGGGCCGAGCGCACCGCGGCGAGCAGCTCCTCGGGACGCCGGTGGGTGGCGATCACCGTGGCGACCAGCGCCGAGGGCGGCGGCCGCAGTACGGCGGCCAGCCGTCGGACCTCGGCGTCCTCGACCCGGCGCAGCCGGACCGCGGTGGGGGCCAGCAGGACCTTGTTCCTGGCCTCGAAGAGCACCAGCCAGCCGAACAACGCCTTGAGCGGCCTCCAGGGCGCCCGCGCGACACGGCGCACGAGGCCGCTCACGAGGCCGGCCCGGGCCGGATCGGGCGGCCGTCGGACGGGCCGCCGGGGGGCCGGTCGCCGCCGGCCCCGCGCAGGAAGCCCCGGCTGGGCAGCACGCACAGCGTGTATCCGGCCAGGGCGGCCGCGCTGATGGCGAGGAGCGCGAGCGGGCCGTCGCCCAGCGGCCGCTCCAGGAGCAGGATGATCGCGGTCATCACGGCCCCGCCGAGGAAGGGCCACGCACAGGCCCTGGCGATCCGGCCGACACCGATGCCGCCACGGCTGAGGGCGAACAGGAACACGGGCACCACCATGCCGCCGGCGACCAGGACATGGGCCTGCGAGGCTCCCACGATGCCGTTCTGGCGGGCGCCGACGAGGAGCACCGGGACCAGGGCCGCCAGCCACAGGCCCTGCACCAGGAAGAGCGACCGGCGCTGTCCGATCGCGACCAGGCAGTCGTAGGCGAGCTCGCTGCCGATGCGGATCAGGCCGAGGGCCATCAGCCAGGGCAGCGCTGCGGCGGCGGGAGCCCAATGACTGCCGTAGATGAGCTGGACGGCCGGACCCGCGAGTGCGGCCAGCAGGACGCACAGCGGGACGGTGGCGGTGATCACCACGCCCAGGGCGCGGCTGAAGCCGTGGGCCAGCGCCTGTGGTGAGTCGGCCAGCCGGGAGAACCCGGCGAAGGAGACCCGGCGGGCGGCCTCGGAGATGATCCGCACCGGCCAGCCCGAGATGTTGAAGGCGAGCACGTAGAAGCCCAGGGCCACGTTGCCCAGCGTCGCGCCCACCACCATGGTGTCGACGTTGACCACGGCGAGGGCCAGCAGGCTCGCGCCCGCGAGCGGAAGCCCGAACCTGAGCAGCGCGCGGGCCTGTTCGGGGTCCCAGCCGAATCTCAGGGTGCCCGGCGCCGCCAGCGAGCAGCCGATCAGCGTCACGACGTTCCCCGCCACGGCTCCCCAGGCGAAGCTCATCGCGCCCCAGCCCTCGAAGGCCAGCAGCAGCGTCACCGAGGTGCTGAGCGCGAAGTTGAGTCCGTCGATGATCATCCGCTTGCCCTGGGCGAACTCACGGGTCAGGAAGCCCCCGGGCACCTGTGCCACCCCGTCGATCACCACGCACAGGCACATCACCCGCAGGACGCCCGCGGCGTCCGGCGAGCCGAGCAGGCCCGCCACCGTCGGTGCCGCCGCGAACAGCGCCGCGTACAGCAGGGCGCTGGAAAGGGCGCTGAGGGTCAGCACGGTCGGCGCGAACCGCCGCGCGTCCCCCTCCCAGCGCACGATGGCCAGGCCCACGCCCAGCTCGTTCGCGGACAGCAGGACCAGCAGCACGGTCTGGGCGATGCCGTACACGCCCCATTCCGCGGGGCCGAGGGCGAAGCGTGCCAGCACGATGCCGGTCGCGAAGTTGCCCAGGCGCATGACAGCGGTGTTGATCAGGCTCCATCGGGCCGCCGAGCGGACCTTGCGGCCGAGGGAGGGCGGAGCGGGGGCGGCGGGCGCGGGAGGAGCGGGGGCCTGGCTCGGCTCACCGGTCTCACGGCCCGGGGGGCGGGCGGTGTCCATGAGTCGACTCCTCGTCGAGCGGCTCGGCGGCGGACGCCGCCGACATGACGGGCTGTGGCGCCCCGGGCTCCGCGGCGGCGGGCTCGGACCCGGGCCCGGGCTCCGGCTGGTGCGACCTCTTGCGCGCCTCCACGGAGAAGGCGGCGACCATGCTGAGCACCAGGCCCAGGCCCCCGGCCATCACGAGGTACTGCAGCCTGGTCTTGGTCTCGGCCACCGGCTTCTGCGGCGGCACGACCGTCGCCATGCGGATCATGGCGTCCGGGGCGACCTTCTGCTTCGCCTGGAACTCGGTCAGCCGCTCCTCGGCGTAGGCGGTCAGCTTCCGGTTCGACTCCAGGAGGCGGGCCGGGTCGCTCCCGGTGACGATGAGCCACATGAACGGGCCCAGGGCGTTGTCGGCGATCTTCGCCTCGGGGGTCCCGGTGACGCCCAGCTTCTTGAGGTCGGCCAGCGAGTCGTCGGAGTTGAGGTTGCGGGCGAGCCCGTCGGCCATGCCGGTGAGGGAGGTCTGGGTGCTCAGGAAGGGGTTGCCGTCGTAGGCCTCGGTGGCCTTCTTCGAGTTGAGCAGCGTCACCGTGCTCTGCGACCGGTACTCGACCGGAACCAGCAGGTACACGGCGGCGGTGAGCGCCGCCGTGATCGCCAGTCCGGGCAGCAGCACGTACCAGCGCCTGCGCATGACTCGCCAGATCTCGGCGAGGTCCATGGTCTTCCCCCTCTTGTCACCGCGGTCGGCGCGGAGCGAGCTCGGTCGGTCTGGGCCGGGTCCGCGCGGTCCCGCCGTCCAGCAGCACCCCGGCGATGCGGTCTCCGGCGCGGCCGTCCCACAGTTCGGGGCAGCGCGGCGCGGGGGGATCGTCGAGCACCCGCTGCGCGGTGGCCGCGATGTGCTCCGGATCGGTGCCCGCCAGCACGTTGGTGCCCTGCTCGACCGTGATGGGCCGCTCGGTGTTGTCGCGGAGCGTCACGCAGGGCACGCCCAGGGCGGTGGTCTCCTCCTGGACGCCGCCGGAGTCGGTGAGCACCAGGCGCGCCGCGTCCTGGAGGGCGATGAAGTCGAGGTAGCCGGCGGCCGGCACCAGCCTGATGCCGTCGGGTACGCCCGCTTCGGCGAGCCGCCCCGCGGCCCGCGGATGCACGGGCAGCAGCAGCGGACAGCGCCCGGCGACCTCGCCCAGGGCCTTCAGCAGGCCCCGCAGCGCGCCGGGGTCGTCGACGTTGGCCGGGCGGTGCAGGGTGACCAGGCCGTACCCGCCCCGGGTGAGCCCGTACCGGTCCAGGACATCCGACCGCCGGGCCCGGTCCAGGTTGGCGAGCAGGGTGTCGATCATGACGTTGCCGACGACGTGGATCTGGTCCTCCCGGTAGCCCTCCGCCCGCAGGTTCGCGGCGGCGTCGGGCGAGGGGGCCAGCAGGTAGTCGCTGACGCGGTCGGTGGCGACCCGGTTGACCTCCTCGGGCATGCCCCAGTCACGGCTGCGCAGCCCGGCTTCGACGTGGGCGAGCAGCGGGCCGGCCTTCGCGGTGACCAGGGCGCAGGCCAGGGTGGAGTTGATGTCGCCGACCACCACGACGGCGTCCGGGGCGACCTCGTCGACCAGCGGCTCGAAGGCCGCCATGACCCGGCCGGTCTGCTGGGCGTGGCTGCCGGATCCGGCTCCCAGGTAGCGGTCGGGGGCGCGGATGCCGAGGTCGCGGAAGAACACCTCGTTCATGGACTCGTCGTAGTGCTGGCCGGTGTGGACGAGGACCACTTCGGCGCCGCGGCGCTCCAGTGCGTCCATCACCGGTTTGATCTTCATGTAGTTGGGGCGCGCCCCGGCGACGCAGATGATCCGGGGGGTGCGCCCCGCGGTGGGGGTGGCTGCCATGGCTCAGAGCACCTCCACGGCCGGTCCGGACAGCCGGTTGCGGCAGTCGAGGACGAAGGAGGCGTGCTCGGTGACCAGGTGGTAGTCGAAGGAGTCGTGGTCGGTGAGCAGGACGACCACGTCGGCGGCCGCCAGTTCCTTGCGGGTGGGTTCGACCCGGACGAGGCGGGCGTCGACCGTGATGTTCTCCACCACGTGGGGGTCGGCCGCGCGCACCTTGGCCCCCATGTCGAGGAGCAGCTGCGAGACGCGTACCGCGGGCGACTCCCGTGCGTCGCCGGTGTTCTTCTTGTAGGCGAGGCCGAGCAGCAGGACCCGGGAGCCGTTGACCGAGCGGCGCCTGGAGTTCAGCGCGTCGATGACGCGGCGGGTCACGTACTCGGGCATGTGGCTGTTGATGTCGTTGGCGAGCTCGACGAACCGGAAGCTCTGGCCGAGTTCGCGCTGCACCCGCCAGGACAGGTAGGAGGGGTCGATCGGCAGGCAGTGGCCGCCGACGCCCGGGCCGGGGGTGAACTTCATGAAGCCGAAGGGCTTGCTGGACGCGGCTTCGATGGCCTGCCACACGTCGATGTCGAGGTGGCGGGCGAACATCGCTATCTCGTTGACCAGCGCGATGTTCACGTGCCGGAAGGTGTTCTCCAGCAGTTTGGCCAGCTCGGCCTCCTTCGGCGAGCTCACCGGCACCGTGGTGTCGACGAGGTCCCCGTAGAAGGACTCGACGGCCTTCAGCGAGCGGGCGTCGACGCCGGAGACCACCTTGGGCGTCTGCTGGAAGCCCCAGACGGCGTTGCCGGGGTCGATGCGCTCCGGGCTGTAGCCGAGGTGGAAGTCGGCTCCGGCGGTGAGTCCCGAGCCGTCCTCCAGGATCGGCGCGAAGAGCTCCTCGGTGGTGCCGGGGTAGGTGGTGGACTCGAGCACCACGGTGGCCCCGGGGCGCAGGTACCGGGCGAGCGTGCGCGCCGATTCCTCTATGTGGCGCAGGTCGGGGGCTCCGTCGTGTAACGGGGTGGGGACGGTGACCACGGCCACGTCGAAGCCGCCGCAGTCCCTGGCCAGTTCGGTGGGCCGGTAGGTGCCGAGCGCGAGTGCCCGACTCAGCCGCTCGGAGCTGACGTCCTCCACGTACGACTCTCCGGCGGCGAGGCTCTTGACCCGCCGCGCGTCCACGTCGTACCCGATCACCTGGTGGCCGACCTCGGCGGCCCGGACGGCCAGCGGGAGTCCGACGTATCCCTGTCCCACGACGACGACGCGCATCAGTGACTCCTGTTCGCGGAACCGGCAGACGGTGTGCGGCGGATGAGCTCGCGGACCGTCATGAGGAGGAAGGCGGTGTTGGTGGTGAGGTAGCGCTTGCCGAGGCGGCGCGGTTCCTGGAGGGTGCGGTAGAACCATTCGAGGCCCATCCGCTGCCAGACCGCGGGTGCGCGCCTGGTGATGCCCGCGAGGATGTCGAAGGAGCCGCCGACGCCGTGCACCACGTGGGCGCCGGTGCGGTCGCCGTACCCGGCGGTGAAGATCTCCTTCTTGGGCGAGGTCATGCCGAGGAACAGCAGCTGGGCGCGGCTGTCCGCGATGGCGTCGGCGACCTCCCCCTGTTCGGAGTCCGCGAAGTAGCCGTTGCGGCTGCCGGCGACCCGCAGTTTCGGGAACCGCTCGGAGATCTTCCCGAGCATCGTCTCCAGGACCTGCTGCTGGGCGCCGAGCAGGTAGACGGAGAGGCCGGCCGCCTCGGCGGCGGCGAGCAGGCGCATGAACAGGTCGATGCCCGCGACCCGTTCGGGCAGCCGGACGCCGAGGACGCGCCCGGCCCAGACCACGGCCTGGCCGTCGGCCAGGATCAGGTCGCAGCCGGCGACCGCCTCGGCGAGGCGGGGGTCGCGGCGCATGTTGACCAGCTTGGCGGCGTTGACCATGCCGATCTCGATCCGCTCGCCGCGGCGGACCGCGTCGAGGCAGCGCCGGACGGTCTCGTCCATGGTCAGGGCGTCGAGCCCGACCCCGAAGAGGGTGTGTCTCCCGGTCATCCCTGCGGCCCCCCGAGCCAGGCGAACAGCATCCAGCCGAACTCGTACGGGCGGCACTCGCGGTCCACCGCCAGGGGGCGCAAGAGCCGGTCGAGCGGTGCGAGGCGGGCGTTCGGGGCCACGCGGGTGGTCAGTCCCCGGGCGGCCCGGACGGCTTTCGCGGGATCGCCGCGGTGGACCTTGCGCCAGGTGACGCCGAGCTCCTCGCGGATCATCGGCTCGCGCGGGGTGCCGGCGGGTCCGGCGAGTTCGGGCACCTCGGTCATCCAGCGCAGTCCGCGGCGGATCTCCGCGGCGAAGTCGGTACCGCCCGCCTCGGCGAGGTCGAACAGGGCGGTCGGGGCCATCGCGTGCTGGTGGACGCTGTAGACGGGATAGCCCTCGACGAGGGTGGCGTGCCGGGCGTCGTAGTGCCACCACCACTGTCCGCCGTCCCCCTGCAGGGCGCAGATACGGGCGGCGCAGGCGTCGGCGGCCGCGAGGGCCCGCGGGTCGCCGCCGCTCGCGTGCAGCCGGGCCAGGGCCTGGAGCGGATAGGTCTGGTCGGCGAAGCAGGCCACGTGGGACCGGTAGCCGGGCAGCAGCCCCGGCCCGGTGGCGTGCGGGAACAGGGGGCTGTCGGCGATCCGGGCGGCCAGCAGCCGGTCGCGGGCCGCCGCGAGGCGGTGCTCCACGTCCGCCGAACCGCGTGCGGCGGTCAGGGCGGAGAGCACCCAGGCCGCCTCGACGGTGTACCGCGGCTGCCCGGGCGGGTCCAGGGCGGCCATCCGGCCCAGGGCGTCGGCCAGTTTGGGGTGGCCGGTTTCGGCGGCGGCCCAGGCGATGAGCGCCGCGTCGCCCAGGTTCACCACCTCGGGCAGCCGTTCCACGAGGAGTCCGGTGAACTCCCCGGCGGTGCGGCCGCCGAACAGCGGGCGCTGCCGGTCCTCGGGCAGGAACCGGGCGCCGAGGGCGGTGATGGCCGCGTAGCGGGTGCTGGTTCCGCGTCGCTCGAGGCCGCGGGTGCCGTCGGGCGAGGCCTTGCCGGCCCGGGTGAAGACGAAGGTCTCGGCGCCCGGCAGGTACATCCCGGGCAGTCCTGCCTCGGCCAGCGCGAGCAGCCGCTCGGCGAGGGCGTGCAGCGGCGCGTCCTCGCGGGCCAGGGCCCCTAATCGTGTGGTGGTCATCGGGTCCCCGCCCCGACTCCCCGGGTGCTGCGCGCACCCCGTATGTCCGAGCTGTTCGGCTCCAACACACCTACCCCCTCTGATCACTCCTCGGACGGACCTGGCGGTCGTCATTCCGCGGAGGGGGATTGCGCGTGACGGCGACGCCCGCGCCGGAGACTGTCTCGTCACCGATGGCACGAGCCGTCCGACGGACGCCGACTGGACCCCCCAGCGATGCCTCGGACCGGAGCACGCGCGTACGACGGCAGCATGCGCGGGCGCGGTGGAGCCGCGCCGCACGGCTCTGCCCGCGGTGCCCTCGTCGTGTACAACCCCCCACTGAGACAGGCCTGTTGCCTGCTCAGATCCCTTGTGCAGGGACACGGTATGCCCACGGATGTTCGTTGATTGTGGTTTTGAGGAAATGCCGGTTCCCTAAATTGCCGACATTCCGTCAAGTGCGCTCGATCAGCGCGCCGTCCTTCTCCTCGTGCAGCGCGCCGGTGCGCGGGCACTCCCAGACGCCGGGCTCGCCCTCCCGCTCCACGAGCCGGACCCCGGCCCGGCCCACCCAGCCGATCCGGCGCGCCGGCACCCCCGCGACGAGCGCGAAGTCGGGTACGTCCCGGGACACCACGGCCCCGGCCGCGACCAGCGCCCAGCGCCCGACGCGCACCCCGGCCACGCACACCGAGCGGGCGCCCAGCGAGGCCCCCTCGGCGACCACCACCCCGGCGGCCTCCCAGTCCCCGCCGCGCTTCTGCCGGCCGTCGGGATCGACCGCGCGGGGGTAGAAGTCGTTGGTCAGCACCGCCGCCGGGCCGATGAACACCCCGTCGCCCAGCACCGCGGGCTCGTAGACCAGCGCGTAGTTCTGCAGTTTCACGTGGTCCCCGATGCGCACGCCCGGCCCGACGTACGCGCCCCGGCCGACGATGCAGCCGCGGCCGAGCCGGGCGTCCTCCCGTACCTGCGCCAGATCCCAGATCGTGGTCCCCTCGCCGAGCTCGGCCGTCTCGTCGACCTGGGAGGAGGGCTGGATGCGGACACTCACGGAGCGGTCCCCTAACGTTCGCGAGGTGTTCGTATGCACGCGCGTACGGACGGAGCATATGTGCCGGGGGCTCGCTCCTCGGGGGGATCAACCGAGTGTTCACCAGGCGGACTTGGCGCTCACTCGTAGCGGTACAGCAGGGACTCCCGCTCGCTGCGGCGGATCTGCTCGACGGCCGCCTCCGGCAGGCCCAGGTGGGAGCGGGTGACCTCGGCGGAGCTGGGCACGGCGTCCTCGGCGAGCCACTGCTCGGGCTTCCAGGCGCCGCCGCGCAGCAACGCCTTCGGGCAGTGCTGGTAGACCTCCTCCACCTCCACCACGATCGCGGTGCGCGGCGGCTTGCCGACGGCGGTCAGCCCCTCCAGCAGTTCCGGGTCGGCGCAGACGCAGGCCCTGCCGTTGACGCGCAGGGTGGTGGCGCGGCCCGGGATGACGAAGATCAGGCCGGCCCGGCCCGTCTCCACGATGTTGTGGCTGCTGTCGAGCCGCTTGTTGCCCGTGGCGTCGGGAACGGCGAGGGTGAACTCGTCCAGGACGGACACGAACCCGGCCGGTCCGCCCCGGGGGGTCACGTCGCAGTGGCCGGCGGCGCCCGCGCTGGCGATGAACACCAGCGAGGAACTGCCGATCACGGCGCGCGCGGCGTCGTGGATCCGGTCCACCGCCTTGCGGCGGACCAGCTCGCTGGGCTCCTCGTAGAGCTCGCGCAGCTGGGCCGTGGTCCGGACGGCGCGGGCGTTCAGGGCATCGAATATGCGGCCGCCGCTCTGCGGCGTGGTGGTGGTTGTCACGGCCACGCAATCTATCCGACCGCCTCCGGCGCGGCCGTTGGCCCTCCCGGCCCCGGCCCTGCGCCCTGCGGCCGCCGGGAACCGGGCGCCTTGACCTGTGCGGGCGGCGGAAACCCGATCGGGTGTGTGGCGTTAGTAGGGACGACCACCGCGCCCCGCCGGGCGCGGACCTGCGGCGAAGACGCGTACGAGGAGCAAGATGAGAGTCCCGATGCCGGCCCGACGCGGCCGCGTGAAACTGGCGGCCCGGTGCCGGCTGGTGACGGAGGCCTCGGCCTTCGGCATGGCGGTCTTCGGAACGATCCTGCTCAACGCGGCGCTGATGGGCGTGGAGACGTACAGCGGACTGGCCCGGGAGTACCGGCAGGTGCTGGAGGCCGCCGAGCACGTCTGCCTGCTGGTGTTCACGCTGGAGATGCTGCTGCGGATGGGCGCCCACGCCGACCGGCCGAAAGCATTCTTCCGCGACCCGTGGAACCTCTTCGACCTCGCGGTGGTGGCCGCCGCGTTCCTGCCCCTCGTCCGCGAGAACGCCACCCTGCTGCGGCTGCTGCGGCTGGCCCGGGTGCTGCGCAGCGCGCGCTTCCTGCCGCACCTGCGGATCCTGCTGATCGCCGTGGGCCGCAGCCTGCCGGGCACCGCCAGCTTCCTGTTCGTCGGCGCGCTGGTGCTGTACGTGTACGCCATGGTGGGCTGGCTCTGCTTCGCGGAGTCCGATCCGCAGCACTACGGCTCCGTGGGCCGCGCCATGCTCACCCTGTTCCTGCTGACCACGCTCGACGGGCTCACCGACGCGGTACGGGCCGGGCTGCAGATCTCCCGGCTCAGCATCCTCTACTACGCCTCGTACGCGCTGCTCGCCTCCTTCGTGCTGGTGAACGTACTGATCGGGGTGGTGCTGAACTCCCTCGACGAGGCGCGGGAGATCGAGGCGGAGGCCGACCGGGGGCCGGACCCGGCCCCGAGCCCGGCCAAGGGACCGGGCGGCGGCCCGGGCGGGCCGGGCCTCCCGGACGCCGAGGTCCGGGAGCGGATCGCCACCGCCCGCCGCGCGCTCGACGAGATCGAGGCGGGCCTCGCCGCCGGGGACCGGCTCCCGCCGCGTCGGCTGGAGGCCTCGCACCCGGGGCCCTAGGCGTCTCTTTGGGATCGTGCCGGGCACCGCGCGGGCGGCCGGGGTCCCCGGCCGCCGGGGAGCTCAGCCGCGCGGTACGACCGTCGCCAGGACCCGGGGCAGCGGGTACCAGTCGGCGGAGACGACGGAAGCGTGGTGTCCGGCGAGGAGTGCGAGGCGCTCGCGGGCCTGTGCCTCGGTGGGGCGGGTGGAGTCGATGGCCGGGGCGACGTGGTGGGCGTCGGTGGCGATCACCAGGTAGTGGTTGCGGTCGTACCAGCCGGTGTCGATGGACCCGCCGGCGTAGGCGCTCGCGTCCCCGTCGAAGACCACGAACCAGGGGCGCAGGGAGGCGTCGGCGTACCGGGCGCGCGGGTCGCCGGCCTCGGCCCGGTGTACGGCCGGGAACGCGGCGGCCTGGCCGAGCCGGCCCTGCGCGGCGAGGGTGCGCAGGTGGGTGGCGTACTCCCGGTCGGTCCACAGGGTGTCGGAGCCGTTGCCCTCCTCGACGGTGCCGGGGATCAGCTCCACGATGAACTTCCCGGCGAGCCCGGCGCGGTCGGGCCAGGCTCCGGCGCGGGCGGCGGTGTCGAGGTCGGGGTGGCCCGCGGCGAGCTCGCCGGGCCGGTAGAGGGCGTCGCCGAGCTTGCCGGCGAGCAGTGCGTCGAGGTCGGCCGGGCCGCGGCCGAGGTTGGCGGCGAAGCCGTCCTTGAGCTCCAGCTTGAGGATGACGGGCCGGTGGCCGGGGTGGGCGTCGTGCCAGCTGCGGATGTCGGAGAGGCAGCCCGCGAGGTTCTGGTTGCGGGCCTTGGTGCGCAGCTGGGCGGGGGTGGCGGCGTTCTCGCAGTTGTTGTCGTTGCCGAAGGGGTTGTTGTGCGCGACCCGCCACGAGCTGCCGAAGAAGTTGGTCCACACGTCCAGCTCGAGCATGGCCGCGCCCGAGTCGAGCGCGTCCGCGAAGTAGGGGTACTTGGTCTTCTCGTAGGCGTTGTGGACGCCTACCCCGGTCGATCCCGCGTACGGCAGGCCGTCGGCGGGGGCCGCCGCGCCCGCGGGGGCCGTGCCCAGGACGAGGGCGACGGCCGCCAGACCCGCGGCCAGCGCGCCCGCCCTCCGGTTGCGCAGTCTCATGCTTCGGCTCCTGTCGCTCCAGTGCGGCTCAAGTCGCGTGGAGCGTAAGGGGGTTGAATGACGCATGGAAGGCCGGGGAGTGACGTGCGGACGGCCGGGGAGCCGCTGTGAGAACGGACACGTCCTGATCGCGGAACCCGACCCTCGGATCTCCCCATCGAACGAGGAGTCGGACGCGTCTGCGGGGTGGGAGTACCGGATGTTCAGCAAGGTGCACGGGCGGGCCGTACGGGTCACCGTGCTGGTCGCCGTCCTCGGCGCGCTCGTCGTCGTGGGCGCGGGGTACCTGTGGGAGCTGCGCGGTGTGATCGCCACCCGCGCGGACGGGGACGCCGAGCGGGGCGTCTACCAGCAGGACCCCGAGCGTGCCGACCGCACGGCGGCCGCCGTGCTGGACGGGATCGCCCGCGAGGACCCGGTCGCGCCGACGGACGGCAACGCCTTCGCCGACGGCGGGGTCCCGGTGGACTGGCGCTCCGGGGGGTGGCAGCCCTCGGACCCCCTGGAGGCGCGGCCCGTGCCGGCCGAAGCCGCGATCGGGGCGCTCTTCTCCCCCGGCGCCGACGGCGACCCGGACCACCACTGCTCGGCCGGGGTGGTCCACTCACCGCAGGGCGACCTGATCGTCACCGCCGCCCACTGCGTCCACTCCCTCGGCTTCCGCACCAACCTGGCCTTCGCCCCCGGCTACCAGGACGGCGTGGCCCCGTACGGCATCTGGGTGCCCACCCGGATCGACGTGGACCCGCGCTGGACCGAGGACGAGGACCCCGACCACGACATCGCCTTCATCCGGCTGCGCCGCCCCGGCTATCCGGGCCAGCGGCTGGAGGACTTCACCGGGGCCCAGACGATCTCCTTCCGGCCCGAACTCCCGCTTCCCGCGCGGCTCGTGGGCTACCCCAACGCCTCCGAGCAGCCGTTGGACTGCCGCAGCACCGCCCGCGCCGCCGGGCCCGCGCAGCTGCGGTTCGACTGCGCGGGCGTCCCGAACGGCACCAGCGGCGGCCCGGTGCTGACCGACGGGGACCGGCTGATCGGGGTGGTCGGCGGCCGCGACGGCGGCGGTGACGACAAGACCTCGTACAGCAGCTACTTCGGCGACGCCGCCCGCGCCCTGTACGAACGCGCGACGACTTCCTAGCCGGGGGCCGGGCAATCGGAGGGGACCGGAGGGGGCCCGGACGGGCACCGGAGCCCGCCCTGGAGCCCTTTTCTAGAACAGCTTTCTATTTATCGGTCTTGCTAGGCTCTCCGGCACGGCCGGCCGGGCCGTCACCCCCAGCGCTCCGACGGGACCGACATGTCTCCTAAGCAACAACGCGGCGAGGCCACCGTCGACCAGCTGCTGACCACCGCGCTGCGGGTGTTCGCCGAGTCCGGCCAGCAGGGGTTCACGGTGAACGCGGTCGTCTCGGCCAGCGGGGTGAGCCTGGGCAGCCTCTACCACCACTTCGGCAATTTCGACGGCCTGGCCGCCGCCCTGTACATCCGGTGCATGGACCAGCTGTGCGACGACATGGTCGCCGCTCTGACCCGCTGCCGGACCGCCCGTACCGGTGTCCGGTCGTGGGTGGCCTCCTATCTGCGCTTCACCCAGGAGCACCGGGACGTCGCCCTGTTCCTGCACGCCTCGGCCTACTCCGGCTACCTCGCGGCCCACGCGCAGGAGATCGGGGCGGCCAAGGCCGAGAAGTTCGCCGCCATCATGCAGTGGCTGAAGGTGCGCATGGAGCGCGGCGAGATCGCCCCCCTGCCGGCCCCGGTGATCGAGGTGATGGTGATGGGCCCGCTCACCGAGGCGGCCCGCCGCTGGCTGTCCAGCACGTACGAGATCGACCTGGCGGAGGCCGGCCGCCACCTCCCGGAGCTCATCTGGCGCTCCATGCGGCCGGACCCCGAGCACTAGGCCGCGGCGCGGCTCTCCGGCGGGCCGTGGTGGTCCGGGTAGGCGGGGGTCGGCGGGGCGGTCGGGGTGCGCCACTTGGACAGCACGCGGAGCATCGTGGACGGGCCGAGCAGGGCGTTCGGCGGGGTGGACAGCGACAGGACCCCGAAGAACCGTCCCGCGATGGCCGGGTCGGTATTGGCGCCCACCATCACCCGTGACATGTAGCGCTGCAGGACCCGGGTGGTGCGGTCCGCCGGCGGGCCCTCCGTCCCCGGGTACCTGAGGTCCTCGCTGGTGGCGATCTGCCAGGCCACCTCGGCCGCCGCCGCCGTCCGGCGCTGGATCCGCCCGGCGGCCGCGGGCACGGCGGCGGTGTCCATGCTGTGGATCTCCTTGCGCAGGGCGTCCGCCGCCAGGGCGGCCACCGTCATCCCGTGCCCGTACACCGGGTTGAACCGGCAGGCCGCGTCACCGAGCACCACGAAGCCGGCCGGGGCTCCCGCGATGCGCTCGTAGTGCCGCCATTCGTTGGCGGTGCCCCGGAAGCCGGTCGGCGACGAGAGCGGCGCCGCCCCGCGCAGGGCGTCGTACAGCGCCGGACTGCGCAGGCTGCGGGCGAACCCGAGGAACTCCTCGTCCCCGGTGGGCGGGGCGTGCTCGCCGTTGCCGATGAGCGTCGCGAGCCAGCGCTCACCGTCCACCGGGACCAGCACGCCCCCGCGCGGGCTGTCCGGCCGGCCCTGCACGTACAGGCCGTGCCAGCGCCGCGCGGGATCGGACGGGATGGTGAAGTACCGGCTGGAGTAGCCCAGATGGGAGTCGTACCGGGTGGTCCGCGGCGCGCGGTGACCGAGGGCGGCGAGCCAGGAGGGGGTCTTGGAGCCGCGTCCGGTCGCGTCGACGACGAACGCCGCGCGCAGCGGGTCGGCGCCGCGCAGCCGCACCCCGGTCACCGAGCGGCCGTCCGGTCCGCCGACGAGCCCGATGGCCGGGCAGCCGTCCCGGATGCGCACGCGCCGGTCGCGCAGCACCTCCCCGCGCACCGTCCAGTCGAGCAGCTCCCGGCTGCCGAGCAGGATCCGCGCACCGGGCAGCGGGCGGAACCAGTCCGCCGGGCTCAGCCACAGGAAGTCCTTCGGCGACTCCAGCAGTGCGGCCCCGCCCGCGAGCAGTTTGTCCGTGATCCCGGGCAGCAGTTCCTCGATCACCTGCACGCCCCGCGACCACAGCACGTGCACGTGCCGGGACTGCGGTATGCCGGGCCGGAACGCCGGTCCCTCGGTGGGCAGTTCGTCCCGCTCCACCACGGTCACGCGGGCGAACCGCTCCGCGAGCACCCGCGCCGCCAGCAGCCCGGCCAGGCCCGC
Source organism: Streptomyces sp. NPDC048270 (assembly GCF_040652335.1). Classification (NCBI taxonomy): domain Bacteria; kingdom Bacillati; phylum Actinomycetota; class Actinomycetes; order Kitasatosporales; family Streptomycetaceae; genus Streptomyces; species Streptomyces sp. NPDC048270. The sequence continues at coordinate 101,417 of NZ_JBEZLV010000016.1, forward strand.
GCCGAGGACCACCGCGTGGTCGCGGGGGGATTCTGGGTGGTTGTCCGGAGTGTCGTCCATGGCAGCGAGTGTCCGGCCCCGCCGGCGCCGCGGTCAGGTCCCGTCCGGGGCGCCCGGAGGCGTCCCGGGGGCGGACGGGGGCGCGCCGGTGCCGTGGGCGGGGGCGCGCGGGTGCCGTCCCGGGCCGGCTGCGGGCACAGCACCGTCCAGGTGACCTTCACGTGCCCGCAATCCGGGCGGTGAAGCGGCCGAAGCCGAGGGCGGGGTCCCGGTGGGCGCGGCCGGCGGCCCTCACGTCGTCGTTCCGGCCCCGGGCGGATCAGCGCGGTAGGGATGCGTACGAGACTCCTGTGAGCCTCTCGGAGGCGTCCCACAGCCGTTCGCCGGACTTGTCGTCGAGTGTCCATTTCGCCCGCCACGAGCCGGCGGGCGCACCGCGCCAGCCGAACCGCGGGCCGATGAACGCGTCCTGCCCGACCCCGGGCGCGGTGGCCGCGTACAGAGTGGGCAGCGCGCCCCCGGCGGCGGGCTGCGCGATGACGTCGTTGGCGAGGGCCAGCCCCCGCGCGAAGAGCGTGCCGCCGTCCCGCGTCGCGCCGGCGTGCAGGTTGGTGGACGCGTAGCCGGGGTGGGCGGCGGCCGCGACGAGCGTGGACCCGGCGGCGGCGAACCGGCGGGACAGCTCGTGGGTGAAGAGCAGGTTGGCCGTCTTGGAGCGGCCGTAGGCGAACCAGCGGCGGTAGCCGCGCTCGTACGCCAGGTCGTCGAGGTCCACGTCCGCCAGCGCGTGGAAGCCGCTGGACACGTTGACGATCCGGGCCCCCGGGGCGGCGGCCCGCAGGCGCGGGAGCAGCAGTCCGGTCAGGGCGAAGTGTCCGAGGTGGTTGACCCCGAGCTGCGTCTCGAACCCGTCGGCCGTCCGCCCGTAGGGCAGGGCCATCACGCCGGCGTTGTTGACCAGCAGGTCCAGCGCGGCGCGGCGCTCCCCGAAGGCCTTTGCGAACTCCCGTACCGATGCCAGGTCGGCGAGGTCGAGCGCGGCGAACTCCACTTGGGCGCCCGGCACTTCGGCGCGCAACCGGATCTCGGCGGCCTTGCCCCGCGCGGCGCTGCGGCAGGCCAGCACCACGCTCGCCCCGCGCCGTGCGAGTTCCCGGGCGGTGACGTAGCCGATCCCGCTGTTGGCCCCGGTCACGACCGCGGTCCGGCCGCTCTGGTCGGGGATCTTCGCGGCGTTCCAGCCGGGCATGGCAGCTCCCTCGCGGACGGTTGGGTTACCGAGGGTAGCCGGGTCCGCGGCGGGGTGGGAGAGGAGATGCGGAAGGAAGCGGGCGAGCGGGCCGGGGAGGGGTGCGGAAGGGGCGGGCGAGCGGGCCGGGGAGGGGGTGTCCGGACGGGCGTCCGCGCAGGCCAGTAGGCTGCGGTCGGCCCCGTCCTCCGCTTCCCGATTCCGTCTCGTCCTCTCCCCCTCCCGTGCCCTCTCCCACCCCGTCCCCGTTCCGAGGTATCGCGCAGTGAGCTCCGCACCGCCCCCCGTACCCGTCACGGTCGTCGGCCTCGGCGCCGACGGCTGGGCCGGACTCACCGCCGCCGCGCGGTCCGCGCTGTCCTCGGCCGAGGTGCTGATCGGCGGGCCGCGCCAGCTGGACCTGCTGCCGGCCGGCCCGTGCCCCGGCGAGCGGGTGGCGTGGCCGAGCCCGCTGCGGCCCGCCGTGCCGAAGCTGATGGCCGAGCACGCGGGCCGCCGGATCGCGGTGCTGGCCAGCGGCGACCCGATGTTCTACGGGATCGGCCGCGCCCTCGCCCAGGAGCTGGGCCCGGACGCCCTCGCCGTCCACCCGCACCCCTCCTCCGTCTCGTACGCCTGCGCCCGCCTCGGCTGGCCGGTGGAGGACACCGAGGTGGTCACGGTCGTCGGCCGTCCGGTGGCCCGGCTCGCGGCCGCGCTGTACGAGGGGCGCCGGGTGCTGGTGCTCAGCGCCGGCGCGGCGTCCCCGGCCGAGATCGCCGCCGTGCTGCGGGAGCGCGGCTTCGGCCCGAGCCGGATCCGGGTGCTGGAGCAGCTCGGCTCCGAGCGCGAGGACGCGTACGAGGGCCTCGCCGACGGCTGGGACCACCCGCCGGGCGACCCGCTGAACGTGGTGGCCGTGGACTGCCGCCGCGACCCCGCCCATCCGGCGCCCCGGCTCGGCGCGGCCCCCGGCCTGCCGGACACCGCGTACGAGCACGACGGGCAGCTCACCAAGCGCCGCGTGCGCGCCGCGACCCTGTGCGCGCTGGCCCCCGCCCCGGGCGAACTGCTGTGGGACATCGGCGGGGGCTCCGGTTCCATCGGCATCGAGTGGATGCGCACGCACCCCTCGTGCCGGGCGGTCGCCGTGGAGCGCGTCCCGGAGCGGGCGGCCCGCATCACCCGCAACGCGGCGGCGCTCGGCGTGCCCGGCCTGCGCGTGGTCGTCGGCGCCGCACCCGCCGCGCTCGACGGACTGCCCGCCCCCGACGCGGTGTTCATCGGCGGCGGGCTGACCGCGCCGGGACTGCTGGACGCCGCCTGGGCGGCGCTGGCCCCCGGCGGCCGGCTGGTGGTCAACACCGTCACCCTGGAGTCGGAGGCGGTCCTCACCGACCGCTACCGGCGCCACGGCGGCGAACTGGTGAAGCTCTCGGTCGCGCACGCGGTGCCGGTCGGCGGTTTCACGGGCTGGCGGCAGGCCATGCCGGTCACCCAGTGGTCGGTGACGAAGTCGACGAACGAGAAGGATCAAGCATGACCGTGTACTTCATCGGCGCGGGCCCCGGCGCCGCCGACCTGATCACGGTGCGCGGTGCCCGGACGCTGGCCGCCGCCCCCGTCTGCCTCTACGCGGGCAGCCTGGTCCCGCGCGAACTGCTGGCCGAGTGCCCGCCGGACGCGCGGCTGGTCGACACCTCGCAGCTGAACCTGGACGAGATCATCGCCGAGTGCGTACGGGCGCACGAGGCGGGCCGGGACGTCGCGCGGCTCCACTCCGGCGACCCGTCGATCTTCAGCGCGGTCGCGGAGCAGATGCGGCGGCTCGACGCGGCCGGCATCCCCTACGAGGTCGTCCCGGGCGTCCCGGCCTTCGCCGCCGCGGCCGCGGCACTGAAGCGGGAGCTGACCGTCCCCACCGTCGGCCAGACGGTGATCCTCACCCGCATCGCCCAGCAGGCCACCCCGATGCCGCCCGGCGAGGACCTGGCCACGCTCGGCCGCAGCGGCGCGCTGCTGGTGCTGCACCTGGCGACCCGTTACGTGGACCGGGTCGTGGACGAACTGCTGCCGCACTACGGGGCCGAGTGCCCGGTGGCGGTGGTGGCGATGGCCAGCCGCCCCGACGAGCTGATCCTGCGCGGCACCCTGGCCGACATCGCGGCCCGGGTCAAGGAGCACGGGCTGGTGCGCACCGCGGTCATCGTGGTGGGGCGCACGCTCGGCGCCGAGCAGTTCCGCGACAGCCACCTGTACTCGCCCGAACGCGACCGGCATGTCTGCTGAACCGGCCCGTGCGCCTGAACCGGGCCGTGCGCCCGGCCGGCACGTCCTGATCCTGGGCGGTACGACGGAGGCCCGCCGCCTCGCGGAGGCCTTGGCGGGTGCACCGGCGCAGGCGCAGGCGCAGGCCGGGGACGAGGCCCGGGCAGAGCTCCGGCGCGGGGGCCCGGCCTGCCCGCCGGGGCAGGCGGTCCGGGTGACGACCTCCCTGGCCGGGCGGGTCGCCGCGCCCGTGCTGCCGCCGGGCGAGACCCGGATCGGCGGCTTCGGCGGGCCCTCCGGCCTGGCCCGGTGGATCACCGCGCACGGGGTCACCGACCTGGTCGACGCCACCCACCCGTTCGCGGAGCGCATGAGCTTCAACGCGGCCGAGGCGGCGGCCCTCACGGGTGTCCCGCTGCTGGCCCTGCGCCGCCCCGGCTGGACCCCGGGGCCGGGCGACGCCTGGACCTTCGCGGACTCCCTCGCCGACGCGGCCGCCGTGCTGCCGGGCCTCGGCGGCCGGGCCTTCCTGACCACCGGCCGGATGGGCCTGCACGCCTTCGCGCACCTCACCGACACCTGGTTCCTGGTGCGCTCCGTCGACCCCCCGGCCGCCCCGGCGCCTGCGCGGCTCGAAGTCCTGCTGGACCGGGGCCCCTTCACCCTCGAAGGCGAGCGGGAGCTGCTCGCCCGGCACCGGATCGACGTCCTGGTCACCAAGGACAGCGGAGGCGCGGCCACCGCCCCGAAGCTCACCGCCGCCCGCGAGGCCGGCATCCCGGTCCTCGTCGTACGCCGCCCGCCGGTCCCGGAGGGTGTCGCGGAGGCGGGTTCGGTGGCCGGGGCCCTGCGCGCGCTGCGCTACGATCACGCGCACTGATCGTCCAGGTGTACGAAGCGCGACGGGGGCCGGCATGGGGTCCGGCGGCAGAATCTCCGGGGCCGTGACGGCCCTGCTGGTCGGCGGCCTGCCGGCCGGCGGGTGCTCGGACGGCGCCGCGGCCGGGAAGCCGGCCGCGGTTCCGGCGACCACCGCCCCGGCCGAGCCGTCCGCGGCGCCGACGCCCTCCACCGCGCCCCCCTCGCCCGCGCAGGCGTCGCCGTCGGGCGCCGCGAGTCCCGAACCCGCGAAGGGCGGGGAGTCCCGGCGGCCGGCCTCCAGCCCGCCCAAGCCGGCCGCGCCGCGCACCTCGGCGGTGCCGCAGAACCCCTACCGGGGCCCCACCCCGCCACCGGCGCCGCCCAAGCCCCCGATCGAGCCCTGGACGCCGACGCCGTTCGATCCGAACGACCCCTCGATCCCCAAGGTGACCCTGCCTCCGCTGCGGTAGGCCGGGTCCCGCTCCCGCGCACGGGTCACGGGCGCCGGCACGGCTGACCGCTCAGGCGTGCCGGTGCCCCGTGGCCCCGGTCACGGGTAGCGGCGCGGCGTCCACGTGATCCGGGAGCCGTCGGCCCGCTCGGTGACCTGCGTCTGCGAGGAGCCGATCAGCAGGAGCGTGCGCATGTCCACCTCGGACGGCTCCAGTCCGGCGAGCGTGACGATCCGCACCGACTGCTCCGGACCGCCCACGTCCCGTGCCACGACCACCGGGGTCTCGGGCGCGCGCAGCTCCAGCAGCAGCTCGCGGGCCTGCGCCACCTGCCAGGTGCGGCTGCGCGAGCCGGGGTTGTACAGGGCGAGGACCAGGTCGGCCGAGGCGGCCGCGCGCAGCCGTTCCGCGATCACCTCCCACGGCTTGAGCCGGTCCGAGAGGGAGATGGTCGCGTAGTCGTGGCCGAGCGGGGCACCGGCCGCGGCGGCCGCCGCGTTGGCCGCGGTCACCCCCGGCAGGACCCGTACCGGCACGTCCTTGTACTCGGCCTGCGCGGCGACCTCCAGGACCGCCGTGGCCATGGCGAACACGCCGGGGTCGCCACCGGAGACCACGGCCACCCGCTGTCCGCGCCGGGCGAGGTCGAGGGCGAACTCGGCGCGCTCGGACTCCACCTTGTTGTCGGAGCCGTGCCGGATCTGGCCCGGCCTGACCGGGACCCGGTCCAGGTAGGTGGTGTACCCCACGAGCACCTCGGCGTCGGCCAGCGCCCGCCGGGTCTCGGGGGTCAGCCACAGCGGCCCGGCGGGGCCGGTGCCGACGACGGCGACCTCACCGGGCCCGGACGGCACGCTGCCCGGGTTGCCGATCCGGCTCGGCACGACGGCGACGGCGAAGTACGGCACGGACTGCGGGTCGGTGTCGGCCAGGACGCCGGTCCGCTCGCCGGCCATGGTGGCGCGCTCGACGTAGCGGGCCTCGGCCAGCCGGCCGCTGCGCTCCATCGCCCCGCGCACGGCGGGGAAGGTCCGGCCGAGCTTCATCACGACCGCCGAGTCGGTGGCCGCCAGGCGGGCGGCGAGCTCCTCCTCCGGGAGGGTGCCGGGGAGGATGGTCAGCACCTCCTCGCCCTCCACGAGCGGGGTGCCGAGGCGGGCGGCGGCCGCGCTGACGGAGGTGACGCCGGGGATCACCTCGGTCTCGTACCGGTGCGCGAGCCGCTTGTGCATGTGCATGTACGAGCTGTAGAAGAGCGGATCGCCCTCCGCGAGCACGGCGACGGTCCGGCCGGCGTCGAGGTGCGCGGCGAGCCGGGCGGCGGCGGATTCGTAGAACTCCTCCATCGCGCCCTGGTAGCCGCCCGGGTGGTCGGTGGTCTCGGTCGTCACCGGATAGACCAGCGGCTCCTCGACATGGCTCTCGCGCAGGTGCTTCGCGGCGATGGACCGGGCGATGGACCGCCCGTGCCGCGCGCTGTGATAGGCGACGACGTCCGCCTCGCCGATCACCTCGACGGCCCGCAGCGTCATCAGATTCGGATCGCCGGGCCCCAGCCCGACCCCGTACAGCCGTCCCCTGGCCCGCGTCCCGCTCATTCGGCCACGCTCGCGATGGCGTTGACCGCGGCGGCGGCGATGGCGCTGCCCCCGCGGCGGCCGCGCACGATCAGGTGGTCGAGCCCGGAGGGGTGCGCCGCGAGGGCGTCCTTGGACTCGGCGGCACCGATGAAGCCGACGGGCACGCCGATGACGGCGGCCGGGCGCGGGGCGCCCTCCTCGATCATCTCGAGCAGCCGGAACAGCGCGGTCGGCGCATTGCCGACGGCGATCACGGATCCCTCCAACAGGCCCCGGTCACGCCAGACTTCGAGCGCGGCGGCGCTGCGCGTGGTCCCCATCTTCGCCGCGAGCTCGGGCACGGCCGGATCGGAGAGGGTGCAGATCACGTCGTTGTCGGCGGGCAGCCGCTTGCGGGTGACCCCGCTGGCGACCATCTGCACGTCGCACAGGATCGGCGCGCCGGCGGTGAGCGCTGCGCGCGCCCGCAGCACCACCTCGGGCGTGTACCCGAGGTCCTTGGGCAGGTCGGTCATTCCGCACGCGTGAATCATGCGCACCGCGACCTGGGCGACGGAGGCGGGCAGCCCGGAGAGGTCCGCCTCGGCGCGGATCGTGGCAAAGGACTGGCGGTAGATCGCGGCGCCGTCCTTCTCGTACTCAAACACTGTGTACTCGCTCATTTCTTCACTGCGTCTTCGGAAACTTCGGACTCTTCGGAATCCGAAGGGGTGGTGCGTGCGGCGGTGAGGGCCGCCGCCAGGTCCGTACGGTGCGGCAGGGCCTGCCCGTGGACGGAGAGCCGGTAGCCGTCGTGCGTGGCGAGCACGTCGACCCACTGCGTCCCGCGCGGGTGCCCGCAGCGGCGCTCGCAGCCGGACCAGTGCACGGGCAGCGGTCCGCGCGCCCGCTGTACGACGGCCCGCGCGTCGGCCCGTACGTCGGCGAGGGACTTCGCACAACCGGGCCTTCCCGTACAGGCGGTGACGGACTGCCAGGGGCTGTCGGGGGACACGACCAGCCCGGCGCCCTCCAGTCGCGCGGGGGCGCCGGACGGCGGCCGCAGGGGAGCGTCGGGAAGGACGATGCTGCGCCACGGGGTGACGCGCAGCCCGCGGTCGCGGTCGGCGACCTGGACGAGCACCCGCCACTGTGCGGAGCTCAGCCGGCCCAGCGGGGGCAGGACGCACAGGGTGCCGCGCGGGCCGGCGCCCCCGGACTGCGGCCGCGGCGGCGGCGCGTAGGGCCAGTCCACGGCGCGGACCCGGTCCGCGGCGATCCCGGCGGCGGCCAGGCGGGCGGCGAACTCGGCTTCGTCAAGGGCGTGTTCGGCGGGGAGTTCGCGCACCCGCCAGGCCCGGGTGCCGGCCGCGTCCGCGGCGTCGAGGAAGTACTCGGCGGCGAGCAGCGCCGCCCGCGGGGCGTCCTGCGCGGCCACCGAGACGGCGCCGGCGGCCGGCCCGAGCCGCACCAGCGCCCGGCCCCGCGGCACCCCGCCGAGCACGGTCACGTCCGGCTCCAGGGCGGCCACGTCCCCGCGCCCGTCGTCGAAGGCGAACAGGAACCGGCCGGACAGGGCGGTGACCCGCGCGTTCGCGCAGAGCAGCCGGTCCAGCTCGGCGACCCAGGGCAGCACGTCGGGCCGCTCCGGGTGACCGTCGCCCGACATCGGCGTGGCCACGATGTTGCGCACCCGCTCGTGGCCGGGCGCGGGCAGCAGCCCGGCGGCGTCCAGCAGCTCCGCGAGCCCGCCGCCGCATCCCTCGGCGAGGCCGCGCAGCTGCACGTTCCCCCGCGAGGTGAGCTCCAGGTGCCCGTCCCCGAACCGGTCGGCGGCCAGCGCCAGCAGGGAGGCCTGGTGCGCGGTCAGCACCCCACCGGGTATCCGGACCCGCGCGAGGAACCCGTCGTCGGCCGCGTGCAGCCGCAGCGCACCGGGACAGGCGTCACCGCGCTCCCGTATGACGGGCTCGTCCCGCGACGCGGCGGCAGGGGGCTGTGACATGGCGGCGAGCATACCCACGATTCCCCCACCCCGACCTGTGTCCGTCACCACCCCACCCCCTCCGACCAGCCAACTCCACCCCCTGCCACCCACCCGCCCACTCCAGCCCGACCCAACCATTCCAGCCCGGCCATTGCAGCCCCGCCGGCGTTTGAGGCGCGGGGGCCCGGGGGCAGAGCCCCCGCAACGGCGCCGCACCGGAACACCCCGCCCCACCCCCGGGGACGGAACGGGGCGCGTACCAGCGAGAACCCGACCACCCCACCCTCCCGGCAAAGGCACCGGCCCCCTAGGATGATCCCCGGCGGCGCCACACGGCCCGCCATCGCCGAGGACGGCGACATGGGAGGAAGCCCGGTGCGAATCCGGCGCGGTCCCGCCACTGTGAACCCCGCGGAGCGACACCCGCGACCGGGGTGAGTCAGGAACTCCCGCTGTCCTCACTGCCCGGGGCGCGGAAACCCCGAGGAAGGCCTGCCGCCGCATGATCCTGCTGCTGTCGACGTCCGACACCGATCTGCTCAGCGCTCGCGCCGCGACCACGGCGGACGGCCCCGTCCCCTACCGCTTCGCGAACCCCTCCCGCCTTCCCCTCGACGACCTCCCCGGGCTCCTCGACGGCGTCGACCTGGTCGTCGTACGCCTCCTCGGCGGCCTCCGCGCCTGGCAGGAGGGCCTCGACCTCCTCCTCGCCCCCGGACAGACCCGCCCCGTGGTGGTCCTGACCGGCGAACAGGCCCCGGACGCCCAGCTGATGGAAGCCTCCACGGTGCCGATCGGCATCGCGGCCGAAGCCCACGGCTACCTCGCGCACGGCGGCCCCGCCAACCTCGACCAGCTGGCCCGCTTCCTCTCCGACACGGTCCTCCTCACCGGCCACGGCTTCGAGCCGCCCGCCGCCTCCCCCACCTGGGGCCCCCTGGAGCGCACCGCCCGGCAGGCCGCCGACCCGCAGCCCGCCGACCCGCAGGCCGCCGACCCGCAGACCGCCGCCCCCAAGGTCGCCGTGCTCTACTACCGCGCGCACCAGATGAGCGGCAACACCGCCTTCGTGCACGCCCTGTGCGACGCCATCGAGGCCCACGGCGCCCGGCCGCTCCCCCTCTACGTCTCCTCCCTGCGCACCCCGGAGCCCGAGCTCCTCGCCGCGCTGACCGGCGTCGACGCGGTCGTCACCACGGTCCTCGCGGCCGGCGGCACCCGCCCCGCCACCGCGTCCGCCGGCGGTGACGACGAGTCCTGGGACGCCGGCGCCCTCGCCGCCCTCGGCGTGCCGATCCTCCAGGCCCTGTGCCTGACCGGCTCCCGGTCCGCCTGGGAGGACAACGACGAGGGCCTGTCCCCCCTCGACGCCGCCACCCAGGTCGCCGTACCCGAGTTCGACGGCCGACTGATCACCGTCCCGTTCTCCTTCAAGGAGCTCGACGAGGACGGCCTGCCCGCCTACGTGGCCGACCCCGAGCGGGCCGCCCGGGTCGCGGGGATCGCCGTACGCCACGCGCGCCTGCGCCACATCGCGCGCCGCGACAAGAAGATCGCCCTGGTCCTCTCCGCGTACCCCACCAAGCACTCCCGCATCGGCAACGCGGTGGGCCTGGACACCCCCGCGAGCGCCGTCGAGCTGCTGCGCACCCTCATCGCCGAGGGCTACGACTTCGGTCCCGTGCCCGAGATCCCGGGCCTGGTCTCGGGTGACGGCGACGAGCTGATCCGCGCGCTGATCGAGGCCGGCGGCCACGACCAGGACTGGCTCACCGAGGAGCAGCTGGCCCGCAACCCGGTCCGCATCCCGGCGGCCGACTACCGGCGCTGGTTCGCCGAACTCCCCGCCGACCTGCGCGCGAGCGTCGAGGAGCACTGGGGCGAGGCGCCCGGCTCGATGTTCGTCGACCGGTCCGCGAACCCGGAGGGCGACATCGTCCTGGCCGCCCTGCGCCGCGGCAACCTGCTCATCCTCATCCAGCCCCCGCGCGGCTTCGGCGAGAACCCGATCGCGATCTACCACGACCCGGACCTGCCGCCCTCGCACCACTACCTGGCCGCGTACCGCTGGATCCAGGCGCGCGCCGAGGACGGCGGCTTCGGCGCCGACGCGATGATCCACCTGGGCAAGCACGGCAACCTCGAGTGGCTCCCGGGCAAGAACGCCGGCCTCTCCGCGTCCTGCGCACCCGACGCGGCGCTCGGCGACCTCCCCCTCATCTACCCGTTCCTGGTCAACGACCCGGGCGAGGGCACCCAGGCCAAGCGCCGCGTGCACGCCACGCTCATCGACCACCTCGTCCCGCCCATGGCGCGCGCCGAGTCGTACGGCGACATCGCCCGCCTGGAACAGCACCTGGACGAGTACGCCCAGATCTCCGCGATGGACCCGGCGAAGCTGCCGGCCATCCGGGCGCAGATCTGGACCCTGATCCAGGCGGCGAAGCTCGACCACGACCTGGGTCTGGCCGAACGCCCCGACGACGACGGCTTCGACGACTTCCTGCTGCACGTCGACGGCTGGCTGTGCGAGGTCAAGGACGCCCAGATCCGCGACGGCCTGCACGTCCTGGGCGGCGCCCCGGCCGGCGAGGCCCGCGTCAACCTGGTCCTGGCCATCCTGCGCGCCCGCCAGATCTGGGGCGGTACGACGGCCCTGCCGGGCCTGCGCGAGGCGCTCGGTCTCGACGAGTCGGCGGCCACCCGCACCTCGGCGGACGCCGTCGAGGAGCAGGCCCGCGCGCTGGTCCAGGCGATGGAGGACGCGCACTGGGACCCGGCGGCCGTGGCCTCCGTGGCGTCGGCCCACTCGGCAGACGTCGCCGCCGTCCTGGACTTCGCGGCCCGCGAGGTGGTCCCCCGCCTGGCCGGCACCACGGACGAGATCGCCCACGTGGTCTCGGCCCTGGACGGCTCGTTCATCCCGGCCGGCCCCTCCGGCTCCCCGCTGCGCGGCCTGGTCAACGTGCTCCCGACCGGCCGCAACTTCTACTCGGTGGACCCCAAGGCCGTCCCCTCCCGCCTGGCGTGGGAGACGGGCCAGGCCCTCGCGGAGTCGCTCCTCACCCGCTACAGCACGGACAACGGCGAGTGGCCGGCTTCCGTCGGCCTGTCCCTGTGGGGCACGAGCGCGATGCGCACCGCGGGCGACGACGTGGCGGAGGCGATGTCCCTGCTCGGCATCCGCCCGGTCTGGGACGAGGCCTCGCGCCGCGTGACCGGCCTGGAGGCCATCCCCCTCGCGGAGCTCGGCCGCCCCCGCATCGACGTCACCCTGCGCATCTCGGGCTTCTTCCGCGACGCGTTCCCGCACGTCATCGGACTCCTGGACGACGCGGTCCGACTGGCGGCGTCCCTCGACGAGCCGGCGGACCAGAACTTCGTCCGGGCCCACGCCCAGGCGGACCTCGCCGTCCACGGCGACGAGCGCCGCGCGACGACCCGTATCTTCGGCTCCCGCCCCGGCACCTACGGCGCGGGCATCCTCCAGCTGATCGACTCCCGCGACTGGCGTACGGACGCCGACCTCGCGGAGGTCTACACGGTCTGGGGCGGCTACGCGTACGGCCGGGGCCTGGAGGGCCGTCCGGCCCGCGACGAGATGGAAACGGCCTACAAGCGCATCACGGTGGCCGCGAAGAACACGGACACCCGCGAGCACGACATCGCGGACTCGGACGACTACTTCCAGTACCACGGCGGCATGGTGGCCACGGTCCGCGCCCTGCGCGGTACGGCCCCGGAGGCGTACATCGGCGACTCCACCCGCCCGGAGACCGTCAAGACCCGCACCCTGGTCGAGGAGACCTCGCGCGTCTTCCGCGCCCGCGTGGTGAACCCCAAGTGGATCGAGGCGATGCGCCGCCACGGCTACAAGGGCGCCTTCGAGCTCGCGGCGACCGTCGACTACCTCTTCGGCTACGACGCCACGACGGGCGTGGTCGCGGACTGGATGTACGACAAGCTCACCGAGACGTACGTGCTGGACCCGGAGAACCGCGCCTTCCTCGAAGCGGCCAACCCCTGGGCCCTGCACGGCATCGCGGAACGCCTGCTGGAGGCCGAGTCCCGCGGCATGTGGGAGAAGCCGGACCCGCAGATCCTCGAATCCCTCCGCCAGGTCTACCTGGACACGGAGGGCAATCTGGAGGGCGAAGCGGAGTAGCCCCTCCACACTGGCTGGATGTGCCACTACTGCGGCTGCCGCCAGATCCCGCTGATCAAGGAATTCATCGCGGAACACGAGACGGTGACGAACGCGGCGGGCGACGCCCTCCGCGCCCTCGACGCCGGTGACCTCCCGCGCGCCGGGGCCCTGCTCTCGACGATGACGGCCGTCCTGCTCGCCCACTGGAAGGGCGAGGAGGACGGCCTTTTCGCGGTCATGTCCACGGACCCCGAGTACGCCCCGTACATCGAGGCCCTGATCTCGGAACACCGCGACCTGGCGGCCTTCCTCGCCCGCGCGGACCTCACCGACCCGGCGGACGCGCACACCTTCCGCCAGGCGACGGACGAGCTCCACCACCACATCGCCAAGGAGGAGGACGGCCTCTTCCCGGCCTCCCTCACGGCCCTCACGGGCGACGACTGGAACCAGTCCATCAAGGCCTGGCAATCGGCCCACCCCGACGCGGACCTCCGCCCGGCGGGCTGAGGCGGGCCCCTGCCGCCCGCGCGGCGGGGCGCCCTCGCGCCGCGTCACCAAGGGCACGGCAGCCCCACCGGCCACGGCCGGATCAGTGATTTCCATGGGCGGAGCATGCGGCACCGTGCGCGGGCCCGCGCAATCCCTCGAAGGGGGTCATGCTCACCTCCGAGTGGTTCGAACGCCGCGTCACGGCACCTCCTCCGCACGCCCCTTGGGATCCGCACGAGCACCGCAACTCTGTGCGGCCGTTCGCCCCCGCGGAACCGTGACGCGCCTCTGAGCAGCCACGTTCTTGCCGTCGTCAGTACGCGGCCGCGGCACCTCGGGAGGAATCTTGCGATTCGTGCACGTTCATGTGGCGTTCGACCCGGCAGTGGGCGGGGGTGGCCGAGGATGAGGCTGCGCGTGGGGCTGCTGGGGCGGCCCGCGCCCGCCGAGCCGGCCGTTTCCGAGAGTGAGCGGCGGCTCTTCGGCGGGCCCCTGCGCTACGACGCGGGCTGGGCCAACCACGAGTACGCCCGGCTGGAGAGCCGGCTGCTGACCACCCTGCGCTCCATGCCGCGGATGGCCGGCGGGACCCTGCGGCTCGCGTGGGACACCGACCGGCGCGCCCTGCTCACCGTCGCCTTCGCCGAGGCCGGGCAGGGGGTCACCTCCGCCGCCGGGCTGCTCGTCCTGAGCCGGGTGCTGCGTACGCTGCTCGGCGCGGGCAGCGCCGCCGACCGGCTGCACGCCGCCCTGCCCGCCCTCGCCGCGGGTGCGCTGGTCGCCGTACTGGGCGCCGTACTGGCCTCCTGGTCCACCGCGGCCGCCGGGCGCCTGGAGCCCAAGGTGGAGCGGGCCGCGCACGAGCAGTACCTGAAGGCGGCCGTCGAGGTGGAGCTCGAGGCCATCGAGGACGGGGAGTTCCGCAGGCTTCTCGACAGTGCCCAGTGGGGCCCGCCCTCGGCCCGCCGGACCGTCGGGGCCTGCGTGGCCACCCTCGGCGGGCTGATCTCGCTGGTCGCCACCGCCGGGGTGCTCACCGTGCTGCACCCGCTGCTGCTGCCGATGCTGCTGCTCATCGCCGCGCCCCGGGGCTGGGGCGCGATGCGGGTGGCCCAGCGGCGCTACCTGTCCATGATGACCTGGGTGGAGCACGTCCGCGCCGCCCGGCTCATCGGACAGCTGCTGATCTCCCGTACGTCGGCCCCCGAGGTACGGGTGCACGGAGTCGGGCGCTACCTCCTCGGCCACTACCGCAACATGGCCGAGCACGCCGAGGGCGAGGCCACCCGCCTCGCCAAGGACAAGGCCGCCACCGAACTGCTCGCCGCCGCGCTCTCCGGCGTCGCCGCCCTCGTCACCTACACGGCGATGGGGCTGCTGATCGTGACCGGCCGGATGGACCTCGCCGTCGCCGGCACCGCCGTGATCGCGGTGCGCTCCGGCTCGGCGAGCCTCGGCGCCCTCGTCGCCACCACCAACACCCTGCACGAGGAGTCCCTGTACGTCAGGGACCTGGAGCGGTTCGTCGCCGAGGCCGGCCGCCGCGCCGTCCCGGCCGGCGGGGTGCCGCTGCCCGAGCGGCTGGGCACGCTCCGGCTCGAGGACGTCTCCTTCAGCTACCCGGACCGCGACGAGCCCGCCCTGAGCGGGGTCAGCCTCACCATCGAGGCGGGCACCGTCGTCGCGCTGGTCGGCGAGAACGGCTCCGGCAAGAGCACCCTGGTCAAACTCCTGGCCGGGCTGCACCTGCCCGACTCCGGCGCGCTGACCTGGGACGGGGTGGACGTGCGGGAGGCCGACCGGGAGCAGGTCTTCGACCGGGTCTCGCTGCTCACCCAGGACTTCGAGCGCTGGCCGGTGACCGCCCGTACCAACATCGCCATCGGCCGGCCCGGCACCGGCGGCGAGGACGGGTCCCTGCAGCAGGCCGCCGGCGTGGCGGCCGCGGCCCGGTACGCGGGCGCCGACCAGGTCGTCGAGAAGCTCCCGCACGGCTACGAGACGCTGCTCGCCCGGATGTTCAGGGGTGCCTCGGAGCTGTCCGGCGGCCAGTGGCAGAAGTTCGGGCTGGCCCGCACCCGCTTCCGCGACGCCCGCGTCCTGGTCGTGGACGAGCCCACCTCGGCGCTGGACCCGGAGGCCGAGATCGCCGCCTTCGACAGCATCCGCGGCCTGGCCGGGCCGCAGCGCGCGGTCGTCCTGGTCACCCACCGCATGTCGGGGGTGCGGTACGCCGACGTCATCTACGTGCTGCACGAGGGGCGGCTCGTCGAACGGGGCGGCCACGAGGAGCTGCTGGCCCTGGGCGGCCGCTACGCGACCATGTTCCGGATCCAGGCCGACCAGTACGGCGACGGAGCGAAGGAGCCCGGGCAGGGGGTCCCTATCCCCCACCAGGCCGGCGCGCCGCGGAACGACCCGTCCGTCACCTGAAGCAGTGAACTCCCCCTTATCCCTAGGCCACCAGGGGTAGGGCACTGCTGATCTCGTGCGGGGGGCCGGGCCCACCGGCCCCCCGCACCCATGGACGAAAGGCCGACCCTGCCGTGACGCAGCCGTTTCAACTGCCGGATTTCTATGTGCCTTATCCGGCGCGACTGAACCCCCACCTGGAGGACGCGAGGGTCCACACCAAGCAGTGGGCGCGCGCACTCGGGATGCTGGAAGGTTCCGGCGTCTGGGAGGAGAGCGACCTCGACTCGCACGACTACGCGCTGCTGTGCGCGTACACCCACCCCGACTGTGACAGCGCGGCGCTGTCCCTGGTCACCGACTGGTATGTCTGGGTCTTCTTCTTCGACGACCACTTCCTGGAGATGTACAAGCGCTCCCAGGACCGCGACGGCGCCAAGGACTACCTCGACAAGCTCGCCGCCTTCATGCCGATGGACCTGGCCGACGGCTTCCCCGAGCCCACCAACCCGGTCGAGGCCGGTCTCGCGGACCTGTGGCGGCGTACCGTGCCCGCGATGTCCGCCGACTGGAGGGAACGGTTCTCCGAGTCGACGAGGAACCTCCTCAACGAGTCCATGTGGGAACTGGCCAACATCAACATCGGGCGCGTCGCCAACCCTCTCGAGTACATCGAGATGCGCCGCAAGGTGGGCGGCGCCCCCTGGTCGGCCGGCCTGATCGAATACGTCTCCGCCGAAGTCCCGGCCCGCGTGGCGCACTCGCGGCCGCTCGGCGTGCTCCGCGACGCCTTCTCCGACGCCGTGCACATCAGGAACGACCTCTTCTCCTACCAGCGCGAGGTCGCCGACGAGGGCGAACTCTCCAATGCGATCCTGGTGTTGGAGACCTTCCTCGGCTGCACCACCCAGGAGGCCGCCGAGGCCTCCAACGACCTGCTCACCTCGCGCCTCCAGCAGTTCGAGCAGACCGCGCTCGGCGAGCTGCCCCAGCTCTTCGCCGACCACGCCATGGACCCGGCCGACATCGCAGCCGTCCTCGCCTACGCCAAGGGCCTGCAGGACTGGCAGTCGGGCGGCCACGAGTGGCACATGGTCTCCAGCCGCTACATGAACAAGGAGGCCCGGGCCACCGCCCCGCTCACCCTGCCCTTCCTCCCGTCCGGGCTCGGCACCACCGCGCTCGACCTGGGGTCCGTCTTCAACCGGCGCTCGATGGACATGCGCCGCCGCTCCTTCACCCACGTCCCGTTCGAGAAGACCGGGCCCTCCGTCATTCCCGACATCTACATGCCGCACCGGCTGAGCCTCAGCCCGCACCTGGCGCACGCCCGCGAGGAGTCGGTGGCCTGGTCCCGGCGGATGGGCCTGCTCGACCCGCAGCCGGGCGACCCGGGCTCGGCGATCTGGACCGAGGCCAAGCTGCGCGGCTTCGACTTCGCGGTCTGCTCGGCCGGGATCGACCCGGACGCCACGGCCGAGGAGCTGGCCCTCAACGCCTGCTGGCTGACCTGGGGCACGTACGGGGACGACTACTACCCGGTGGTCTTCGGCCAGGGCAGGAACCTGCCGGCCGCGAAGGCGACCACGGCGCGGCTGATCGCGATGGTCCCCGTCGACCACGCCGACCAGCCGGAACCGCTGACGGCGATGGAGCGCGCGCTGGCCGACCTCTGGGTGCGCACCAGCGCCGCCATGTCCCAGCAGCAGCGCACCGAGTTCCGCGCCACGCTGGTGGACATGCTGGAGAGCTGGCTGTGGGAGGTGGACAACCAGATCCAGAACCGCATCCCGGACCCGGTGGACTACGCCGAGATGCGCCGCCGCACCTTCGGCAGCTATCTCACGATGTACCTGTGCCGGCTGGGGCACCAGGGGCGGGGCATCCCGGAGGAGATCTACGCCTCGGGCACCATCCGGTCCCTGGAGAACGCCGTCGCGGACGCCGCCTGCCTGATCAACGACATCTTCTCCTACCAGAAGGAGGTGGAGGTCGAGGGCGAGGTCCACAACTACATCCTCGTCACGCGGAACTTCTTCGACATCGGGTACGCGGAGGCGCTGCACATCTGCCATTCCCTGATGACCCAGCGCACGGAGGAGTTCGAGCACATCGTCGCGAACCAGCTGCCGCTGCTCTACGACGACTGGAAGCTCGGCGCGCAGGCGCGCAGCGCCCTGGACGCGTACGTCGACGAGCTGAAGGACTGGCACGCCGGGGTGCTCAACTGGCACCAGAAGATCGCCCGTTACCGCCCCCAGGACCTGCACGGCCTGCCCGACCCGCTGTCCACCGGCGTCCTCGGCTCCGCCTTCGGCATGGCGGCGTCCCGGATCTCACTGCCGGCCTGACCCCGGGACCCGCCTGAATCCGCCAGGCGGGGACGGTCCGCTCGCCCGCCCCCGCCTCCACCCGGCCCCCCGCGCCGCCCTGTGCCTCAGAACTCGTCGCTCGTGTGCGGCAGCAGATCCGTCCGCAGGGCGGCGTCCAGCTCCGCCGCCGCGCCGGGCCGGTTCTCGGCGACCAGCCCGGCCGCGACCAGCTCGACGACCCGGGTCCCGCCCAGGTAGCAGGCGGCGAGCTCCCGCACGTCCAGGGCCAGGTCCGGCTCCGCCCGGGCGGGCTCGTACGCTGCCCCGCCCGGCCCCGCCTTCAGCCGGAAGCGCCCGGCGTTCGCGGGCAGCCGTACGTCGGTCAGCTCCAGCACCAGCTCCACCGGCGCGGCCCAGGACCGCCCGGTCAGCGCCGCCCGTACGTCGACCAGGCGCAGCCAGAGCGCCGGGAACTGGGCGGTCACCCGCACCTGGTCCCGGTCGGCGGCGAAGTGCAGCAGCGGGTCGTCGGCCGGACGGCCCCACGCGGTGACCCGGCCGGTCAGGTCGAGGGCGGCGAGGCACTCCCACAGGGCGGCGGCGACCGCCGGGGTCTCGGCCTCCAGCTCCTCCACGCGCACGAGGCCCGGTGTGCGGACGGGCCCGCCGTCGTCCTCCGGCTTGGTGCGGTAGAGCACGTACCCGGCGACCGGTTCCCCCGGGTCGCCCAGGACGATGATCCGGGGCGGGCTCAACTCCTCGTCGTCCTCCGCCTGTTCGGACAGCCATTCCTGACTCCAGCGTTCGGGGCTGCGGCTGGGCCGGCCCGCCCGCCCGGCGCGCGACGCCTCGTGGAAGGCGCCGACGACCTCGAGCGCCTCGTCGGGGGCGACCAGGCGCAGCGGACGCCGGTCCGGGGCGATGCGCAGGGGCAGCGGCCGGGTGGAGTCGATCTCGATGGTGACGCCGGTGGTGGCTCCGCCGTAGCCGAAGCGGCCGTAGATGGCGGCTTCGGAGGCCCACAGGGCGGCGAGGGGGCTGCCGGCGGCCGTGGCGCGCCGCAGCTGCTCGGCCATCAGGGCGGTGAGTACGCCGCGGCGGCGGTGGGTGGGTGCGACGGAGACGAAGGTGAGCCCGGGGCAGGACAGGTCCGCCCCGGGGACCGACAGGCGGAAGTCGTGCGCGGCCATGAAGCCGACGAGGGTGTCCCCGTCGTAGGCGCCGATCCGGCTGCAGCGCAGGAGCAGGGCGTGGTGCCGTTCGCGGCCCTCCTTCTCGGGCCGGTCGTTGAACACCAGGTAGGCGAGCTCCAGAGCGCGGTCGATGTCGGCTTCGGGTACCTCGCGGATGTCCACCATGATCACGAGACTAATCGGTCATCGGTGGACCGGTCACCTCATAGTGGCCGGATCTGCCCGTTTGACCAGTCTGCCCGCGCAGCCGGGCGGGGGTGCGGGCCCGGCCCCGCACGCCCCCCGGCGCGTGCGTCACCCGGTGGCGGGGCCCGTCCAGCCCGCCGGGACCTGTCCGATCCTGATGCGCTGCGGGTGGTCCCCGACGGGCACGGACACCCGCTTGGCGCCGGTGGCGAAGTCGATGGCCGTCACCCGGTCCGAGCCGCTCTCGGAGATCACGCAGGCCGTGCCGTCGCCGTCGACCGTGGCCCAGTACGGCTTGTCGGCGCTCACCAGCGGCCCCTCGGCGAGGGTGGCCCGGTCCACGACGGTCGCGTAGTCGTCCATGGTGCCCGCGATGCAGAGCTTGGTCCCGTCCGGGCTCATGGACATGCCGTGGTGGCGGGAGTCGTTGACCCACGTGGTGCGGTCGGTGCTGGTGGCCGGGTTCTCGGGGAGGGTCTTGAGGCGGGTGATCCGGTCGGTGGCCACGTCGTACTCCAGGAAGCCGTTGAAGAAGGACACCTGGAAGTAGAGCTTCGACTCGTCGGGGCTGAAGGAGACGGGGCGTACGGCGTCGGACAGGTCCCGGCGGCCGAAGGCGTCCAGCCGCTCGCGCATGTCGATCACCTTGACCGTGCGGAAGGTCTGCGTGTCCACCACGGTGATCTTCCGGTCGCCCTTCGTCCAGTCGAGCCAGGGGGCGTCCAGGGCGGTGGTCACCTCCCCGATCGAGCTGTTCCACAGGTAGCGGCCGCCGCCGGTGAAGGTGTTCTCGTGGGGTTTGTCGCCGGTGGCGAAGGAGCCGGTCTGCCGGCCCGTGGCGATGTCGAGGACGTGCACGGTGTTGGCGGTGGAAGCCGATACCGCGACCCGGGTCCCGTCGGGCGACACGGCCATGTGGTCGGCGCGGTAGCCGGCCACCGGGAAGCGCCAGTTGATCCGCCCGGTCCGCAGGTCGACGGAGACGACGTCGGCGAAGCTGGGCCGCGAGGCGACGACGGCCGAGCCGTCGGGGGTGGTGTACAGGTCGTCCACGAACTGGTCGTGGCCCTCGCCGGCGGTGGCCCGGATACCGAGGAAGAAGCCGAGCTTGACCGGGTTGAGGTAGATCTCCCGGAGCCGCTCCTCCTTGTCGGGAACGATGTTGATCCGGCCGACCTTGGCGAGATCGCCGGTGGAGGAGAGGACGTCGGCGGTGCCCTCCCAGTTGTTCCCGACGAACAGCACCTCGCGCAGGCCGCCGTCACCGGGCGAGGCCGCGGCGGGGGCGCCGGGCGCCAGGGAGGTGAGGAGGGCGGCCGCGGCGAGCGCGCCCAGCGTGCGGAGGGTACGTGACATCCGTTCAACTCCGTTGGGGGGAAGGGATGGAGAAGGCGCCTCCTGTTACCGGCGGGTAAGATAGGCGGAACGCCAAGAGGGCGCAACCCCCACGGGGTCGCGCCCTTCGTCACGTACGGGATTCAGCTCTTCAAGCGACGGAGCCGATCCGGCCGATCACGCCGTCGGAGACGGCCTTCGGATCGGGGTGGATCGGGATGTGCGCACCGGTCAGCGCGGCGCCGCTGCCGCCGCGGCGGTTGGCGACGATCTCGGCGGCGATGGACAGCGCGGTCTCCTCCGGGGAGCGGGCGCCGAGGTCCAGGCCGATCGGGGAGCGCAGCCGGGCCAGTTCGAGCTCGGTCACGCCGACCTCGCGGAGCCGCTTGTTGCGGTCCTCGTGGGTGCGGCGGGAGCCCATGGCGCCGACGTAGGCGACGGGGAGCCTGAGGGCCAGTTCGAGGAGCGGGACGTCGAACTTGGCGTCGTGGGTGAGGACGCACAGGACGGTACGGCCGTCCAGCGAGCCCTCCGAGGACTGTGCCTCCAGGTAGCGGTGCGGCCAGTCGACGACGATCTCGTCCGCTTCGGGGAAGCGGGTCCTCGTCGCGAAGATCGGCCGGGCGTCGCAGACGGTCACCCGGTAGCCGAGGAACTTGCCGATGCGCACGAGGGCGGAAGCGAAGTCGATGGCACCGAAGACGATCATCCGCGGGGCGGGGACGCTGGACTCGACCAGCACCTTGAGCGGCTCTCCGCAGAGCCGGCCGTCGGCGCCGATCTCCAGCACGCCGGTCCGGCCGGCGTCGAGCATGGCGCGGGCCTCCTCGGCGATGGTGCGGTCCAGCTCGGGGTGGCCCCCGAAGCCGCCCTCCCAGGCGCCTTCGGTACGGACGAACACGGCGCGGCCCATCAGCTCGGCCGGCCCCTGCGCCACCCGGGCGACCGCCGCCGCCTCCCCTCGGGCGGCGGCGGCCAGACCGGCCGCGAACACCTCCCGTACGGGAGAGCCCGCGGAGACCGGGGTGACCAGGATGTCGATGATCCCGCCGCAGGTCAGACCGACCGCGAAGGCATCGTCGTCGCTGTAGCCGAAGCGCTCGGCGACGGTCTGGCCGTCTTCCAGCGCCTGCCGGCACAGCTCGTACACCGCGCCCTCCACGCATCCGCCGGATACCGAGCCGATGGCCGTGCCCTCGCTGTCGACGGCGAGCGCGGCCCCGGGCTGCCGGGGCGCGCTCCCGCCGACCGCCACCACGGTGGCGACGGCGAAGTCACGTCCCTGCTCGACCCACCGGTTCAGTTCTTCGGCGATGTCCAGCATGGGGGCCTCCTCGGAGAGGTTCGGTTCCAGTATCGGATACGTGGAGTGCGCGGTACTGCGTACGGATCAGGCGCGGCCGGGTCAGCCGACGCCCAGCCAGCTCTCGATCGGGTGGAGCGCGAAGAAGACCAGGAAGATTCCGGTCAGCGCCCACATGAAGCCGCCGATCTCACGGGCCTTGCCCTGAGCGACCTTGATGGCGACGTAGGAGATGACGCCCGCGGCGACACCCGCGGTGATCGAGTACGTGAAGGGCATGATCACGACGGTCAGGAAGACCGGGATCGCGGTCGAGCTGTCGGCCCAGTCCACGTGGCGGGCGTTCTGCATCATCATCGCGCCGATGACGACCAGGGCCGCGGAGGCGACCTCACCCGGGACGATCTGGGTGATCGGGGTGAAGAAGAGGCAGGCGGCGAAGAAGAGGCCGGTGACGACGGAGGCGAGGCCCGTGCGGGCTCCCTCGCCGACGCCGGTCGCGGACTCGACGAACACGGTCTGGCCGGAGCCGCCCGCGACGCCACCGATGGCGCCACCGGCGCCGTCGATGAACAGGGCCTTGGACAGGCCGGGCATGCGGCCCTTGTCGTCGGCCAGCTTGGCCTCGGTGCCGACGCCGATGATGGTGGCCATCGCGTCGAAGAAGCCGGCGAGCACCAGGGTGAAGACGATCATGCCGACCGTCATGTAGCCGACGTCGCCCCAGCCGCCGAAGGAGACGTCGCCGAAGAGCTCGAAGTTCGGCATCGAGACCGCGGAGCCGTCGAGCTCCGGCGGGCCGTTCTTCCAGGCCTTGGGGTCGATGTCCACGATGGCGTTGAGGATCGCGGCGAGGACGGTGCCGCCGACGATGCCGATCAGGATCGCGCCGGGCACCTTGCGGGCCTGGAGCATGAAGATGGCGATCAGGGTGAGGGCGAAGAGCAGCACGGGCCAGCCGGACAGCTCCCCGGTCGCGCCGAGCTGGACGGGGGGCATGAACTCCCCGCCGTTGCCGACGAACCCGGCCTTCACGAAGCCGATCAGGGCGACGAACAGGCCGATGCCCATGGTGATGGCGTGCTTGAGCGCGAGCGGGATGGCGTTCATGATCATCTCGCGGAGGCCGGTGACGACCAGGAGACAGATCACGACACCGTAGACCACGCACATGCCCATGGCCTGCGGCCAGGTCATCTGCGGGGCCACCTGCGAGGCCAGCACACCGGACACGGAGAGGCCGGCGGCGAGGGCCAGCGGCACCTTGCCGACGAAGCCCATGAGGAGCGTGGTGACGGCCGCGGCGAAGGCGGTGGCGGTGATGATCGCCGATCCGTCCATCACGGTGCCGGCGACGTCCTTGCCCGAGAGGAGCAGGGGGTTGAGAAGGAGGATGTACGCCATGGCCATGAAGGTCGTGATACCGCCACGAACCTCGTTGCCGACGTTGGATCCTCTGTGCGTTATGTGAAAGTACCGGTCGAGCCAAGAACGCCCGGCGGGATTGCGAGAGCCGTCGCCGGCCTCTTCCGCGGTGGTCTTGGGCTCCACAGACGACTGGGTCATGGTGCCTAACTCCCAAGGTTCAAAGGGGCACCCGCATAAAGATTGGAGACGCGGGATTTGGGAAACTGCGTTGGCTGCACGACCCGGGGTGACGGCCCGAGGCGACGCGAAGGTGCACTGCGTGTACTGCGGGTAGCGCGGGGGTGACCGCTGGTACTACGTGGGGGTTCTCGCAGGGGTGCTGCGGGGTGAAGCGAACCGCGAGCGGTGCGGTACTTCGGGTACTCCGGGCGGCGCGCTGTGAAGTGTGACGTTCCCATTGCGCACCACCCGGAGAGTCTGAGGGGGCCCGGGGGCCTCGCGGCCCCCGGACCACGCCGTCCTAGAGGGTCCCGGTGAGGGCTTCCGGACGGATCGGCGTCTTGTTGAGCTCCAGACCGGTCGCCTGCCGGATCGCCGCGAGGACGGCCGGGGTGGACGACAGGGTCGGGGCCTCGCCCATACCGCGCAGGCCGTACGGCGCCTTCGGGTCGGCGAGCTCCAGGACGTCGACCGGGATGGTCGGGGTGTCGAGGATGGTGGGGATCAGATAGTCCGTGAAGGAGGGGTTGCGCACCTTCGCGGTCTTCGGGTCCACGATGATCTCTTCCATGATCGCGACGCCGAGGCCCTGGGTGGTGCCACCCTGGATCTGGCCGACCACGGAGAGCATGTTCAGGGCCTTGCCGACGTCCTGGGCGGTCGCCAGCTCGACGACCTTGACCAGGCCGAGCTCGGTGTCCACCTCCACGACCGCGCGGTGCGCGGCGAAGGTGTACTGCACGTGGCCGTTGCCCTGGCCGGTGACCAGGTCGAACGGGACGGTCGGGTGGTGCCGGTACTCCAGCTCCAGGTCGATCGCGTCCTCGCCCTCCAGGATCTCGGCGATGTCCGCGAGGACCTCGCCCCCGTCGGTGACGATCTTGCCGCCTTCGAGCAGCAGCTCGGCGGTGGCCCAGGCCGGGTGGTACGAGCCGTTCTTGCGGCGGCCGATCTCCAGCAGGGCCTCGCGGACGGCCTCACAGGTGTTCTTCACGGCGCCACCGGTCATGTACGTCTGCCGCGAGGCGGACGTGGAACCGGCGGAGCCGACCTGCGTGTCGGCCGGGTGGATGGTCACCTGCGTGACACCCAGCTCGGTACGGGCGATCTGCGCGTGGACGGTGATGCCGCCCTGGCCGACCTCCGCCATGGCCGTGTGGACCATCGCGACGGGCTCGCCGTTGATGACCTCCAGGCGCACGCGGGCGGTGGAGTAGTCGTCGAAGCCCTCGGAGAAGCCGACGTTCTTGATGCCGACCGCGTAGCCGACGCCGCGTACGACGCCCTCGCCGTGGGTGGTGTTGGAGAGGCCGCCGGGCAGCGCGCGGACGTCCGCGCCCTCGCCGGCCGACTCCCACTGGCGCTCGGGCGGCAGCGGGCGGGACTTGACCCGGCGCAGCAGCTCGGCCACGGGCGCCGGGGCGTCCACGACCTGGCCGGTGGGCATGACCGTGCCCATCTCCATGGCGTTCAGCTGGCGGAACTCGACCGGGTCCATGCCCAGCTTCGCCGCGAGCTTGTCCATCTGGGCCTCGTAGGCGAAGCAGGCCTGGACGGCGCCGAAGCCGCGCATCGCGCCGCAGGGCGGGTTGTTCGTGTAGAGCGCGATCGCCTCGATGTCCACGTCCTCCAGGACGTAGGGACCCACCGAGAGGGAGGAGGCGTTGCCCACGACCGCCGGGGAAGCGGACGCGTACGCGCCGCCGTCCAGGACGATCTTGCACTTCATGTGCGTGAGCTTGCCGTCCTTCGTGGCGCCGTGCTCGTAGTAGAGCTTCGCCGGGTGGCGGTGCACGTGCCCGAAGAAGGACTCGAAGCGGTTGTAGACGATCTTGACCGGCTTGTTCGTGGCCAGGGCCAGGAGGCAGGCGTGGATCTGCATCGAGATGTCCTCGCGGCCGCCGAAGGCACCGCCGACGCCCGAGAGCGTCATGCGGACCTTCTCCGGCGGGAGGCCGAGGACCGGGGCGATCTGCTGGAGGTCCGAGTGCAGCCACTGGGTGGCGACGTACAGGTCGACGCCGCCGTCCTCGGCCGGGATGGCGAGGCCGGACTCCGGGCCGAGGAAGGCCTGGTCCTGCATGCCGAAGGTGTACTCGCCCTCGACGATCACGTCGGCGCGCTTGCGGGCCTCTTCCACGTTGCCGCGGATGATCGGCTGGCGGTGCACGATGTTCGGGTGCGGGACGTGACCGATGTGGTGGTCGTCGCGGCCCTCGTGGATCAGCGGCGCATCGGCGGCCAGGGCCGAGGCCTCGTCCGTGACGAGCGGCAGCTCGCGGTAGTCGATCTTGATCTTGGCGGCCGCGCGGCGGGCGGTCTCCGGGTGGTCGGCGGCCACGAGGGCGACCGGCTCACCGTGGTGGCGCACCCGGCCGTTGGCGAGCACCGGGGTGTCCTGGATCTCCAGGCCGTAGTTCTTCATCTCGGCCGGCAGGTCGTCGTACGTCAGCACCGAGTAGACGCCGGGCATGGCGAGCGCCTCGGAGATGTCGATGGACACGATCTCGGCGTGGGCGACGGTGCTGCGCAGGGTCTGGCCCCACAGCATGTCCTCGTGCCACATGTCCGAGGAGTACGCGAACTCACCGGTGACCTTGAGGGTGCCGTCCGGGCGGAGCGTGGACTCGCCGATGCCGCCCTTGTTGTGCTTCTGCGTGACGTTGGTCGGCGTACCCGCCGGAACCGTGCGCGTGTTCTGAGCCATGGTCAGACCGCCTCTGCCTGACGGGCGGCCGCGAGGCGGACCGCGTCGAGGATCTTCTCGTAGCCCGTGCAGCGGCACAGGTTGCCGGACAGGGCCTCGCGGATGTCCTGGTCGGACGGGGAGGAGTTCTCCTCCAGCAGCGCGTCGGCCTGGACCAGGAGGCCCGGGGTGCAGAAACCGCACTGGACGGCGCCGGCGTCGATGAACGCCTGCTGGATGTTGGAGAGCTCGACGCCCTCGCCGGTCTGCGAGTCGCCCGGCTTGGCCTGCCACTGCTTGGCCGCGTCCAGGGAGACGCCGCCCTTGCCGCCGCAGCCGCCGCCGGTGCCGCAGGCACCGCCGTGGCCGTGCTCCTCGCGCTGCTTGGCGAACTCCGCCAGGCCCTCGACGGTCACGACGTCGCGACCCTCGACCTGACCGGCCGCGACCAGGCAGGAACAGACCGGCACGCCGTCGAGCCGGACGGTGCAGGAGCCGCACTCGCCCTGCTCACAGGCGTTCTTCGAGCCCGGCAGGCCCAGGCGCTCGCGCAGCACGTAGAGGAGGGACTCGCCCTCCCACACGTCGTCGGCTTCCTGCTGACGGCCGTTGACAGTGAAATTGACGCGCATGATTACGCAGCCCCTTCAAGCGAGCGGCCGTTGCCGGTACCGCGGTACTGCTCCCAGGTCCAGACGAGCTGGCGGCGAGCCATGATGCCAACCGCGTGACGGCGGTACTTCGCCGTGCCGCGGACGTCGTCGATCGGGTTGGCCGCGCCGGAGGCGAGGTCACCGAACTGCTTGGCGATCGACGGGGTGATGACCTTGCCCGACTCCCAGAAGCCGCCCTCTTCGAGCGCGGCGTTCAGGAACTCCTCGGCGGCCTTCGCACGGATCGGGGTCGGCGCGGCCGAACCGATGCCGGTGCGGACCGTGCGGGTCTCCGGGTGCAGCGCCAGGCCGAACGCGCAGACCGCGATGACCATCGCGTTGCGGGAGCCGACCTTGGAGTACTGCTGGGGGCCGTCCGCCTTCTTGATGTGGACGGTCTTGATGAGCTCGTCGGCGGCGAGCGCGTTGCGCTTGACGCCGGTGTAGAACTCGTCGATCGGGATCAGGCGAGAGCCGCGTACGGACTCCACCTCGACCTCGGCACCGGCCGCCAGGAGCGCGGGGTGCGAGTCGCCGGCCGGCGAGGCGCAACCGAGGTTGCCGCCGACGCCGCCGCGGTTGCGGATCTGCGGGGACGCGACCGTGTGCGAGGCGAGCGCGAGACCCGGAAGCTCCGTGCGGAGGTTTTCCATGATCTGCGTGTACGGGACGGAGGCGCCCAGACGAACCACGTCCTCGCCGACCTCCCACTCCCGCAGCAGACCGATGCGGTTCAGGTCCAGGAGGTACTCCGGCCGACGGTGGTCGAAGTTGATCTCGACCATCACATCGGTGCCACCCGCAATCGGCACAGCTGTGGGGAACTCGGCCTTAGCGGCGAGCGCCTCCTCCCAGCTGGCGGGGCGAAGGAAGTCCATGTGCGGCTCTCTTCTTCTTAATCGGGTCGTTCACTTCAAGCCAGGAGGCCTAAGGGCCCTCGACTGGTCGTTCACGTGCTGTTAACGCGGTGTGGACTCAGTACACCGGCCGCCTGTCCCCCGGGTGCAGTCACCGAAACCATGAAGGAGTTGGCTGACGGCCTCCCTCGTCTTGTAGATTCGTATGAAAGGCAGGATGCGACGACCTGCCCGATTTCCAACGGCAACATTCGAGACAGATCGGCGGCGACATCATGCGGCTGCGCGCACTGCTGGAAACCGAGGCGCTGGGGCTGCGGCTGCTGGGCGGCGAGGAAGAACTCGACCGGACGGTCCGCGGGGTCATGACGACCGACCTGCGTGATCCCAGCCGATACCTCACCGGGGGCGAGCTCGTCCTCACTGGCCTGGCCTGGCGTAGAAATTCAGCCGATTCCGAGCCGTTCGTACGAATCCTCGCGAGCGCGGGCGTCGCCGGGCTCGCCGCCGGCGAGGCGGAGCTGGGAGACATCCCGGACGATCTGGTCTCAGCCTGTCGGCGCAACCGCCTGCCGCTGTTCGCCGTGAACGAAGACGTTGCATTCGCCACGATCACCGAGTACGTCGTGCGCCAGGTCTCGGGGGAGCGTGCGGGCGATCTCGCGGCCGTCGTCGACCGCCACCGGCGCCTGATGACCTCGGGTCCGGCGGGCGGTGGACCGGATGTGGTGCTGGATCTGCTCACCACCGACCTCGATCTCCGGGCCTGGGTGCTGTCCCCCACCGGCCGGCAGATCGCCGGGGCGGGCGAGCCGCTGGCACCGGGCGTGTGCGCGGCCCTGGCGAGCGAGCACCTCGCGGCGGTCCGGACGGGCCGCAGGGGACCGCACCGGATCTCCATTCAGGGTATTACCTACTCGCTCTTCCCGATCAGGGGACACGGCCGGAGCGCCGCCGGGCCGGGCTCCCGGGACGTGCGCGAGAGCGTGCTGTCGGACTGGCTGCTGGCCGTGGAGGCGGACGCGGGCGACTGGCCCGCCGAGCGCCTGGACCTGCTCCAGGGCGTCACCCAGCTGATCGCCGTGGAACGGGACCGGCGCGACGCGGCCCGCACCGTGCGCCGCCGCCTCGCCCAGGAGGTCCTGGAACTGGTCCAGACGGGTGCTCCGCCCGCCGAGATCGCCGCCCGCCTGCGGGTGGCGGCGCCGGTGCTGCTGCCCGGCCTGGGCGCGGCCCCGCACTGGCAGGTGGTCGTGGCCCGGGTGGACTGGGACGGCGGGGACATCCCCGGCGGGCCGGTCGCCCAGTCGCTGCTCGAGGAGATCCTCGTCGACCCGTCCGTCTCGGGGCCGGAGCCCTCGGACCGGATCGCCGTCGCCCACGCCGGCGACGAGGCCATCGCCCTGGTGCCGCTGCCGTCCCTGGCCGGGGAGAGCGGCGAGGACAAGGGCCCCGACTCGGCCCTGCACGCCGACGAGCTGCTCTCGGCCGTACGCGACCCCCTGCAGGCCGGTCTGGCCGACGACGGGCGCCTCACACTGGGCGTCAGCGCGGCCGTGCACTCCGCCGAGGGGCTGCGCGGGGCGCTGGAGGAGGCCCGGCACGCCCGCCGGGTCGCCGCGGCCCGCCCGGGCCGGGTCTGCGCGGCCGGACACCACGAGCTGGCCTCGCACGTGCTGCTGCTGCCGTTCGTGCCGGACGACGTGCGGCGCGCCTTCACGGCCCGGCTGCTGGACCCGCTGCGGGACTACGACCGGCGCCACCGCGCGGAGCTCATTCCGACGCTGGAGGCCTTCCTGGACTGCGACGGCTCCTGGACCCGCTGCGCGACGCGGCTGCACCTGCACGTCAACACGCTGCGGTACCGGGTCGGGCGAATCGAGCAGTTGACGGGGCGTGACCTGTCGCGGCTGGAGGACAAGCTCGATTTCTTCCTGGCACTGCGCATGAGCTGAGAAGATCCGCCCCGCGGCCGGAGGGGTCCGGCCGGGGGGCGCTGATGATCCGTCCGGACTTTGTGAAAGAGTTCACCCGACCCCTTGGCCGGAGCCGCCGATCCGTGCTCTCATTTCGCCCCAGGGCTCAACGATGTGCTGCTTGATTGCTTTGGGGAGGGCAATGTGGCGGAAACCGCCATGTCGGGTGCCGGAACTACCGGGGGAGACGACCCCCTCCAGCGGGCGATATGGCGGCTGCGCTCGCGCGGCTGTTGGACCGACGCGGCGGCGCTGCTGACGCCGCACCTGGGGAACGCGGGGGCCGCCGTACAGCGGACCGCGCTCCTGGTCGAACGCTGCCTGTTCACGGGCCAGGGCTGGGCCGAGGCCGAGGACGCGCTGCGGGTCGCCGAGGCGGTCGCGCAGGACGACGACGACCGGGGCGCGGCCGCGTGCGAGCGGGGCCAGCTGGCGTACGCGGCGACCGTGCTGGGCGTACGGGACCGGGCCGACGAGGCCCGCTCGGCGCTCGGCCGGGCGGCGGCGCTGCTGTCGCCGGGGTCCCGGACCCGGCCGCTGCTGGACTTCCGGCGGGGGCTGGTCGCC
This sequence comes from Streptomyces sp. NPDC048270, assembly GCF_040652335.1. Lineage (NCBI taxonomy): Bacteria > Bacillati > Actinomycetota > Actinomycetes > Kitasatosporales > Streptomycetaceae > Streptomyces > Streptomyces sp. NPDC048270. The sequence continues at coordinate 131,478 of NZ_JBEZLV010000016.1, forward strand.
GAGCACCTCGCGGACGCCCCGCAGTCGGCCCGTCCGGCGTACCACCGGGCGCACGCCGGGGCGGTGGCCCACGGGGACACGCTGCTGCTGTCCTTCACCTGGCGGCACCTGGCGGCGCTGGCCCTGCGGGACGGCGAGGTGGCGGAGGCCCGCCACGGCTTCCTGGAGTCCCTCCGGATCCGGGAGGAACTGGGCTTCCTGGTCGGCACGGCCCCCGCGCTGGCCGCCCTGGCCGAAGCCGAACCGGAACCGGAGGCCACCCGCCTGCGCGCGGAGGCCCGCCGCCTGTTCCACCTGCTGGGCGGCATCCCCACCTGGCTGGCGGACCAACTCCACCCCACGGAGTCGCCTGCGGCGTAGCTCCCCCCGACCGTCCGAACACGGCGCTCCGCGCCCGCGCCTCAAACGCCGGCGGGGCTGAAGGGTACGCGGCGGCCCCGCCACGCACCCGGCGCCTCCGACCCGGGTGCACCCGCACCCGCCGGCCCGCTCAGGCTTTCAGCCCCACCAACGCCGAGCTCCGGACTCCCAGCCTCGCCGCCGCTTGAGGCGCGGACTCCCAGCCCCGCCGGCGTTTGAGGCGCGGGGTGCGGGGCGGAGCCCCGGCTTTCAGCCCCGCCGGCGTTTGAGGCGCGGACTCCCAGCCTCGCCGGCGTTTGAGGCGCGGGGTGCGGGGGCCGGGGCCCCGGCAGCGGCGGGGTGCCCGGGCGGGTCAGGAGGTGGCGCCCGCGAAGTGTTCGCGGATCAGGGACTCCACCACCGGGAGGTCACCGGCGGCGAGCGCCTCCAGCAGCGCCGCATGCTCCGCCGCATCGGCGACGAGATCCGCCCGCCGGACCCGCGGAGCCCCCGGCAGCGGCCACTGGGCCCGCCGGTGGAGCTCGTCGGCCACCTGGACCAGCTGGTCGTTGCCCGCCAGCGCGAGGACCTCGCGGTGGAAGGCCCGGTCCGCCTCCGCGTACCCCGGCACGTCACCCGCCGCCGCCGCCTCCGCCGTGGCGGCCGCGGCCGGCCGCAGGGCCTCCCACGTCGCCGCCGGCACGGAACGGGCCAGCCGGAGCATCACCGGGACCTCGAGCATCGCCCGTACCTCGGCCAGCTCCGCCAGCTCGCGCGGGGTGCGCGAGACCACACGGAAGCCCCGGTTCGGGAGGCATTCCACCGCCCCTTCGAGGGCCAGCTGCTGCATCGCCTCGCGCACGGGCGTCGCGGAGACGCCGAAGCGGTCCCCGAGCGCCGGGCCGGAGTAGATCTCGCCCGGCACCAGCTCGCCGTCCACCAGCGCGGCGCGCAACGCGTCGAGGACCTGTCCGCGCACGGAATGGCGCAGCACCTTCCGCGTCTGTGCCGGTACCCGGGCTCGGGCCGTGTCGTGCACTCGGTCCTCCTCGGTGGTTCGGCCACCCCCGAGGATACGGCCTGACCGAGATCGGGTAAGGTAAGGCTAACCTGCTAACGATCGCGCGATTTGGTGGTCCGTCATGACCGTCACGGCCGTTCCTCCCGTCACCGCCTCCCCGGTGGCGGCCTCTTACGCCCGGCTGGCCGAGGCCTACGCCGGGCTGCTGGTCGTCGAGCGCTCCGCGCACGAACCCTCCCCTCGCGGTGCGGGCTGGGTCGGCGCGGACGAGCTCGCGGCGGGCGGACCGGCCCTGGACGCGTTCCTCGCCTGGGACGACGCCCAGATCCTGCGGGACTACGGGCAGCAGGCCCGACCCGACGTGGTCGCGACCTTCGGGCTGCACCGGTACGCGTGGCCGGCCTGTCTGCTGATCACCCTGCCGTGGTTCCTCCAGCGGCGCGTCCCCCGGCTCCCGGCCTCCGAGGTGGCCTTCCACCGGACGCAGGGCCGGATGGCCGTACACGTGGCGGAATTCGCCTGCCTGCCGGACGACCCGGCGGCCGCTCTCCCCGGGGCCCGGGTCGTGCCCGACGAGGAGGCGCTGCGCGCCGAGGTGCGGGCCGCGGTGGCCCAGCACCTGGAACCGGTACTGGCGGGCTTCGGGCCGCGCATGCGGCGCGGCCGCCGCGCCCTGTGGGGCATGGTGACCGACGAGGTCGTCGAGAGCCTGTGGTACATCGGCGACCTGCTCGGCGAGGAGCGGCGGGCCATGGCCGAACTGGAGGCGCTGCTGCCCGGCGGGGCCGCCCCGTACACCGGGTCCGCGGGCTTCCGTACGCTCTCCGGGCCGGACGGCCGCGAGCTTCCCACGCGGGACCGGGCCAGCTGCTGCTTCTTCTACACCATCCGGCCGGAGGACACCTGTGTCACCTGCCCCCGGACCTGCGACGCGGACCGCGTCACCCGCCTGACGGCCGCGGCGGAGCCCGTCGCGGGCTGAACCCACCCCCAAGGGTGACGTGATTCGAACTGGATTCCCTTTGTACGGGCACCCGTTCGGGCCACAACACCCTATCCGGCGGGCCCCGCCCCCCGATGGCGTCCACTTGCCCCGAAACCGGCATGCCGGGCCGATCCGCTGCGCCACTATGGCGCCGGTAGGCCGCATACGCGAGGCAGAGGCAAGGGACATCCGCATGAGACTGACCGACATATCGCTGGACTGGCTGCTGCCCGGCAGCCTGCTGATCCTGGGCGTACTTGCGGCAGTTGCGGTACTGGCCCGGGGCAAGCGCGAGAGCGAGAAGGCCGCCGCCGACGACAGCTGGGAGCGCAGCGAGGAGCGCCGCAGGCGCAAGGAGGCCGTCTACGGGACCGCCTCCTACGTCCTGCTCTTCTGCTGCGCGGCGGTCGCCGCCGCCCTCTCCTTCCACGGACTGGTCGGCTTCGGGCGGCAGAACCTCAACCTCTCCGGGGGCTGGGAGTACCTGGTCCCCTTCGGCCTCGACGGCGCCGCCATGTTCTGCTCGGTGCTCGCCGTCCGCGAGGCCAGCCACGGTGACGCGGCCCTCGGCTCGCGCATGCTGGTCTGGCTGTTCGCGGGCGCGGCCGCCTGGTTCAACTGGGTGCACGCGCCGCGCGGACTGGGCCACGACGGGGCCCCGCAGTTCTTCGCCGGCATGTCGCTCTCGGCGGCCGTCCTCTTCGACCGGGCCCTCAAGCAGACCCGCCGGGCGGCGCTGCGCGAACAGGGCCTGATCCCGCGGCCGTTGCCGCAGATTCGGATGGTCCGCTGGCTGCGGGCGCCCCGGGAGACCTTCGGCGCGTGGTCGCTCATGCTGCTGGAGGGGGTGCGCACGCTCGACGAGGCGGTGGACGAGGTGCGCGAGGACAAGAAGGAGAAGGAGAACGACCGGCACCGCAGGCGGGAGCAGCACCGCCTGGACCGTGCGCACATCAGGGCGCTCGGCCGCCAGCACCGGGCCTTCGGGCGGGCGCGCGGCCGCCAGGTCGAGCTTCCGGAACTGACCCAGGGAGCGGGCTCCGCGCCGGTCGGCGCGGAGCCGGCCATACCGGAATCGGAACAGCTGCCCGCGCGCCGAAGGCCCTCCCTGCAGGCCGTGAGCCGGACCGAGTCCCTTGAGGTGACCGGGCCGCGGACGGTGGACCTCACCGCCGAGGACGACACCCAGACGATTCCCCGGCTTGACTCGCTGGAGCGCAAACTGAAGGACCTGGAGCAGCAGTTCGGCTGAACGGCCCCGGATGCGCACCCGGACCCCGGAGGGCTCGCCCGCTCAGGCGAGCCCTCCGTCCAGTTCGAACCAGACCACCTTGCCGCGGCCCGGTTCCACCACGTCCACGCCCCACGCGTCGGCGAGGGCCTGCACCAGCACCAGGCCCCGCCCGTGCGTACCGTCGTCGGCGGTCGGTACGTACGGAAGGGGCCTGCGTGAGGCGTAGTCCCTGACCTCCACCCGCAGCCGGGCGGATGCCAGGCTCGCGGAGACCTCGGCGCCCTGCTCGGTGTGGACGAGGGCGTTGGTGACGAGTTCGGTGATGAGGAGCTCGGCCACCTCCGCGGCGTCCGACCGGCACCGGTGGCGCATCAAGTCCCGTAACGACCGCCGGATTTCGCCGACGGCCTTCAGATCGGCGCGGCGGACGCTGCGGCTGATCTCCAGCGCGTCCCCCGCTCCCCCGCCTTCGGCCGAGGGCTCGCGAGGGACCGGACGGCCCCTCTTCGACAGCTTCCCCGTGTTCGCCCCCACCCGCACGGCGGTGTACCTCCCGCGTTCATTGCTCTCGAACAGGTCTACGGGATGCATGCCCCCCGGACCGGTCCGCACTCCTTCGGCCTCAGGGGCGCGGCACGTTGCGCAGGTTGGATCGAGCCATCTGGACCATCCTGCCGACCCCGCCGTCCAGCACGATCTTGCTGGCGGAAAGGGCGAATCCGGTCACCATCTCGGCGCTGATCCTGGGGGGAATCGACAGGGCGTTGGGGTCGGTCACCACGTCCACCAGAGCCGGTCCCCGGTGCTTGAACGCGTCCTTCAAAGCGCCCGTGAGCTGCTTGGGCTTCTCCACGCGGACGCCGTACGCGCCTGCCGCGCGGGCGATGGCCGCGAAGTCGGGATTGGTGTTCGTCGTGCCGTAGGAGGGCAGGCCGGAAACCAGCATCTCCAACTCGACCATTCCGAGAGATGAGTTGTTGAACAGGACCACTTTGACGGGAAGGTCGTACTGCACCAGGGTGAGGAAATCTCCCATCAGCATCGAGAAACCGCCGTCACCCGACATCGACACCACTTGACGGTCGCGGTCGGTGAACTGTGCGCCGATGGCCTGCGGGAGGGCGTTGGCCATGGAGCCGTGGCTGAAGGAGCCGATGATGCGCCGCTTGCCGTTCGGGGAAAGATAGCGCGCCGCCCACACGTTGCACATGCCGGTGTCGACGGTGAACACGGCGTCCTCGTCGGCGAGTTCGTCGAGCACCGCGGCCACGTACTCGGGGTGGATGGGCGTGTGCTTCTCCACCTTGCGGGTGTAGGCCTTGACCACGCCTTCCAGGGCGTCGGCGTGCTTCTTCAGCATCCGGTCCAGGAAGCGGCGGTCCGTCTTCGCCCGCACCCGCGTGTTCAGGGCGCGCAGGGTCTCCCGTACGTCCCCCCAGACGCCGAGGTCCAACTGGGAGCGGCGCCCCAGGTGTTCGGGCCGGATGTCCACCTGGACGATCTTCACGTCGTCGGGCAGGAAGGCGTTGTACGGGAAGTCCGTGCCGAGCAGGATCAGCAGATCGCACTCGTGGGTCGCCTCGTAGGCCGCGCCGTAGCCGAGGAGCCCGCTCATGCCGACGTCGTACGGGTTGTCGTACTGGATCCACTCCTTGCCGCGCAGCGCGTGCCCGATGGGTGCCTTGACCCGGCCGGCGAACTCCATCACCTCGGCGTGCGCCCCGGCGGTGCCGCTGCCGCAGAAGAGGGTGATCCTGTCCGCCTCGTCGACGAGGCGGACCAGCTTCTCGATCTCGCCCTCGCCCGGGCGGACCGAGGGGCGGGCGGTGACGAGGGCGTGCTCCACCGACTTCTCCGGCGCGGGCTGCGCGGCGACGTCCCCGGGCAGCGCGACGACGCCGACCCCGCTGCGGCCGACGGCGTGCTGGATGGCGGTCTGGAGCACGCGCGGCATCTGCCGGGGGTTGGAGATCAGCTCGCTGTAGTGGCTGCACTCGGTGAACAGCCGGTCGGGGTGCGTCTCCTGGAAGTAGCCGAGGCCGATCTCCGAGGAGGGGATGTGCGAGGCGAGCGCGAGGACCGGGGCCATGGAGCGGTGGGCGTCGTACAGGCCGTTGATCAGGTGCAGGTTTCCCGGGCCGCAGGAGCCGGCGCAGGCGGCGAGGCGGCCGGTGATCTGGGCCTCGGCGCCCGCCGCGAAGGCCGCCGTCTCCTCGTGGCGGACCTGGATCCAGTCGATGCCACCCGTCCGGCGGATTGCGTCAACCACCGGGTTGAGGCTATCTCCGACGACGCCGTACAGCCTGCGCACGCCCGCGCGCACGAGGATGTCGACGAACTGCTCTGCGACGTTCTGCTTGGCCATGCCTCCTATCCAGCCACGGGTGCGCCGGTTACGCCTCCCAGACGGCGGCGGCCGTGCGGTCGTCGGCGTAGCCCTTGAGGCGGAGCTGGGCGTCCGCGAGGAAGGCGGCGAGGCCGGGCGGTTCCGGCTCGGCCCAGCGCGCGGCGAGGGCGGCCGGGAGGACCGGCTCCTCCCGCATCGGCTCCGCCAGGCCGCCGGAGCACAGCAGCAGGGTGTCGCCGGGGCGGGCCACGGACGCGCGGAAGCGGAAGCCGTGCGGGGCGTCCTCGTCGGGGGCGGATGGGGCAGGTGGGGCGGGCGGGGCGGGCGGTCCGGTGGGCTCCAGGTCCTGCCAGGCGCCGTCCCGCAGCCGGAACAGGCCGCCCGCGCCGGAGCCGAAGCACACCCGGGTGCGGCATTCGGGGTCCACCGGGAGCAGCAGCCCGCGCACCCCGGCCGTGTAGGCCTCCTCGGCGAGTCCGAGCTCGGCCGCGCGGGCCCGCAGCCGTCCGTAGCCGCGGTCGGTGAGCCGCTGGAGGCCCGAGCGCAGGGCGTCGCGGCGCCCGGCCCGGATGTCGTCGGCCAGCCGCTCCTGGCTGCGCCCGACGGCCGCCGCGATGGTCCGGCAGAGCTCGGCGGCGGCCTCGGCGGCTCCGGGGGCGGCCCGGTCGCCGCCGGCGAGGGCGACCAGGACCAGGCCGTCGTCGCCGCCGCCGAAGCGGGCGGTGAGCAGGAAGTCGCGGCGGGGCTCGCCGCGGAAGCGGGCGGAGTCCCCGCGCAGGGAGGCGGCGCGCAGGGTGTACGTGCCGTAACGGGCGCCCTCCAGGACCGTGTCGGGGGTCAGCGCGTCCAGCGCGGCCGGGTCGGCGGGCGGGAGCGAGCCGGGCTCGGCGGCGTAGGTGGGCGCGCGGTCCCCGAGGTGCCGCACCTCGGGCCGCCGGTCCGCCGCCGCGGGCCGGTCCGCCGCCGCGGGCTCGGCATCCGGAGGCCCGGGCTCCGCCCCGGCCGCCTCCCGCCGCACGGGCGGCTCGGCGCCCCCCTCCGACTCCCGCACGGGCGGCACGTCCACACCCCCGAGCGCGTACCCGGTCACACCGCCCTCCCGCGGATCCCGCGGGGCGTCCGCAGGAGGCGGCGGAACGGCCGGGGGCTCGGCGGCCGTCGACCGCGGGTCAGCCCAGGGCCGGGCGGCCCCCGGGCGCGGTGGGCCGGCGGTACCTGGCGGCTCGGCAACCGCCGGCCGGGGCCCGGCCGAGAGGTCGGCGCCAGCCGGCGGCGCGGCAGCAACCTCCGGCGCCTCGGCAGCCGTCGGCCGCGGATCCACCGAAGGCTGGGCGGCGCCACCCGCAAGCGGCGGGGCGACGGCCGAGGTGGGCGGCGGAGGTGCTGGAGACGCCGGGACTGCGGGCGCCGTTGGCGGGACGACCGCACGCGGCGGAGCCGGCGGCCACCCGGGCGGGGGCGGCGGCAGCGACCGGCGGGGACCCGGGAGCAACGGCTCAGCAGCGACGGGGCCTTCCGGCGGGGCGAGCGGCGGCGGCGGAGACCCCGCCCGCCCGGGCGCCGAAGGCATGGTCGGCGGGGCCGCGGGCGCGTCAGGGGCCGGGGCCGGGCCGGCAGCCGGGTTGGCCGCCCGTCCCTCGGCCGGAATTCCGCCCGGGCCCGGTGCCTGCGGCGCAGGCCCGCGCGGGCCCGGCGGCGGGCCGGCGGCCGGGGCTGTTGGTGGGGCCGGGGGCGCGTCAGGTGCCGCCGGCGGGGGCGGGGTGGCAGGCGGGGGCGAGCCCGGGCCCGGGGGCCTGAGCTGGGGTGGGGTCCCGGCCGGGGCCTTCGGCGGGATCGGGGCCGGGGTGGCAGGCGGGGACGGGGCTCGGCCCTGTGGTGGGATGCCGCCCGGGGCCGGGGGCCCGGCGGTCGGCGGTGATGCCGGGGACGGGGCTCGGCCCTGTGGTGGGATGCCGGCCGGGGTCGGGGGTGGGGCCGTGGTGAGGTCGGCCGCCGTGTGGAAGCGGTGGTCCAGGGTGTCGCCCGGGTCGGGGGGCGGGCCCGGGTCCAGGTCCGGGTCCGCGTAGAGCTTCTGCCACCAGTCGTCCGCGCCCTGCTGACTCATGCCCTCATTCTCGGCCTCCCGCGCGGGCGGAAAACGCCGAACGCGCGAAAAGGGTCCACCGGGCCGCCGCCCGGTGGACCCCTCCACCCTCACCCGTAAGGACTAGCGGACGTCGTACGCCCGCGCGACCGTCTGGGCAACGGAGGCACCCTTCGCGTCGGTCAGTTCGACCTTCAGCGACACCTGCTTGCCGGAGGCCCCGGCGTGGTCCACGACCGCGGTCCACCGGCCCGCGCGCTCGCTCACCTTCGCCTCGGTCCAGTTCTCGCCGTCGTACGAGTACGACAGCTTCGCCGACTTCAGCGCACCCGGCGCGTAACCCGCGTGCCCGGTGGCGCTCAGCCCGATGGCCTGGCCGTTCGCCGCCGCGAGCGTCTTCATCCCGTCCAGCGGCGCCGCGTACCGCGGGAACAGCACCGGCAGCCCCTGCGAGTACGCCGACGCGTCGAGCTTCGACATGAAGCCCCAGGTCGTCCGGACGGACGTGGACCGCTGCCAGGTGCGCGCCGGCGGGCCGATCTTCTCGATGGCCTGGGTCAGTTCGTACCGGCCCGCCTCGGCCGGGACCTCGAAGACCCCGAACGGGTACCAGCTCTCGCCGATGACCTCGCCGTCCCGCTTGAGCTGCAGGTTGCCGATGTCGCCGAAGGAGCCCGGCTGGGCGGCGTGGCGGCTGTCGCCCCACATGGCGGGGGCGAAGCCGATCAGGTTGCCCTGCCGCTCGGCGGCCAGCGCCTCCTTGCCGGAGGCGTCGCGCGGTGCGACCGGGCCGGTCACCCCGTCGTACCAACTCGCGCTGGTCTTCTGCCCCTTGGCGTAGGTGCGCTGCTCCCCGACCATGAACTCGCCCCAGGGGAAGCTGCTCGAGAGCATCTGGTCCCAGGCCGTGTCCCCGGCCGTGTAGAACTCCGTGCGCCGGCCCGGCGTCGCGACGGTCTCGATTCCGCCGAAGTACACCGCGCTGCCGATCGGCCGGTAGGCACCGGCCAGGTCCATGAAGTCGGCCGCCACGCCCATCGAGTGGTACGCGGACTCCACCTGGCCGAGCTCGCGGTCGCGCACCCGGTAGGTGCGGTCGCCCCTGACCTCTCCGGTCTCGGGGAAGGCGAGGCTGTAGACGTACGGGCTCTTCGCGGTGGCCTTCCAGGACAGCGCGACCTCGCCCGCCGCCAGCCGGCCCAGCAGCGCCTTGCCTTCGGCGGCCTCGATAGCCATGACGGGCAGCGCGCCGCCCGCGTAGCCGGTGAAGGCGACCCAGCGGCCGGGGGCGTCGCGGTAGGCGAGCACGGCCTTGGCGCCGGCGGCCCGCGCGTTCTGCGCGACCTCGTACAGCGCCCCGTCCGCGGCCTTGACCAGCACCACCGCGTCCTTCGCGGCGACCGCGGCCAGCTCCTGCGGGGTGCCGGCGCCCGCGTCGACCAGCGGCGCGGCGCCGTTCCCGTCGAGGTTGTCGCTGCCGGTGGACGCGGTGATCGGGTGCAGGACCGGACCGCCGGCGACCTTCAGCTCGGAGACGAGCGGCGCGGCCGCCCGCCAGTAGCTGCCGAACTCGAACTCGCCGTCCTTCGCGCGGCCTTCGACGGAGGAGTAGTAGCCGCGGATGGTCCGGCCGCCCATGGCGGTGCCGGCGTGCAGCCACACGTCGTCCCAGCTGCGGGCGAAGCCGAGGGTGGTGTTGCGGGCCTCGACCGGCCTGTCGGCCTCGATGGCCAGGCGCCCGGCCTTGCGGGCGTCGAGCACGATGGTCGTGTCCTTCTTCACCTCGACCTGCGGGCGTCCGAGGTAGGTGAGGGAGTCGATCAGGCGGTCGTCCGCTTCGCCCGCGTCGGGGGTGGCGACGAAGGCGGAGAGGAAGTAGGCGCCCGGCCGGACCCGGTAGACCTGGTCGACGGAGCCGTCGTTGAAGCGGCGCTCGCCGGTGGCGTCGTCGGTGCCGATCACGTCCAGGGAGGACGGTCCGGCGGCCGGCTTGCCCGCGCGGTCGAGGAGCTTGACGCGCAGGGTCACCGTCTGCGGCTCGACGTAGAGCGCGAAGGGGGTGGAGACGCGTACGCCGCCCGCGGTGGCGACGATCCGGCCGGTGACGTCCCCGTACTGGGAGCGCTCGAGCCCGGCGGCCGGGTCGAGGGCGAGCGGGACGGTGACGGTCGCACCGGCCGGGACGGTCACGGTGCGCTGTCCGAGGCGGGCGACCTGGCCGCGGACGGCGGAGCCGTCGTTGCCGGTGACCTTCTCGACGGCGAGGTTCAAGGTGACCGGCCGGGTGCCCGTGTTGGTGTAGGGGACCTGCACGGTGGTGCGGTCGCTGCGGTCCTGCGGCCAGTTGTAGGTGCCGCCCTGCACGGCGGGGGCGCTGGTGACGGTGACGTCCAGGGCCGCCCGCACGTCGAGCCGGCCGCCGCCGGTCTCCCGTACGTCCCCGGGCACCGCGGTGCTGGCGGAGCCGACGAGGGCCGCCTTGACCTGCTGCGAGGTCCATTCGGGGTGGCGCTGCTTGACGATGGCGGCGGCGCCCGCGACGTGCGGGGTGGCCATCGAGGTGCCGGACATGCCCTGGTACGCGTACACCCCGCGCCCGCCGGCCGCGGCGGCCGAGATCCCGACGCCGGGGGCGGCGATCTCGGGCTTGAGGGTGTGCTGGAGCCCGGCCGGGCCGCGGCTGGAGAAGACGGCCGTGGTGTCGTCGCGGTCGACGGCGCCCACGGTCAGCACGGAGGCCGCGCAACCGGGCGAGGAGACCGTGTTGTTGCCGGGTCCCGCGTTGCCCGCGGCGATCACGAAGAGGGGTCCCTGCTGGGAGAGCCGTTCGGCGGCCGCGGCGAGCGGGTCGTCGCAGGCGGTCTGGGAGGGGTCGCCCAGGCTCATGGAGACCACGTCGGCCTTGCTCGCGACGGCCCACTCCATGCCGGCGATGATCCACGAGTCGAGGCCGTAGCCCTCGTCGTTGAGGACCTTGCCGCTGAGCAGTTCGGCGCCGGGGGCCCCGCCCTTCTTCGCGCCGCCGCTCTCCGCTCCGGAGCCGCCGACGGTGGAGATGGTGTGGGTGCCGTGCCCCTGCCGGTCGGTGTCGGTGTCGGAGTCGGTGAAGTTCTTCGAGCCGGAGACGCGGCCCTTGAGGTCGGGGTGTTCGAGGTCGGTGCCGGTGTCGAGGACGGCGACCTTGGTGCCCTTGCCGTCGTATCCGGCGGCCCAGGCGGCGGGGGCGCCCACCTGCCGGGTGGAGCGTTCGAGGTTCGCCTGGACCTTGCCGTCCAGCCACAGCTTCTTCAGCCCGCCCGAGACGGAGCGCGCACGGGCGTCCGTACCGGTGACATCGGCCCAGAAGGAGGCGGCCTGCTCCTTGTCGGCGGAGAGGGCGACGCCGCCGATGGAGTCGAGGACCAGGGAGCGCTCGGCGCCGCGGGGCGCGGGCGGGGCGCTGCGGGCCACGTTCACGGAGCCGTCGTAGACCGCGATGAGCGGGAGCTTCTTGGCGTGCGCGTCGTCGTAGCCCTGCCGGATGAGGCCGGTGACGTTGAAGAGCTCGTGGTCCGCCTTGCCGGCGGCGAGGGCCTTGACCGCGCTCTGCGGGTAGACGTAGAGGTCCTTGCCCGACTGGCGGGTCTGCACGACCGGCTGCGAACCGTCCGGGCGCGGCATGGCGGTGGCGGCGGTGCGGCCGGCCGCGTCCGTGGACACCACGATCCGGTCGCCGGTGACGAGGGTGACCGTGACGGGGGCGGTGGGCTGCTTTCCGGCCGCCTCGCTGCCGACGAGTGGTCTCTTTCCAGGCGCTCCGTCGCTCGGCTGTGCCGCCGACGGGCCGACGGCGGTGACGGCCAGGACGGCCGCGGTGGCCGCCCCGAGCGTCGTTCGCGATATCGGGCGCATCGCTCTCCCCAGGTGAATTCCGGCCAACTACTGCATTGCGCGGCAAAGCTGCCGCGTAAATGGCTTCTGGCCAGCGGATGTTGGTGCTGCGGTGGCGTCACCTTGGCAGAGAGGCGGGGGGTGCGGCGATGATGTCGGCGGCGGGTTTGCGCCGTGGCCGCTTCCCGCCAGGCGCGGGGATGAGAGGTGGGTGTTCGGGTTGCTGGGTGCGATAGGCCTCGACGAGGGCCAGGAGTCGGCGTACCGCGCGCTGGTGGCGCTGGGGGCGGCGGAGGTGCCCGACCTCGCGCACCGGCTGACCCTGCCGGTGCCGCAGACCGAGCGGGCGCTGCGGCACCTGGAGCGGCACGGACTGGCCGCGCAGTCCTCGGCGCGGCCGGGGCGCTGGGTGGCGGCGCCGCCGGGGGTCGCCCTGGGGGCTCTGCTCACCCAGCAGCGGCACGAGCTGGAGCAGGCGGAGCTGACGGCGGCGCTGCTGGCGGAGGAGTACCGGGCGGAGGCCTCCGAGCCGGCCGTGCACGACCTCGTGGAGGTGGTGCAGGGCGCGAGCGCGGTGGCGCACCGCTTCCACCAGCTCCAGCTGGGGGCCGAGCGGGAGGTGTGCGCGCTGGTCAGCGGCCGGCCGCAGGTGGTGACGGGTACGGAGAACGAGGCGGAGGAACGGGCCTCGGTACGCGGCGTCGACTACCGGGTGGTCATCGAGCGGGAGGTGCTGACCCTGCCGAGCGGGATCCGGGAGGCGTCGACGGCGCTGTCCCGGGGCGAGCGGGTCCGGGTGACGGGCGAGGTCCCGACGAAGCTGGTGATCGCAGACCGCACCCTGGCGATGGTCCCGCTGACGGCGCGCGGCGCGGAGCCGGCGGCGCTGGTGGTGCACGCGTCGGGGCTGCTGGAATCCCTGACGGGCCTGTTCGAGGCGGTGTGGCGGGAGTCGCTGCCGCTGCGGCTGGGGGCGTCGGGCGGGCCCGAGGAGTCGGACGGCGGTCCGGACGCCACCGATCTGGAGATCCTGACCCTGCTGCTGGCGGGGATGACGGACGCGAGCGTGGCGAAGCACCTGGAGCTGGGGCTGCGGACGGTGCAGCGGCGGGTCAAGGGCCTGATGGAGCTGGCGGCGGTCACGACGCGGCTCCAGCTGGGCTGGCACGCCTACGAGCGGGGCTGGGTGGCCCGATAGCCCCTGGTCGGGCAGGCTGGGCAGATGGATCTGCCGCAGCTGCTCCTGGTGGGGCTGGTGCTGCTCCTCGGGGTGCTCGGGGTGCTGGTCCCGGGCGTACCGGGGACCTGGCTGGTGTGGGCGGGGCTGCTGTGGTGGGCGCTGCACGAGCGGTCGGCGCCGGCGTGGACCCTGCTGGTCGCGGCGACGGCCCTGCTGCTGGTGGTGCAGGTGGTGAAGTGGCTGCTCCCGCCGCGGCGGCTGCACGGGGTGGCGGTGACCCCCCGGATGGCGGTGTACGCGGGCACCGGGGCGGTACTGGGCTTCGTACTGGTCCCCGTGCTGGGGGCGGTCCCGGGCTTCGTGGGCGGCATCTACCTGTGCGAACGGCTGCGCCTGGGGACCCGCGGTGAGGCGTGGGCGTCGACGCGGGCGGTGATGCGGGCGGCGGGGACGAGCGTGCTGGTGGAGTTGTTCGCGTGCCTGGTGGTGCTGGGGGCGTGGGTGGGGGTGGTGGCGGCGGGCTGAATCCGCCGTGGCCTCCCGGGGGGCGGGGCGGGGCTGGGCATGGCGGGCCCCTGCCGCGCGGCCTCGGCCGCCCCGCGCCAAGCCTCGGGCTCCGGCCGCCCCGGCTCGGCCCACCGGGACCGAACCGAGCGCCCCTGCCCCTGCGCCTCGGCCCGACCTGGCCCGACCCGGCCTTGACCTGGCCCGGCCCGACCCGGCCTTGACCTGGCCCGGCCTGGCCCGGCCTTGACCTGGCCCGGCCTGGCCTCGCCCGGCCTGGCCTCGCCCGGCCTCGCCCGGCCGGCAACCCGAGCCCGGATGCAGACCCAAGGCCCGCCGGGCCCACCCGGCCGACCGGTTCCGCCGGGCTCAGGGCCGGGCTCCGGGCCGTTGCGCGGAGCCGCTCCCCGCCCCGCCCTTCCACCGTTCCCTGGGGCTCCGCCCCAGACCCGCGCCGCAAACGCCGGCGGGGCTGGAGTTGGCCGGACCTCGGCGTGGCAGCGCCGAGCCGAACCCGCCCCCACCACGGCCCAGGCCGGGCCGGCGCCCGGCTCGGGCAGGACAGGGCCGGGGGCGGGGTTAGGCTCGGCCGTGGCGTTTGGCTGCGTAGTTGGCTCGGCCTTCCGCGGACTTGAGGCGCCAGTCCCGGCGGATCTCCGAGCGGAGCCTCGCGTCCGTCTTCGCCACGATCCGCTGGTTCTCCCGGAGCAGCTTGCGGTAGCTCTCCAGGCGGCGTTCCGGCAGCTCACCGGAGTCCACGGCGGCCCGCACCGCGCACCCCGGCTCCGCCTCGTGCGCGCAGTCGTGGAAGCGGCAGGCCTCCGCGTACTCCTCGATCTCCGCGAACACCTGGCCGACCCCGGTCCCGGCGTCCCAGAGCCCGACGCCGCGCAGTCCGGGCGTGTCGATCAGGACGCCGCCGCCCGGCAGGGCGAGCAGGTTGCGCGTCGTGGTCGTGTGGCGGCCCTTGCCGTCGACCTCGCGGGCCGACTGGACCTCCATGACGTCGGCCCCGAGCAGCGTGTTGGCCAGGGTGGACTTGCCGGCGCCCGAGACCCCGAGCAGCACGCTCGTACCGCCGCCGACCAGGGCCGTGAGGACGTCCGTGCCCTCCCCGGTGAGGGAGGACACCGTCAGTACCTGGACCCCGGGCGCGGTGGTCTCCACGTCCTGGACCAGGTGCGCGAGGGTGACCGGGTCCGGCACCAGGTCCGCCTTGGTGAGGACGACCAGCGGCTGGGCCCCCGATTCCCACGCCAGGGCCAGGAAGCGCTCGATGCGCCCCAGGTCCAGCTCGACGGCGAGGGAGACGGCGATGATCGCGTGGTCGACGTTGGCGGCGAGGATCTGCCCCTCGGACCGCTGGCTGGAGGTGGACCGCACGAAGGCGGTGCGGCGCGGCAGGTACGCCTTCACGTAGCGCGGGTTGCCCGACGGCTCGACCGCCGCCCAGTCGCCGGTGCAGATGACCCGCAGCGGATCGTGCGGGGTGACGAACGCGGTGTCGGCGCGCACGATGCCGTGCTCGGTCATGACGTCGCACTGCCCGCGGTCGACGCGTACGACGCGGCCGGGCAGCAGGCCCTGCTCCGCGTACGGGATGAACTCGACCGCCCAGGCCGCGTCCCAGCCGAAGGGGCCGAGGGTGTCGGCGAGCGACGGGGCGGAGGAGGTGGAGGAGGTGGAAGGAGAAGGACGGGATGCGTGAGACAAGGGGAACCCTTCACAGGGTGGCCCCGGCAGCGCGCGCCCGCTCGACGGCGGCGCGCGAAGAGGTGTGAGGTCAGCCGGAGACCACGGAAGTGACATTGATGGTCTTCTGAGTGCGGGCGACGGCGCCCTGCCTGACGACAGTCATCAATGAACTCACCTCCGGGTCATACGCGTCCTGGTGTTCCGCACTGCTCGGCGGGAACGGATGCACCGTAACAAGCCCTCTCCGGCGGGCGCCAATTCTTTTTTCGCCGCCGCCCCGCCCCCCTACTAGCCGATGCGAACCCGGACCCGGACGGCGACGGCGACGCGGGCAAGGCGGGCGGCACGGGCGCGGACGCGGGCGGGGGCGGGGGCGGTGGCACGGGGCCTCTCGGGAGTGGTATCGGCCTCCCGATGTAACGCGCGCCCCGGCCTGACGCCCCGTCAATCCCCGTGGCGGTGTCCGTTTCGTTCAAGACAGCCGTCCCGGGCCCGGCCTAGCCTGCCGTCATGACTCCTCGACTCGACATGATCGGCATGGTCGTCTCCGACATGGCCGCTTCGCTCGCCTTCTACCGCAGGCTGGGGCTGGACGTACCGGCCGACGCCGATGACCAGCCGCACGTCGAGGCCGTGCTGCCGGGCGGCCTGCGGATCGGCTGGGACACGGAGGAGACCGTCCGCTCCTTCGACCCCTCCTGGACCCGGCCCACCGGTGACGGCCGGCGGGACCTGGCCTTCCTGTGCGACTCCCCCGCCGAGGTGGACGCGCTGTACGCCGAGCTGACCGCCGCCGGGCATCCCGGGCACATGAAGCCCTGGGACGCCTTCTGGGGCCAGCGCTACGCCGTGCTCCTCGATCCGGACGGCTGCGGGGTCTCGCTCTTCGCCCCGTCGGCGCCCGCCACGTAGGAGCCGAGCGTGGTCCCGGCCAACGCCCGTACCTCGCG
Organism: Streptomyces sp. NPDC048270; assembly: GCF_040652335.1. Taxonomy (NCBI): domain Bacteria; kingdom Bacillati; phylum Actinomycetota; class Actinomycetes; order Kitasatosporales; family Streptomycetaceae; genus Streptomyces; species Streptomyces sp. NPDC048270. Next base: position 147,686 of record NZ_JBEZLV010000016.1, read on the forward strand.
GGCCAGATGGGCCTGGTCCGCGTACCCGGCGACGCAGGCGACCTCGGCGTAGGGCGTGCCCGCCAGGGCCAGCGCGAGGGCTCGGCGCAGCCGGAGCACCCGGCCCAGCGTCCGGGGCCCGTACCCGAAGGCGTCCAGGGAGCGCCGGCGCAGCTGCCGCTCCCCGAGGCCGACGGCGGCGGCGATCGGGGCCACCGCCTGGCCCGCCCGGAGCCGGGCCACGACCTCGGCGACCAGCGGGTCCGGCGGCCCGGCCCCGGCCGCGCGGCGGGCGGCCAGCGCCTCCAGCCCGGCGCGCGGGTCCCCGTACGAGGCCACCTGCCCGGCGAGGCGGCGCACCTCCCGGGCGGGCCACAGGTCGGCCAGCTCGACGCGGCGGTCCCGCAGCTCATGGGCCGGTACGCCGAGCAGCGCGGGCGCGGTACCGGGCGCGAACCGGATCCCGGCGAAGGCCCCGCCCGCGACCTCCCCGGCGGGATGCGGCCCGGTGTCGGTCCCGGCGACCAGCAGCCGGCCCTCGGCCCACAGCAGGTCCATGCACCCGTCGGGCAGCACGACCCGCCCGGGCCCGCCGGCGCGCCACAGCACGGCTCCGGCCACCACCCCTGACCGCGTCTCCTCGTACACCCTTCCAGGCTAGGCCCCGCGGGGAGGCCGGACCCAGGCGCCGGCGGTCGCCGGTACACGGGCCCCGGGGTGCCCGCCGGCCTCGACCCGCGGGCGGGGCGGCCCCCCGGCGCCGGGAGTCAGCGGTACGCGGCCCCGGCCTACCGTCGGCCTCAGTGCTTGCGCAGCCGCGAGGTGTAGTCCTCCGGGGGCAGGAACTTCGACCAGCGTTCGGGGAACTCCGAGGGCATCGCGTCGTCCTCGTCGTCCTCCGACTCGCCCTCCGCCATCGCGCGCCACGCCGCGGCCCGCGCGATCAGCTGGGCGGCCTCCGCTTCGCGGGCCCGCTCGTTCGCCTCCCGGGCCGCCGCGGTGGCCACCGAGGGCCAGACGCGGTCGATCGCCGCGTTGACGGCGGCGCCGACGAGGACCGCGAAGGCCGAGATGCCGATCCACAGCAGCACGGCCACCGGCGCGGCCAGCGAGCCGTAGATCGTCGGGCCCTCCACGGTGTTGGTGAGGTAGATCCGCAGCAGGAAGGAGCCCAGCACCCACATCGCGAGGGCGACCAGCGCGCCCGGCACGTCCTCGATCCACGGCGAGCGCACCGGCACGGACACGTGGTACAGCGTGGTCAGGAAGACGATGGACAGCAGGGTGACGGTCGGCCAGTACAGCACCGCGATCACACTGGTGCCCCAGGGCACCAGCCGTACCACCGCGTCGGGTCCGACCACCATCAGCGGCAGCACGACCGCGCCGATGACCAGCGCGATGATGTACAGCAGGAAGGCGAGCAGCCGGGTCTTGACGATGCCGCGGTGCCCGTCGAGCCCGTACATCACGGTGATGGTGTCGATGAAGACGTTCACCGCGCGGGACCCCGACCACAGGGCGAAGGCGAAACCGAGCGAGATCAGGTCCGGGCGGCCGCGGCCGGTCACGTCGTCCAGCATCGGTTTGGCGATGTCGTTGACGCCCCGGTCGGACAGGATCGTGCCGACCGCCCCGAGGATGTTCTCCTCGATGCTGGCCACCGTCGTGGTGCCCGTCCAGCCGTCCACGTAGCCGAGGAGGCCCAACAGGCCGAGGAAGAGCGGGGGCAGCGAGAGCAGGGTGAAGAAGGCCGCCTCGGCGGCGAGGCCGAGGATCCGGTACTCGATGCACGAGTTGACGGTGTCCTTCAGGAGCAGCCAGCCCATCTTCCGCTTCGAGACGTTGCGGTAGAGGGCGCGGGCCCGGTGGAGCCGTCCGTGGCGTACCAGGATCCGCTCTGGTGTTTCTTTTGCTGGCTGCACGTCCTTACGGTATCCGCATGGCAGCCACCACCCACACAGTCACCAATCAGGCCCCGCCGCTCGTGGGCCACGACGTCTACGGGGGCGACCGGGCCCTCACCGAGGGCGTGGAGCGTCATCTCGCCGACGCGGCCCCCGAACTCCTCGGCGAGGTGCGGGAGGAGCTCACGCTGCTCGGGCGCTCCGCCGGTTCCGCGCAGGCACAGGAGTGGGGCCGGCTGGCGAACGAGAATCCACCCGAGTTGCGGACGCACGACCGGTACGGGAACCGGATCGACGAGGTGGAGTTCCACCCCGCCTGGCACCGCCTGCTCGGCAAGGCCGTGTCCGCCGGGCTCACGGACGCCTGGGGGCGGCCGGCCGGGCACCTGCGGCGGGCCGCCGGGTTCTTCGTGTGGTCGCAGGCCGAGGCCGGGCACGGCTGCCCGGTCTCGATGACGCACGCCGCCGTGCCGGCACTGCGGGCCGATCCGGAGCTGGCGGCCGAGTGGGAGCCGCGCCTGACCTCGCACGTGTACGAGGAGGGGCTGGCGCCGGCCGCGCAGAAGGCCGGCGTGCTCTTCGGCATGGGGATGACGGAGAAGCAGGGCGGCAGCGACGTACGGGCGAACACGACGGCCGCGGTCCCACTGGACGCCTCGGGCGAGTACGTGCTGACCGGGCACAAGTGGTTCTGCTCGGCGCCGATGTCCGACGGCTTCCTGGTGCTGGCGCAGGCGCCGGGCGGGCTGACCTGCTTCCTGGTGCCGCGGGTGCTGCCGGACGGCACGCGCAACGTCTTCGCGATCCAGCGGCTGAAGGACAAGCTGGGGAACCGGTCGAACGCGTCGAGCGAGGTGGAGTTCGACGGGACCTGGGCGCGCCGGGTGGGCGAGGAGGGCCGGGGGGTGCGGACGATCATCGAGATGGTCGCGGCGACCCGGCTGGACTGTGTCATCGGTTCGGCCTCGCTGATGCGGCAGGCCCTGACGCAGGCCGCTCACCATGCGGAGCACCGCTCTGCTTTCGGAGCACCGCTCATCGACCAGCCGCTGATGCGCAACGTCCTGGCCGACCTCGCCCTGGAGTCGGAGGCGGCCACCACCCTGACCCTGCGGCTGGCCGCGGCCTACGACAGCGGGTCCGACCAGGAGAAGGCCTTCCTGCGCCTGGCGGTGCCCGCGGCCAAGTACTGGGTGACCAAGCGCTGTACGCCGATGGTGGCCGAGGCCCTGGAGTGCCTGGGCGGCAACGGGTACGTCGAGGAGTCCGGCATGCCGAGACTGCTGCGCGAGTCCCCGCTGAACTCCATCTGGGAAGGCTCGGGCAATGTGCAGGCGCTGGACGTCCTGCGCGCCCTCCAGCGGGAGCCCCAGGCCCTGAACGCGTTCCTCCAGGAGGTCGGCCTGGCCCGGGGCGCGGACCACCGGCTGGATTCGGCCATCAAGGACCTGCTGACGGAGCTCGCCGACCTGGAGGGCATCGAGGCCCGGGCCCGCCGGGTGGTCGAGCGCATGGCCCTGGTGCTCCAGGGCTCGCTGCTGGTGCGGTGGGCACCGCCCGAGGTGGCCGACGCGTTCTGCGCCTCACGGCTCGGCGGTGACTGGGGAGCGGCCTTCGGCACGCTGCCGCACAGTCTCGACCTGGGCGCTCTCGTGGAACGGGCGCGGATCACCGGCGGGGAGTAGTCCCCAAACCGCTCCGAGCCGGGATCCGGCCCGTCGGACGGGATCAGGAGTGGCGCCGCGCCGACTCGGCACCACCCCTGACCCGAGAAGCCCCGAGGAGGAGCTGTCACGCCGCTCGGCGGCGTCCGGACAGTTTCGGTCGGGCGACCGGGACTTGGCGAGAGTTGCATACCGTTGCAACCTTTGAGTCGTCCTGTTCGCACGGGGAGGTTCCGGTGGCCGAGTCCACAGGCAGCACGGTCGATGTGGCCCGCATCTCGGCCATGGACGCGCGGGAGGCCGCGCGTCTGCTCAAGGGCGTGCGGGCGGCGGCGCTGGCCGGGGACCGCCCCCCGGCCGCCCCGCGCCCGGAGATCGCCGAGTCCTGGCGCCGGATGCTGGCGGGCGGGGTGCACCCGGACCGGGACGCGCGCTCGCGGATGCTGTCGGCCGCCGAGACCGAGGAGCGGCGGCACGTCTCGCCGCTGCGGGCGGTCCTGCCGGTGCTGCGGGAGGGGCTGCTCCCGGCCCTGGACGAGGCGCTGCACATCATGGTCGTGGCCGACGCGGAGGGCCGGCTGCTGTGGCGGGAGGGGCACTCCTCCATCCTGCGCAAGGCGGACCGGCTCGGTTTCGCGGTCGGGGCCGACTGGGACGAGGCCGTGGTGGGCACCAACGGGGTGGGTACGGCCCTGGTGGCCCGGCGGCCGGTCCAGGTGTTCTCGGCGGAGCACTTCGTCTCCAGCCACCACGACTGGACCTGCGCGGGCGCGCCCGTGCGCGACCCGCGCGACGGGCGGCTGCTGGGCGTGGTCGACGTGAGCGGCCCGCTGGCCACGATGCACCCGGCGACGCTGGCGTGGGTGAGCTCGGTGGCCCGGCTCGCGGAGCGGGAGCTGCGCGTGCGGCACCTGGAGTCGCTGGAGCGGCTGCGGGCGGTGGCCGCGCCGCTGCTGGCCCGGCTGCCGGGGCGGGCGCTGGCCGTGGACGCGCACGGCTGGACGGCGGCCGTGACGGGCCTGGCGCCGGTGGACCGGATCCCGCTGCCGAAGTCCTTCGGCCCGGGCCGGGTGTGGGTGCCGCAGCTCGGCGACTGCGCGGTGGAGCCGCTGCCCGGCGGCTGGCTGCTGCGGATCGCGCAGGAGCGCCCGGAGCCGGGGGCGACCCGGGTCGTGCTCGACCTCAGCCGGGCGCGGTCCTGGTCGGCGACCGTGTACGGGGCCGCCGGGAGCTGGTCGCAGGAGCTGAGCCCGCGCCACGCGGAGCTGCTGTTCCTGCTGGCGGAGAGCCCGCGCGGGCGCTCGGCTGCGGAGCTGTCCGAGGAGCTGTTCGGCGACCCCACCCGTACGGTGACGGTCCGCGCGGAGATGTCCCGGGTGCGCCGCAACCTCGCGGGGGTGCTGACCCACCGGCCGTACCGCTTCGCGGAGGACGTGGAGGTGGAGGTGATCCGCCCCGAGGACCCGGCCGGCCTGCTGCCGCACTCCACCGCGCCCGCGGTGATCAGGGCCCGCCTGGGCCATCGGGGGCGGGGCATGATTCCCTGACCTGCATGAGCGCCATCACCCTCACCACCTGGTCCCTGGAAATGACCTCGCCGGACGATCTGGTTCCGGCCGCCGTACCGGGCCCGGAGGTCACCATCGCGCGGGCGGAGGTCCCCTCCCCCGAGTTCAGCCGGTTCCTGTACGCCTCCGTCGGCGGGGACATCCACTGGACGGACCGGCTGGGCCTGACCCGCGCGCAGTGGGTGGAGCAGCTGGGGCGGCCGGGCGTGGAGACGTGGGTGGCGTACGACCGGGGCACGCCGGCGGGGTACGTGGAGTTCGACCCCCAGGACGACGGCGTGGTGGAGATCGTCTACTTCGGCCTGCTGCCCGACTTCCGGGGGCGGCGGATCGGCGGGCACCTGCTGTCGGTGGGCGTGGCCAGGGCCTGGGACCTCGCCTCCCGCTGGCCGGACCGCGAGCCGACGCGGCGCGTCTGGCTGCACACGTGCAGCCTGGACGGGCCGACGGCGATGGACAACTACCTGCGGCGCGGGTTCAAGCTCTTCAGGACGGAGACGGAGTCCAAGGAGGAGGCGCCGACCCCGGGCCCCTGGCCGGGCGCCTAGGACTCCTGGCCGGGCGCCTGGGGCTGCTGACCAGGCGCCTGCGCCCTGGCCGGACGCCCGGGGCTCCCCCGGCACCGGGGTGACGGCGATCACCCCGGTATCACGATGCGAGACGACATCGTCCGCATTTTGGACAGTAGTGGACTCCTCCAATCGCCACATGACACGCTTCCGCCATGAATGGAGCTGGAATTGCCTTGGTGAGTCGGCGGCACGTCGACCTCGGCCGCATGTCCAGCGCCATCTGTCCGGCCTGCTGACGGAACCAGCAACCGCCGCACACCGCCACCATCCCGGCATCGTCGCCGTGGAAGTGACGATCATCTCTGCCCCCTGACGGCCGAATACCGCCCTGCCCGCCGGCCACCCCGGCAAAGGCGGAAATCAGCCACACCCGCTCAGCGACGCCGACGTGACGGGGGCGTACCACCGCTCCCCTGTGTCCCCGCTCCTGCCCTGAGCCGCCGAAGAAGGACGTACCCGCCATGGCCGCCACTCCCGAAACGCCCGCAGCCGCCGCCGCGCGCCGCAAGACAGGCCGTCACCGCGGTGAGGGTCAGTGGGCCGTCGGACACCACACGCCCCTCAACGGCAACGAGCAGTTCAAGAAGGACGACGACGGTCTCAATGTGCGGACACGCATTGAGACGATCTACTCCAAGGCCGGCTTCGACTCGATCGACCCCAACGACCTGCGCGGACGCATGCGCTGGTGGGGCCTCTACACCCAGCGCAAGCCCGGGATCGACGGCGGCAAGACCGCGATCCTGGAGCCGGAGGAGCTGGACGACAAGTACTTCATGCTGCGCGTGCGCATCGACGGCGGCCGGCTGACCACCGAGCAGCTCCGCGTGATCGGCGAGATCTCCCAGGAGTTCGCCCGTGGCACCGCCGACCTCACCGACCGGCAGAACGTGCAGTACCACTGGATCCGGATCGAGGACGTCCCGGAGATCTGGCGCCGCCTGGAAGCCGTCGGGCTGTCCACCACCGAGGCCTGCGGTGACACGCCCCGCGTCATCCTCGGCTCGCCCGTCGCCGGCATCGCCCAGGACGAGATCATCGACGGCACCCCCGCGATCGACGAGATCTACCGCCGCATCGTGGGCAACAAGGACTTCTCGAACCTGCCCCGCAAGTTCAAGTCCGCGATCTCCGGCTCGCCGCTGCTCGACGTGGCGCACGAGATCAACGACATCGCCTTCGTCGGCGTGAACCACCCCGAGCACGGCCCCGGCTTCGACGTGTGGGTCGGCGGCGGCCTCTCCACCAACCCCAAGCTGGGCGTGCGCCTGGGCACCTGGGTCTCGCTCGACGAGGTCCCGGACGTCTACGAGGGCGTCATCTCGATCTTCCGCGACTACGGCTACCGCCGGCTGCGCACCCGCGCCCGCCTGAAGTTCCTCGTCGCCGACTGGGGTGCGGCCAAGTTCCGCCAGGTCCTGGAGGACGAGTACCTGGAGCGGAAGCTGACCGACGGCCCCGCGCCCGAGCAGCCCTCCGGCCAGTGGCGCGACCACGTCGGCGTCCACCAGCAGCAGGACGGCCGGTTCTACGTCGGCTTCGCGCCCCGCGTGGGCCGCGTCGACGGCGCCACCCTGACCAAGATCGCGGACATCGCCGAGCAGCACGGCTCCGGCCGGCTGCGCACCACCGCCGAGCAGAAGATGATCGTCCTCGACATCGAGGCCGACCGGGTCGACTCGGTGGTGGCCGCCCTGGAGTCGCTCGACCTGCGGGTCAAGCCGTCCCCGTTCCGCCGCGGCACGATGGCCTGCACCGGCATCGAGTTCTGCAAGCTGGCCATCGTCGAGACCAAGGCGCGCGGCGCCTCGCTGATCGACGAGCTGGAGCGCCGCCTGCCGGAGTTCGCCGAGCCGCTCACCATCAACATCAACGGCTGCCCGAACGCCTGCGCCCGTATCCAGGTGGCGGACATCGGTCTCAAGGGCCAGCTGGTCCTGGACGACGAGGGCAACCAGGTGGAGGGCTACCAGGTCCACCTGGGCGGCGCCCTCGGCCTGGAGGCCGGCTTCGGCCGCAAGGTCCGCGGCCTCAAGGTCACCTCGGCCGGCCTGCCCGACTACGTCGAGCGGGTCGTCAAGAGCTACGAGGAGCAGCGCGAGGACGGCGAGCGCTTCGCGGCGTGGGTCGCCCGCGCGGACGAGAAGAGCCTCTCGTGAGCGAGCGCGCCGCACCCTTCTACTGCCCGTACTGCGGCGACGAGGACCTGTTCCCCCACGAGACGGGCCACGGCGCGTGGGAATGCCGGGCCTGCAACCGGGCCTTCCAGCTGAAGTACCTCGGGCTGCTGGCCCGGGGCGTCCGGTCCGATGCAGCGGGAGGGGACGAGATATGACCACGACTCGGGACGCCGGTCTCACCACCGCGGCTCCCGCCGCGGCCGCGCTCAAGGACCTGGCCGAGCGGGCGGGCCGGGAGCTGGAGGACGCCTCCGCGCTGGAGATCCTCACCTGGGCCGCCGAGACCTTCGGCCGGAAGTTCGCCGTGACCTCCTCCATGGAGGACGCGGTCGTCGCCCACCTGGCCTCGCGCGCCTTCCCCGGCGTGGACGTGGTCTTCCTCGACACGGGCTACCACTTCGAGGAGACCATCGGCACCCGCGACGCGGTCGAGGCGGTGATGGACGTCAACGTCATCACCCTCACCCCGCGCCAGACGGTGGCCGAGCAGGACGCGCAGTACGGCCCCCGGCTCCACGACCGCGATCCCGACCTGTGCTGCGCCCTGCGCAAGGTCAAGCCCCTCGAAGAGGGCCTGACCGCGTACGACGCCTGGGCGACGGGCCTGCGCCGCGACGAGTCCCCGACCCGGGCGAACACCCCGGTGGTCGGCTGGGACGAGAAGCGGCAGAAGGTCAAGGTCTCGCCGATCGCCCGCTGGACCCAGGACGACGTGGACGCCTACGTGGCCGAGCACGGGGTGCTCACCAACCCGCTGCTGATGGACGGCTACGCCTCCGTCGGCTGTGCCCCCTGCACCCGCCGGGTGGCGCAGGGTGAGGACGCGCGGGCCGGCCGGTGGGCCGGGCGCGGCAAGACCGAGTGCGGACTGCACGGCTGATGACCACGACCAGCGAAGAACTTACGGAGACACAGCAGATGAGCGTGAGCGACCAGGGCGCCACCGTGTGGCTGACCGGGCTGCCCAGCGCCGGCAAGACCACCATCGCCTACGCGCTGGCCGAGCGGCTGCGCGCCGAGGGCCACCGCGTGGAGGTGCTCGACGGGGACGAGATCCGCGAGTTCCTCTCCGCCGGGCTCGGCTTCAGCCGCGAGGACCGGCACACCAACGTGCAGCGCATCGGCTTCGTCGCCGAACTGCTCGCGAGCAACGGCGTCAAGGCGCTGGTACCGGTGATCGCGCCGTTCGCGGACAGCCGCGAGGCCGTCCGCAAGCGGCACGCCGCCGCGGCGACGAACTACCTGGAGGTCCACGTGGCCACCCCGGTGGAGGTGTGCTCCGAGCGTGACGTGAAGGGCCTGTACGCCAAGCAGGCGGCGGGCGAGATCTCCGGTCTGACCGGGGTCGACGACCCGTACGAGGCACCGGAGTCCCCGGACCTGCGTATCGAGTCGCACACGCAGACCGTCCAGGAGTCGGCTTCGGCCCTGCACGCGCTGCTCACCGAGAGGGGTCTGGCATGACCACGGTCGCCCACCTGCACGAAGAGACCGACGCGCCCTACGCGCTGTCGCACCTCGACGCCCTCGAGTCCGAGGCCGTGCACATCTTCCGCGAGGTGGCGGGCGAGTTCGAGAAGCCGGTGATCCTGTTCTCCGGCGGCAAGGACTCCATCGTCATGCTGCACCTGGCGCTCAAGGCGTTCGCGCCGGCGCCGGTGCCCTTCACCCTCCTGCACGTCGACACGGGGCACAACTTCCCCGAGGTGCTCGAATACCGCGACCGCACCGTCGAGAAGCACGGGCTGCGCCTGCACGTGGCGTCCGTCCAGGACTACATCGACGCGGGCAAGCTGCGCGAGCGTCCGGACGGCACCCGCAACCCACTGCAGACCGTCCCGCTGACCGAGGCGATCCAGCGGCTCAAGTTCGACGCGGTCTTCGGCGGCGGCCGCCGCGACGAGGAGAAGGCCCGCGCCAAGGAGCGGGTCTTCAGCCTGCGCGACGAGTTCTCCCAGTGGGACCCGCGCCGCCAGCGCCCCGAGCTGTGGCAGCTGTACAACGGCCGCCACGCGCCCGGCGAGCACGTGCGCGTCTTCCCGCTCTCCAACTGGACCGAGCTGGACGTCTGGCAGTACATCGCCCGCGAGGGCATCGAGCTGCCGGAGATCTACTTCGCGCACGAGCGCGAGGTGTTCCAGCGCAACGGCATGTGGCTGACGGCCGGCGGGTGGGGCGGCCCCAAGGAGGGCGAGACGCCCGAGACGCGCCTCATCCGCTACCGCACCGTCGGCGACATGTCCTGCACCGGCGCCGTCGACTCCGACGCCGCCACGCTGGATGCCGTGATCGCCGAGATCGCCGTCTCCCGCCTCACCGAGCGGGGTGCGACCCGCGCCGACGACAAGATGTCCGAGGCCGCGATGGAAGACCGCAAGCGCGAAGGGTACTTCTAGAAATGACCTCCACCACCGAGCAGTTCGCCGATCTGTCGGCGACCACGCTGCTGCGCTTCGCGACCGCCGGTTCCGTCGACGACGGCAAGTCCACCCTGGTGGGCAGGCTGCTCCACGACTCCAAGTCGGTCCTGACCGACCAGATGGAGGCCGTCGAGGCCGTCTCCGCCCAGCGCGGCCAGGACGCCCCCGACCTCGCGCTGCTCACCGACGGCCTGCGGGCCGAGCGGGAGCAGGGCATCACCATCGACGTCGCGTACCGCTACTTCGCCACCGCGCGCCGCCGGTTCATCCTCGCCGACACCCCCGGGCACGTGCAGTACACCCGGAACATGGTCACCGGCGCCTCCACCGCCGACCTGGCCGTGGTCCTGGTCGACGCCCGCAACGGCGTGATCGAGCAGACCCGCCGGCACGCTGCCGTCGCCGCGCTGCTGCGCGTTCCGCACGTGGTGCTGGCCGTCAACAAGATGGACCTCGTCGGCTACCAGGAGTCCGTCTTCGCGGCGATCGCCGAGGAGTTCACCGCCTACGCCTCGGACCTGGGCGTCCCGGAGATCACCGCGATCCCGATCTCGGCCCTGGCCGGGGACAACGTGGTGGAGCCGTCGGCGAACATGGACTGGTACGGCGGCCCGACGGTGCTGGAGCACCTGGAGACGGTGCCGGTCAGCCATGACCTCACCGCCTGCCCGGCGCGTTTCCCGGTGCAGTACGTGATCCGCCCGCAGACCGCCGAGCACCCGGACTACCGCGGCTACGCGGGCCAGATCGCCTCCGGCGTGCTGCGGGTCGGCGAGGCCGTGACCGTGCTGCCCTCGGGCCGGACCTCGGTCATCGAGGGCATCGAGGCGCTCGGCAGGAGCGTCGACATCGCCTGGGCCCCGCAGTCGGTGACCGTGCGCCTCAAGGACGACATCGACATCTCGCGCGGCGACCTGATCGCACCGACCGCGAGCGCCCCGGCCACCACGCAGGACGTCGAGGCGACGGTCTGCCATGTGGCGGACCAGCCCCTGGCCGTCGGCGCCCGGGTGCTGATCAAGCACACGACGCGGACGGTCAAGGCGATCGTCAAGGAGATCCCCTCGCGGCTGACCCTCGACGACCTGTCCCAGCACCCGAACCCCGGGCAGCTGGTGGCCAATGACATCGGCCGCGTGGTGGTCCGTACGGCCGAGCCGCTCGCGCTCGACGCGTACGCCGACTCGCGCCGCACGGGATCCTTCCTGCTGATCGACCCGGCCGACGGAACCACCCTGGCGGCGGGCATGGCCGGCGAGTCCTTCGCCTCCACGGCCGAGACCACCGTCCAGGCCGACGAGGAAGGGTGGGACTTCTAGCCCATGCCTTCCGACATCTACTCCACCTTCGCGACGGAGGGCGGCCGCGCGGGCTGGGGGTACCCCCGGACGAAGTCCGGGAGAGGCGCCCTCGGCAGCGGCCAGGGAGGGGTGGCGCGATGTGCGCGCTGACCGTGTCGCCGGCGGCAGCCCGCTGTCGCACCGGCGCCCTCCACGAGCCGTACCCGCCCCCGCTCCACAGACGAAGACGCGCGTCATGAGATGACCGCGTCACGAGAGGAAGTCCTCCCGTGCCTGCCACCGCCACCACCCGCACGAAGCACAGCGCCCGGACGGCCCTGCGCCGCGGCCTCGTCGCCGCTGCCGCCCTGCCGCTGCTGATCGGCGCGCTCGCCTCCTGCGGCTACGGCTCCCAGGCCGAGAAGGGCGAGCCGCAGGCGGCCGGCGCCGCCGGCGAGAAGCTCTCCGCTCCCGAGGTGCGCATCGGGTACTTCCCGAACCTGACGCACGCCACCGCCCTGGTCGGTCTCCAGGAGGGCCTGATCCAGAAGGAGCTGGGCGGCACGAGGATCAAGCCGCAGGCCTTCAACGCCGGTCCGTCCGAGATCGAGGCCCTCAACGGCGGCTCGCTCGACATCGGCTTCATCGGCCCCTCGCCCGCGATCAACGGCTACGTCAAGTCCAAGGGCTCCAACCTGCGGATCGTCTCCGGCTCCGCGTCCGGCGGCGTGAAGCTGGTGGTGAACCCGGACAGGATCAAGACCCTGGACGACCTCAAGGGCAAGAGGATCGCCACTCCGCAGAAGGGGAACACGCAGGACGTCGCGTTCCTCAACTGGATCTCGGAGA